>URZP01000009.1 GCA_900552365.1 uncultured Coriobacteriaceae bacterium
CCTGAAGGCCGCGAGATTCGTGCCCTAAAACTGCAAAATCCATGCTCGAAAGCCGCGATTTTCATGTTTGAAAGCGACGTTTTTCATGCCCAAATAGTACGAAAACCATTTCCAAACACCGCGAAAATCATGCTCGATAGCTGCAGGATTCACGCAGAAACTCAAACCCGAGCGTTGTCGATTCCCCCACAGAATCACGCGCAGATGCCGCCTCGCTCCCGCGAATCCGCGACTCGACAGCGCCGCACCGCCAGCCACCATCGTCACGCTCCGGGCAGCGGCACTACGGTGTCAAACAACAACCCCACATCACCAAGCGGCACCGTTGGCCAATGGATCGCATTGCCGGCTATCGAGCGGCGTCGCTGCGATAGTGTGAGCCGCAGCTTTCTTTGCGCGCGAGCATTGCCGCAACCGTCGCGCTTGCGGTTTCGAGCTGTAAGCGAATCCTCATAGTGGCAGCAATCGACGCGGCATCGGAACACGGCGAAGATGAAGGCGCGAGCCCCGACGCAGACATAAGCTCAGAAGCAGGCCCAGATTCAGACCCAAACGAGGCCACAGGCGCACAAGCCGCTTCCCCAACGCGTTCCTGAAGAGCGGAAATCGCATTTGCAGCCGCCTTAAGCCCGTCGGCATCGCGGGAAATCATGCAATGCGTCGACATCGTTTCGCGCAATTCGCGAAGCACCGCGCCGCTTGCAGGATATGCGCGTTCCTCGACTTCAAACGAAACCGACCCACAGCGCGATCGGAAACGAGAGCCTCCTGCGCAACGGCCGTTGCGGGAATCGCTTTTGGTCGCGATTCCTTCCGCATCGGAATCTCTGCAGCTTCCCACATCGAGCCCGCAACCCGAAGCCAGTGTGTCCACGCTTGCGAAACCGGAGGTTTCGCTGCGCGCATTCGCGCTCCCGCCCGCGCGCTCGCCCACAAACCCCCTCGCGAATTTCGCCGCGGCAACGCCCGCGCGGCGGCCAAAAACCAACGCATTCGCACTCGCGAGGCCGCCGATCCTATCGGCACCGTGCATGCCGCCCGTGCATTCGCCGGCCGCGAACAGGCCCGGCACGCCGCACGAGCCATGCTCGTCAATCGTGATACCGCCATTCGACGCGTGCGCATACGGCGCAATACGCGCAGGAGCGCTCGCTGAAACGCTGCATTCCCGCTCGAGCCATTCGGAAAACGCGCGCACGAATTCCGGCGAGCCATCACCCACGTCGCACGCGATTTCCATGCCCTCATCGCCGCACGCCTCCATGGCGAAATCGAGCGGCGCACCGGCTCGCTCGCACGAAAACGGCCCATGTTCGCTGCGAGCCTCAAGAACATCACGCGCAATCGGCTCGCCCGACGTGTCCCAGGCACGCGCGAACCGAAACGCTTTCTCGTTGAACACGATGTTGCGCCGCGGCGCCACGAGCCCCGGCATGATTTGCATGAATTCCAAATTCACCAAGCGAGCGCCACAGCGCACGGCAATCGCCTGAACCGTTGCGGAATTGCCAAAAGCAGAAAGACTGCGCTTGAAAAGCGCGGCCACACCGCCTCCCGCGAGCACGATTGCCCCACACGACACCGCGCGAAACCGCTTGGCAGAGCGGTCGAAGAACAGCGCGCCGCGCGTACATCCACCATCCATGGCGATATCGAGCAGCTCGCACCCGTCGAAGCGAACAACTCCCCCTTCGCAAAGAGCCTGTTCAAAGCCGCGTTTCATAGAATCGCGCTCAAGCCCGCGCCACATGCGCAGCGAATGGTCGAAGCAGGGAATGTATTGCGGCTCATCGGGATTCGCGGGTCGCTTCAAAGAAACGCCCATCGCTTCAAGCGCGGCGATAGCCTCAGGAATACCCCGCACGAACGAGTCGACGAGCGCCGCATTGGCAGCGCCGCGGCCGACGTGCAGAATCGTCTCGACCATATCGTCGATATCGGACGCGTCGCGAGGCCCGACAAGCCCCAAGCCCCACGTTCCTGGATAGAAGCTCGAGCCGGAAAAGACGCCCGACGCACTCGCGAGGCACACCGAAGCGCCAGCGCGCGCCGCCTCAATCGCCGCGCAGCATCCGGCAATGCCACCGCCAACGACGACCACGTCAAACGATGATTCCGATTCGATATGCACGATTCCCTCCTGAGCCGCACGCGCGATCCGCTTTTTGCCAAAGGGAATCAAGACCACCCGCATAGCGGGTGGTTTGCTCTTAGGGTATAACCCTTGGATGCCGGCCAGCGCCTCAAGGCGCCGGCCTTCGCTTCGTTCAGGCCCAATAGCGGTTTGACCCATGGAGCCGGTCGAAACCGGCCGGCAGTCACTTCCTGCCGAACGGGTCCTCGTATTCCTTCACGCTCAGCTTGTCCTGGGCGATGTCGCGGGATTCCTGCTCCCTGATGTACTTGGCGATCGTCGCCTCGTTCAGCCCGACGGTCGACACGTAGTAGCCCTCCGCCCAGAACTTCCTGTTGCCGAACTTGTACTTCAGGTTCGCATGCCTGTCGAATATCATCAGCGAGCTCTTGCCCTTCAGGTATCCCATCACGCTCGCCACGCTGTATTTCGGCGGTATGGCCACCAGCATGTGCACGTGGTCGGGCATCAGGTGCCCCTCTATTATCTCGACGCCCTTGTACTCGCAGAGCTTCCTGAGTATCTCCCCTATGTCCTTCCTGATTTGGTTGTAGATGACTTTGCGCCTATACTTCGGCGCGAGCACGATGTGGCGCTTGCACATCCACTTCGTGTGCGCCAGGCTGTACGCTTTCTGCGCCATGGCCTTCACACCCTTTCGTCTCGAAATCTTGACGGCCTGAACAATCGTCAATATCGGGCGAAAGGGTGGCTTTGTAAAGCGGATTGTCGTCCGCCCGCATAGCGGGCGGTTTTCTTGGCGCGGCTACGCGCGCGCCAGACTAAAGTCTTTAACAAAGAAACCCGCCGAAGCGGGTTTCTTGATTGAGTGCGTTGTTGCA
The DNA here is from genome assembly GCA_900552365.1 of uncultured Coriobacteriaceae bacterium. Lineage (GTDB taxonomy): Bacteria > Actinomycetota > Coriobacteriia > Coriobacteriales > Eggerthellaceae > UMGS1502. Next base: position 2,977 of record URZP01000009.1, read on the forward strand.
CCTAGTTGGTTTTTGCCTCAGCGGGCTGAGAAGACTCAGTCGAGGCGTTCTCGGCCGAAGATTCAGTCGAAGAGTCGGCGGAAGTGCTTGCATCAGATTCCGTCGAAGCGGACGTGCTCGAAGGTTCGACGCCATCGAGGCTTACATCGTAGACAAGACCGCTCGGCATGTCGTTGATCTGAATGTCGGCATTGCTCTTGTAGTCCTGATACCACTGCGAATAAGCCTGCTGCTTGGCAGAAGACTCAAGGGTGGACTTGATGGAATCCATGAACTCAGACGGAAGCTGGTCGATCGACGTGACTTCCTCAGGAGCGTTGAACACCTGGGTGCACTTGATGATATGGATGCCATAACTCGAGGTTACCAGGCCGGAAACCTGGCCTTCCTCAAGGCCATCGAGCGCGGTTTGATACTCATCGACAAACGACGTCAGCTTATCCCAACCAACATTGCCGCCGTCTTCCTTGCTGCCTTCATCCTGAGAATACTCTTTTGCGGCCTCAGCGAAGTCGAGCTCTCCAGAGTTAATCTTGTCGAGCACTTCCTGGGCGGTAGCTTCGTCATCGGAATTGAACAGGATGTGGCTCGATTTCTTTGCGCCGTTGTAGTAAGTGGCATACATCTGGGCGTACTGCAGAAGCTCTTCATCGGTGGGGTCTTCCGGCTGGGCAACCTTTTCCTGAAGAGCCTGCTGAAGCATGGAAATCTCGAGCAGCGAGCGATACTGCGACTCAGTGGTGCCGATCTGCTTCAGCGCATTTTCCCAATCTTCATCGGAATCGTAGTAAGAGCGCATCTGCTGCACCTGGGAATCGATTTCGGAAGACTCGACCTTAATGTCGTTTTCCTCGGCAGCCTGTCGAATGAGTTCCTGGCTCGCGTAATAGTTGATGACTTCCTCGCGAATGTCGGCCGCAGTGTAATTGTTGTCGACGAGCCACTGTGCCCAGTCGGCGTCGGACTCAAGATTCGACATGCTGCGGAAGTTTGCGATGTACGAAGTCACGGCCTTCTCGCCGATTTCCGTGCCATTGACCGTGGCAGCAACGCCTTCGGACGTATCGCTCACCGACACGTCGCCGGAATCGCTTTTCGTCTGGCTGCAGCCAACGGCGGCAAAACAGCATGCGGCGGAAAGCGCCGCAGCGCAGGCGATTTTCAAGAAGTTCATCTTCTTCATTAAGCCCTACCTTCTCTTATGGGCAAGGGTAAACGGGACGCGGCCTAAACTCTCCCCATGCCGCATTCGCTTTTGCCCTTTGTGTACGGGCCAGTATTTTCCCACAGGCGAAAAACGGGTTTAACGCCGTCACAATACACCCACACGCACACCACGCGAACGCCCAAAATGCACGGCCATATACGGCAAATAGGGCATTTCGGCGCATGGGAATAAATGCGTGTATATGCAAAGACCCGCCCGTATGCGCGGGCGGGTCTCAAAGCGGCGAAATGGAATTCGCTAGTTCTTGTTGGCCTTGCGGCGGTCGGTTGCGGAAAGCAGGCGCTTGCGCATACGAATGGACTGCGGCGTGACCTCGACGAGCTCGTCGTCCTCGATGTACTCCAGAGCCTCTTCGAGGGTGAACGTCACCGGCGGGGTAAGCTGGATAGCCTTATCGGCGGTCGAAGAGCGCTGGTTGCCCAGGTTCTTGGTCTTCGACACGTTCACGACCATATCGCCTTCCTTGGCCGACTCGCCGACGATCATGCCTTCATAGCACTCGTCGCCCGGCTTCACGAACAGGCGACCGCGCTGCTGCAGCGTGTCAAGAGCGTACGCAACAGCCTTGTCGGTGCTCATGGCGATCATGCCGCCATTCTTGCGACCCTGCATCTCGCCGGTGTACGGACCGTACTCGCGGAAGTGATGGAACAGCACGCCCTCGCCGTGGGTCACGTTGAGGATGCGCGTCTTCAGGCCCATGGTGCCGCGTGACGGAATGCGGAACACGAGGTGCGTCATGGTCTCGTCGGAAGCCATGTCTTCCATGATGCCGCCGGCGGTGCCCATAACCTCGATAGCCTTGCCCGAGTAATCGTTGGGAACGTCGAGCGTTGCCTCCTCGATGGGCTCAAGCTTGTTGCCGTGCTCGTCGGTCTTGTACACGACCTGAGGACGACCAACCTGGAACTCGAAACCCTCGCGGCGCATCGTTTCCATAAGAACAGACAGGTGCAGAACGCCACGACCAGCGACGCGAACGCCGCTCTTGTCTTCCGTCTCGTCAATGCGCATGGAAATGTTGGATTCCTTTTCGCGCATGAGGCGCTCTTTAAGCTGGCGGGCGCCAACGATGTCACCCTCACGACCCACGATGGGGCTCGTGGAAGCTTCGAACACAACGGCCATGGTGGGCTCTTCGACAGCGATAGGCTTCATTTCGACCGGGTTCTCGCGATCGGTAATCACATCTCCGATGTCGGCAGCCTCAATGCCGATAACAGCAACGATGTCGCCTGCATGGGCCTCAGGGACCTCAACCTTGCCAAGATTCTCAAAGGTGTACACCTTGCGAATCTGGGCATTGTACGGCTCGCCCTCGGAGGGAACCACGAGCACGAGGTCTTTCTCGTGAATGGTGCCGCTATGCAAGCGACCAATGCCGATGCGGCCTTCGTAGCTGCTGTGGTCGACGGTGCACACCTGCATCGCAACCGGGCCATCGGCGTCAACGTCGGGCGCAGGAATTTCTTTCAAAATGGTATCGAGCAGCGGAATCATGTCCATGTTGCCGTCGTCGTATTCGTAGCGAGCGTAGCCATTCACGGCCGAAGCGTAAACAACCGGGAAATCGAGCTGCTCGTCGGAAGCGCCAAGCTCGACCATGAGGTCGAACACCTTATCGACGGCGGCTTCGGGGTCGGCATTCGGGCGGTCGATTTTGTTCACAACCACCACAATGCGCAGGCCGGCCTCGAGTGCATGCGAAAGCACGAAACGCGTCTGGGGCTTGGGGCCTTCGTATGCGTCAACGATGAGCAGGGCACCGTCGGCCATGTTCAGCACGCGCTCGACCTCGCCGCCGAAGTCGGCGTGGCCGGGGGTGTCGATGACGTTGATCTTCACGCCTTTGTAGTTGATGGAAATGTTCTTCGACAGAATGGTGATGCCGCGCTCACGTTCCTGGTCATTCGAGTCGAGCACGCGCTCCTCGACCTGCTGATTCTCGCGGAACACGTGGGCTGCGCCCAGAAGGCGGTCGACCATCGTGGTTTTACCATGGTCGACGTGCGCGATGATTGCCACGTTGCGAAGGTTTTCTTGCTTCATTTAGTCTTCTTCCCAGTTCTCTTCCAGTTGGCGCTTCTGCATCTCAATTTCGCCGAGGTGCTCATTGAGCGTCGCGATATTCTTGCACGCTCCCGTGAGCGTGACGATACCCCAAATTACCAACGTTCCCGCGAGGCCAGCCGCCCATACGATGCGGCGCAAGAACAGCGCGATAATGACGCCGGCCGCAATCATGATGATGGAATTGCGGCGCTCGTCGCACAGAGCATCGTGCTGGGCGATGAGCTGCGTGCGCGCGGCTTCCAAACCCGCGATTTTCGCCTCGCGTGCCGTGTAGGCTTGGCGAGGGCGAGAAGACGAGCGGCTCTGTTTCGACGCCGCACGATCGCTCGTGAGGTACTCATAGGCATCTTGTAGACGCTTGAATTGCTCAGTCGCTCGATCTTGCAGCTTCTTATTATTCGCGAAGCGATCGGGGTGCAATATCTGCACGCACTCGCGATAGGCCGATTTGATGTCGGCCGCCGACGCATCGTCGTCGAGTCCAAGGATATTGAGCGCTTCGGTACGATTCACGCAAACCCTTTCGTCGACAAAGCGGAAACATACGGGCGAGAATTATAGCAGGCATAGCAACGCTGCAGATAAACGCGCAAAACGCTTACAAAGAACCTGCATAGCAGCGCCGTAAGCGGACATATGATTCTGGTGCGAAAGATGCTCCTTGCGCACAGCGTGAGCGCAGCATAATGAGGCCTATAGGACAAAAAGTGTGTCTGGGCCTATTATTCATTCGTTTCGGAACGGGTATCTCGTCTTGTGGTGGAGCTCCTCCCACACGAGGCCCTCTCCCCATTTCTCTGGACGGGAGGCGTCCTCGGCCCTCATGCCGTATCGCTCCCTCAGCAGGTCGACGTCGGCGTCGGTGGGCATCTCGCGCAGCGTGTCCGCCATCGTCTTCGGGCATTCGACATGCAGGTAGCACCACCAGAACACGGCCTTGACGCGCTTGAGCTTCGTGAGGCCGCGGTGGCTCCTCAGGACCTCGCGGAGCTGGGAGTTCACGCCCCCTTCGATCCTGTTGTTGGTGGCGGGCATCGGCCCCTCTGCGCACAGCGCCGGGTCGAGGTACGTGAACAGCGTCCCCGCGTTGACGAGCCGGACGAGCCCCGACCTCGCCTCGCGCAGCCTGCGGTGGGTGTAGGCCATGCGGCCTTCGACCAGGCTTTTCTGCTCGAGGAAGTCGGACCAGAACTCGCACCACTGCATGAAGCGCTCGACCCACCAGTCGGCCTGCTGGAGCGTCTCCACATGCAGCAACTCCCTGGCCAGCGCGTAGAGCTCGACGCCCGCCTGCAGCTTGGGCCTCGACGTCGTATGCCTCTTGACCTGGCAGAACGCGTGGAACACGCATCTCTGGACCCTCGTCCTCGGCCATTCGGCCGCGACCGCCGAGGCGAAGCCGCTGCCGCCGTCGGTGACCACCATGTCGGGCGGGGCGATGCGCGAGAGCAGCGAGCGCCACGCGGCGGTCGTCTCGGCGCGCGCGAGGTGCCACGACAGCACGTGCTCGTCGCTGCAGGCTATGAGCACCACGCAGTCGCGCGCGATCCAGATGCCGTCGACGTAGACGACGCGGAAGACCTCGTCCACCACCTCCGGCATCGGCCATATCGGCCAGAAGAGGGCGGCCCTCCGCCTGAAGGTTCGCCCGCGCCCCGGCATATCGGCCTGCGTCCCGCGCGAGAGCAGCCAGCCGACAAAGGCCGCGAGCTCCCTGGCCGCCACGTCGTTGGAATGCGTGGCGCTGGCGCCGCACGACCGGCAGCGCCATCTCTGGGCGCCCGACGGGGCCCTCCCGTTCCGCTTCATGGGCCCTCCGCAGGACGGGCATTTCATATTATCCACGGCATCCTCCCGGAATCGGTGACTTTTTACCGTGAATTTGGGGGTGCGGACAATTCCTTGGACCAGCCTAAGCGGCTAGTCCCTTGCTTATCCTGTACTGCATGGGGCTCATCCAGCCGAGCGACTGCTTCTTGCGGCGCTCGTTGTAGAAGCGGATGTACCCGTCAAGCAGCTCCATGAACGACTCCACGGCGACGCCGCTCCAGTCCCGATGGTAGAAGAACTCGTTCTTCAGGCGGCCGAAGAAGCCCTCGCATGCCGAGTTGTCCGGGCTGCAGCCCTTCCTCGACATGGAGCGGACCAGGCCGTTTCCCTCGCATATGCCGATCCAGCCGGGCCATCTGTAATGGCACCCCCTGTCCGAGTGGCAGACCGGGTGCTGGCCCGGGGAGAGCGTCCCGCACGCGTCCTCCAGGGAGCCGTTGGCGAGCGCCGCGTTCGGGCGCCTTCCGATCCGCCATGCCACGACGAGGCCGTCGTAGCAGTCGATGACCGGGCTGAGGTACGCCTTCTCCTCGCTGGGCAGCTTGAACTCGGTGATGTCGGTGAGCCACAGCTTGTTCGGCGCGTCCGCGTGGAAGTCGCGCCCCACCAGGTTGGGGGGCGCGTCCGATATCTCCCCCTTGTAGGAGCTGTATCGCCTCCTCCTCTTCAGGTAGGCGACCTTGCAGCCCTCTTCGGCCATCAGCCTGCGCACGACCTTCTCGCTGACGACGACGCCGCCTTCCCGCAGCTCGTTGTGCACGTACCGGTAGCCCCGCGTGCCGCCGGCGCCGTCGAATATCCTCCTGATGTCGATCCTGAGCTGGGCGTGCCTGTCCTTCGCGCGCAGCTTCGCGCGGCAGTACTCATAGGAGCTCTTCGAGATCCTCAAGGAATCGGTGAGCTCTCTTAAGGGGCGGTCGGACTCCAGCCTCAGCTTGTCGATCAGCGCGGTCTTCTCCATGTTGCTCATCGAGCCGAGGCTCCCTGCTTTTAAAAGGTCGACGGCCCCCCTCAGGATGTCGTTCTCCAGCTCGAGCCGCCGAATCCTCTCCTCGAGGCCGCCCTCGAAGCCGGCGTATGCCGGCTCGTCGCCCTCAGGTGTCCTTGCCCGGCCGCCCATCCGCGCCTCCTTCGTTCCGCCGCCTTTCAGCCAGTAGCGTACAACATCGGGGCTCCCGATGCCGAGCGCCTCCGCGATTTCCCTGCAAGACGCGCCGCCCCGAGCCATCTCCATCGCCTTGCCCCGGACCTCGCCGCCGTAGGGCTCGAACTTGGCCCCGCGGGACCTCTGCCGCGGCTTGGCCGCGGCCGCCGCCCAGCGGCGCAGGGTTCTGCCGGGCACGCCCGACATCCTGGCGGTCTTCTCGACGTCGCCGGTGAGCCTCAGCATGCCGAGGGCTTTGTCCTTTGAGTCTTGGCTGTACATACGGACTCCTGACCGGACCGAACGGTCCAACTATTCGTCCGCACCCCCCCTATCTTGGTGACAAAAGTTCGTCGAAATGGTGGGCCAACCGAAACCCTAAAAGGGCGACGTTGCCGGCCCAGGGTTTCTGCAACTTTTCCGTTGACACCTGTGAGATAATGACGTTCATCTTTAAAAAGGTCCCATCTGAAAGCAAGGAGGAGATATGGTAAGCGTGTTTGATGTTGCCGAGTACGTTCTGTCTGAAACTGGCTATGTCTCCACTATGAAGCTTCAGAAGCTTGTGTTCTACAGCCAGGCTTATTCTTTGGCGGCATTCGGCGAGCCGCTGTTCTCCGATGATTTCGAGGCTTGGGTCAATGGCCCGGTATGCCCTCAGCTATTTCAAGCGCACAGGGGCTTGTTCGTCATTGGACGAGGCGAGTTGTGTGCCGAAGGTCATCCGGACAAGGTTGTCGGGAATCAAGCTGCCTGCGTGAAACATGTACTATCTGTGCTTGGTCAACTGAACGGCCAGCAGCTGAGCGAGCTTACTCATGCTGAGAGTCCGTGGCGTGCAGCGAGGAGCGGATGCGCCGATGGCGATCGCTGCAGCAACGTAATTACCAAGCAAGCAATCCGAGATTACTACGCTTCTTCAGCTTGTGGCAACACCGCCTTTGCAAGCTTAAGATCATGAGTGGGAAATTATCCAAGAATCAAGCAAGGAAGGCCGGGGAATTTCTCGCCAGGTGCGCCGATCCTTTTGGGGAAGACGCATTGCCTGCTAGGAAGGTCGTAGACGAGTGGAGAGAGGCTCATAAGGAGATTTTTCTTGCGGTTCCTGAGACGCTTAAAGATGTTTCATATGCCATTGACCCGAAGGCGGTTGTAGTCAGTAGGCTCAAGAGAATGGACACCATCGTTGGGAAGCTTAGGCGTCCAGGGCTGAATATGAAACTTAATGAAATGTGCGATATCGTCGGTTGCCGGGTAATTGCGAGCAATATTGAAACGGTAAGGCAAATCTCCGCAGAGGTTGAGCATCGTCTTGATGTAAAGCTGAAAGCGGGCGTTAAGGACTACATCCTACATCCGAAATCCAACGGATATAGGAGTACCCACGTCATCACTCGGCACGATGCGCCCGAAGCCGGTCTGAGCAATCTGTCTTGCGAAACTCAGGTTCGAACACGTCTTCAGCATGCGTGGGCGACCGCGCTGGAAACATATGATGTAATTGCGAAAAGCGGTCTGAAATTCGATAGCGGGACGGAGAAGGAAGCGCGGCTGTTTGCGCTGATTTCGAACGCCTTCGCGATAAAAGAAAAGTCACCATTAGTTCCAGAAACGCCGATGTCCATAGATGAGTTGCGGAAAGAAATCGTTTCGCTGAATAACGACCTGTTTGTAATTGAGAAGCTCAGAGCGTGCTCTGATTCGGTAACGTTTGTGCCGCAGAAAAAGTGCTGCTCGGGTGATGCACTTTGCCTCATGGTCATAGATTACGAGGTTCAGAAGACGGACTTGTTCGTGTATGACACGGTCGATGAGGTTAAGGCAAACCAAATGTATGCCAAGCGAGAAAAGATGAAGAAGGGCCTGCAAGACGTGTTGTTGGTGAGGGTAGCGTCTTTGAGCGCACTGAACGAAGCCTATCCGAATTATTCGACGGACATTGCATACTTTCTTGCTGAGATTGATGCGTTTCTCGGTGACGGCTTCTAGGTCGGTTGGGCGTTTTGTTCTGCGTTCGCACTTTGCATGGAATGCCTTTTGCTTAGGGGGTGGGGATGGTGTCATTGGAGTGCCCTGCAAAGTTCACTTGCTTGCAAGCGACATATCAGTTTAGCGATCGGGCTCTTGCTGGTCCGGCTGAGGTTGTGTTCGACATGAGTTTTCATGACTGTGAAGCGACCAGCGATGATTGCGCGAGGTTTAAATGCCAGGTGGATGTTCAGCAGTGCCGTTCAAGAATGATTACCATCACATGCGATTCACCTCTTTATTGGAGCAGTCTCCTTGTTCCGCTTTCCCGAGGTTGAGCGTTTGCTGATGATTTTCGATGGCTATTTCGCTCCTATTTCGGATATCTGTTTTTCGGGTCCCGCAGGGGACTCGGCTCCGACAGGCGCCGACTGCGCTATCGCCCGTACGCACGCCATGAATCAACGAACAAATTACTATCGATGCGCTTGATAGTTGATCATTTGTATGATACCGAATGGCACGTTAGAATAACATAATCAGTTGGGTATCAAGCAAGTTGCTGCATCAACGCTGCTCGCCTTTTGTCGCGCGGCGTTGATGCGTCTTTGTTTAAGAAAGAAAGGTGCTAGATGAAAAAGACCATGAAGCTGATTGCCGCTGTGGCGGCATGCATGCTGTTCGTTTTCGCCGCGGCGGGGTGCTCTTCCTCGTCGTCGGGATCTTCGAGCGCAGCGTCCTCTTCGTTCAGTAGTGTTTCCGAGCCGAAGCAGGCTGCTGTTGACACGAACCCGCATTACGTTTTGATCATCGGCGACGACACGTGGGAAGACAACAAACCGGGTCGCGCTGATCTTATGATGCTGATGCGCCTTGATTTCGACAAACATCGGGTCACCCTGGTTTCGGTTCCGCGTGACACCAAGTACGTTGACGCTGACGGTAACATCATGAAGCTGAACTTCGTGTACCGTGATCATGGTGCCGAGGCTCAGTGCAAGGCGGTGTCTGAGCTTGCGGGCGTTAACGTTACCGATTACGTGGTTGTCGGATTCGACGGCTTTCAGAAGATCGTCGAGAACTTCGGCGGCGTTGACGTTGACTTGCCGTATGCGCTTTCCTATAACTTCTATACCAAAGATTTCCCGGATGAAGAATACGACGCTGGCCAACAGACGCTTACTCCGTGGCGCGCGATGGCGCTCTCCCGTGCCCGCACCGGTTATGCCAAGTACAATCTCGACCAAGACTCCATGCGTCAGGTGGTCAACCGCCGCATGATGGTAAGCCTGATGCAGGCTGCCTACGCCGACCCCTCTAAGGTTGGCGACGTTCTTTCGGCGCTTCAGGGCTCTATCACAACCAATATCCCCGTGGACACCCAGGTTGCATGGGCCCAGGCTCTTGCCAAGGACGCCAGCGAGATCACGGTGTACGGCACCAGCGGTCCCTTCGATGGCGACATCGACGAAGAGTCGCAGCTGTTCTTGGTTACCCTTGATCCCCAGAATTGGAAGAACCTGATGGCTGCTGTTGACGCCGGTCAGGATCCGACCGCTGCAACCGAGGTATATGCTGCCGGGCTTGAGTCTCCCAAGGCTCCGATTGCTCAGACGTTCAAGATCGCTTTGTAGCGAACACGGCGATTCGTTCTAGCGACACGTCATATCCTCATCTGAGCTAAGTCGCACAAGAAGCCCCTGTTCTTGGATATCCAAGAACAGGGGCTTCGTCTTATCTAGGGCCTTACTGTTATTCCATATTTTAGTGTACTTTGCATCTATTTTTTGCTGGCCTGGGGATTGGCCTCAGTGACTTCTACGCCAAGGCTTGTCTTGTAGTCGATGAAGTCTGGTTTGTCTTTAACAATCAAGCCGCCATACATGACGGGGCCGATGTGCCCCAGTATCAGTTTTGTGTAAACTTCAGGGTAGCGAAGAGCCCGGGCGTTTGTGGAAGAGGCTCTGCTTGATTTTCTGCTCATGGGATCTTCGTATTGTTTGAAGTGCTGGCTTTCGGACAGTCGGCTTAAGTGGGAGAGCGTCTTTCCGTTCTTTCATCTTGACGTCATTGTCTCATTTTGATTTGAGGGTCCGCATTACATTGCTGTGGTTTGCCGTCGGGTAAAAGAGATCTATTCACTTCGAATTCGACCCCCCGCTTCTGTCTTATGCGAAGTGTTGGGCTGAATACGTTCGAAAAGTGGTGCTATTTGTACACAATGAAAAAAAGTTCGCTGTTTTGTATGGGAGGGTCTCTGCAAAGGGAGACTCCCTATTTTTTTGGAAGTCGGGTGTGCGGATCTTGGACTTCATCATGGCTTATCAGGCCTTGTTGTACGCCATGTGCAAATGCGAAGAGCAATAGGAGGGTATGGAAGATAGCGCCAAACGTTTTGAATGGGCTTTGGAGGAAGCTGTCAAGCACTCAAACGAGGAAGAACGCAGGCGGCTTTTGCTTGAAGCGGAAGATGAGCGTCGTGGGCCCGCGCCCCGTGCTGCCGAACGAGGTTGCAGCCTACAACGACTACCAGCGCCAAAGGCTGCTGGTGAAGCCGGGCATGACCTGCTACTGGCAAACCCGTCGCAACCGCGACTCCATAACCTTCGACGAGTGGGTCGACCTGGATTTGTGACGATGAAGTCAAACTCCGACAACTTCCGTGCGAGCTCCGTCCAGGGCGTCGTGAAGCGCGTGAAGGCCAAGGGCGTGCCCGTGGTGGTCTACGAGCCCACGCTCGACGCGCCGGAGTTCTTCGGCAGCGAGGTCACGCACGATTTGGCCAAGTTCAAGACCGAGTGCGACGTGATCGTGGCCAACCGCTGGAGCGACGATTTGTCCGACGTGGCCGACAAGGTGTACACAAGGGATTTGTTCAAGAGGGCTAGTTACCGTGACATAGTGACTCGCTCATTTTGAATGGCAGAGATATCTATGGTGATAGGGTGCTTTGCGGAACCGTTGACTGGGTCCTTTGCGTTGCCTTCGTGAAAATAAGCGGCTGGCGTGGATTAAGGTAGAGATTGACCGCGCTTCCGCTTTGCGTCTAGTTGAAGAACTCGATGTGTGTATAAGGCGTTTTCTGCGAGATCGTGCGATGTCGACAAGGTCGACATCGTCTGGGTGTTCGGCGAGAGTGACGTTTATAATGTGTTTGGACTGGCCCCAGGCGATTTCATGCGCGGTGCGATCTCGGATACGGCGCGACGACATTCCGTGAGGGGCGGTGCTGTTTGGGGCCGATGATGGAATAACCAACTCGAACGGGCTGGCGGGCGTTGCCTGCTTGTCGTTTCTGATTGTAAGCAACCTTTGTGTGCGGAACCCATCGGAGCGGCTATTCGGCTTGGAACCGGAATTCGAGCTGGAAGACGCCCGCGGGAAATACGATGAGATTCACAGCTTTTCTCTGGGTTTATACGTAGCTTAATTCGTAAAGTTGTTAGTAACGATGTATACCGAAAGGCGGATGCGTGGATATTTACTTTTTCGGTGAGATGATTAAAGAATGGGCTCAGCCGATTTGCGCTATCGCAAGCATAGCGATTTCAATCGCCGTTTTCTTCATCAATAAAAAGGTAAATTCCGAGATGAGGCGCCTTCGTGAGAAGGAGGAATTGCTTCACCAGGCCTCTAGGGTTTCGGCTTGGCTTGTATCTCCTCGTTCTTCTTTGAAGAGTGATGGCGCGAGAGTCCATAACGCTAGCGACTTGCCCGTGTACAACGTCGTGGTCACGGCGGTGATAACGAAGGGCGGCAAGTGTGGCGAAGGGGAGCTTCGGAGGGGCCACTGCGACTATAGGTCCGTGTTCGCTGTAATCCCTCCCGGTGAACATTCTTTCGCACTTGATTTGACTGGTTTTTGGGGAATGAGCGCTTATCCTGTCTTGGAGGTCGGGTTCACCTGCGCCGACGGCAACAGTTGGGTTCGTAAGGGAGATGGGGAGTTGTTGCAGATTGATGTAGATCCGCTTTCTTACTACGGTTTAGGGCTTCCTTGCTGTTACGGAGAATTGAACGATTGATTCAAGGGGCTGGGGTATCGCTGTTTCGGGGAGCTAGGAATGCATGATATATTGTCTACAAAAATCCCGCGAAGCAGGCGCGGCTATTGCTGGTTTTGGGCGGGTTGCGGCATGGGTCGGTGGCGTCTTGCCTCGAGGTGTTATAGGTGAACCGATGTCGCAACTGTGATAGAAGGCGCCTGGGCGAACACCGGCTTCCAGGGTAAGAAGGTGCTCAAGACGTCTGCTCTATGGTGGTTGATTGCCTCGATGCGTTTTGGACCGACGAATACGACGAAGTCGACGTTCGATAGGTTCGACTGAAGCCACAGCAAGTTCTTTTGTCGCGGCTCAATCGGTATAGTCCGTAATTTTTGTCATCTTCATAGGTAGGAATCAAATCGCCTACTCCTACGCTGTTGTAATCAATGTCATCGATCGGTGCGAAAAGACAGTGAAGATCGACTTCGGGATATTCGATCACGAATATCTTTGTGTCGAAATGCCTTTCGCACTGTCTCAGGCTCTCAAGGTGCTTGAGACAATTACATTGCAGCGACTTAGTCAAATCCTCATACGAATGCTTCGGGTGGATTCGGAAATATCTGCGAGCCGTGCAATCGCTGTTGTTGACGGCATCGAGGTCATCCTTTCGAATCTTTGCCCTTAGCGACCCGTCTTGCATCATTTGCTGCGGGCCGCCGTGCCGCGCCGTCTCGGAGGACGAGATTCTGAACAGCTCGACGCATGCTGAGTCGCTGTAGAAATCGGGAAACGTCGTCTCGTCGTTTTGCCGCAGCGATTGAAAGGCAGAGCGGAGCTTCTCCGTCTCTTCATGGGTGAAGCCGTAAAAAGTACTCAAATCGCAGTTGTCGATCATGCTCAGGATGGAATCCAATACGGATTGCTCGTGTTGGGCCTGCTCTCTCTGGTTTTTGCTGACCATGATTGCTGAATGCCTCCAAATTTGCTGTAGCGGCGCACGCGATTTTTGCACGCTGATTGCGATATGCGACTCGTCTGTGAGGGAAGTGCCGATTAATTGTTGGCGTTGGGCGATGTCTGAGGGTAGCACGATTGTGGCGAGCACGATAAGTCTTTCGGCGAAAAGCACCACAAGGTGAATATTACGCTTGAGAATGGACGTCGTTCCGTTAATTGCTGAACATGATTGCGCTAGAAACCGAGCGCGATTATGCTTCGGATTGAGCGCCTCCATAATCTGAACCGCATGGCGATAATGATCATGCGGTTTCTGCTTTTTTGGGGGGGGTTAATGAAGTTAAAGCTCTCCTACAGGGAGGTCGTGCGCCTGCCCGTCGCGGCGGCTACACGCAGCGCGAGATCGCCGCTGCCGCCAATTGCGCAACGGGCACGGTCTCCAACGTGCAGAAGCGCATGCGCTCAAGCATCATCGACGACATCACGTCCTCGATGTCGGCCTCTGCCGCCAGGTTGACGACCTTCTGCGCTGTCGGCGAGATGCTCGGGGTGTTGCTACTGCCCGCCGGCTCGAAAACTGGCGGGCAGTAGCGGTTCAGTTGATTCCGATGGGGCGGTAATATTGGCATGGGTCGTTCGTGCTTGCGCCGACCCATTCGAGCACTCCAATGCTGGCGAGCGTTTTTAGGGTTTCCGTTGCCTTCATCTTTCCAACGTCGGCCTCTGCCATGATCTCCCTTTTCGTCACCCTGCCGTTCTTGCGGCCTTCCGGTGCTTTCCGCACCGGAAGGTAACTCTTCTATGACCTGTGCGCTCGGACGGTCGAATCGGATGACGGTGGTGTTGGCGGTCTGCCTGTAGCTGAACTTCACGCCCTCGGCGTCGCAGTATCGCTTGATGCGGGGGATGCCCGTGCCGTACTGCTCGATCATCCCCGAGCGGAAGAGCGCCTGCGCGATGCCCGGGCTGCGCTGCTTGAGGTTGCTGTCTGACCCTGCCAGGTTGTTTTCCGACGCGTCGCCCTTGGGGAAGAGGCCCAGGCTCGCCGCTTCGACGAAGTCCATGTAGACGTTGACCTCGACGGCGGTGCCCGTGGTGTAGTCGCGATGGCACAGCGCGTTGGCGACGGCCTCGCGCACGGCCTCCCTGGGGATCTCGGGAATCTCGCGGCGCTGCATACCGGGCTCGCCGAACACGAACCTGCGCCTGATGTTGGACACGGCGAAGAACTCCGCCCTCTTGAACAGCTGGATCAGCGGCAGGCCTTCCTGCTGGAGGTCGAAGATGTCGAGCTTGTCGTTTCCGGCGAGCAGGCCCAGCTTCATCTCGGGGTAGGCGCTCGGTGCTTTGTAGAACGCCACGGCGGCCGCGTTCGTGAGCGCTCCGTCGGGAGCTATCACGCCAAGCCGTCTGAGGATGTCGGAGACATTTGTGAATCCGTCGCTCACGCGTCCCGCCTGCAGGCCAAGCTCGACGAAGTCGCGCATCGCCTCCTCGTCGGCGTCGGTGACGGGCCTGCCGGAGGGCTGGGCGCTAATGGAATAGTGCTGTGCGGGCTGGCCGGCGTGAAAGGATTGTACGAGGGGCTCTTGAGGTGCTTTTGCGCATTCAGTTCGTCTCGGGGTCGTAAAAAAATAAGCGCTACCCCGAAATTTTTCGGGGTAGCTACGAAATTTTTCGGGGTAGCTACGAAATGTTCGTGAGCTAGCGTGGGATTCTGTAGAATTGGCCGGGATCGCTCGGTCCCTTGCCAATCCATTCCAGCAGGCCTCGCTTGGCCAGCCTTCTCAGTGTGGTTGACGCTGTGCGCTTGGTCACTTGTGCGTCATCGGCCAGCGCCCTCGTTGTTACGTTCCCGTTAGTGGCGGCGAGCTCCATGGCCCTACGCTCGTTCTTGCTCAAGTCTCCCAATGGAACGTTCCACGCTGTATCGGTTATGACTCTTCTCTCCTCATCTCCGCTAGCGGAACCGTTTTCCGCAACCGTCACCTGCGACCCTGGGCGCTCGAAGACGACGACGGTGCTGTTGACGGTCTGCTCGAACCGGAACTTCACGCCGGCGGCCTCGCAAGCTTCCTTGATGCGCGGAATGCCCGTGCCGTACTGCTCGATGACGCCGGCGCGGAACAGGGCGCGCGCGATGGCGGGGTTGCGCAGGCAGAACTCGCTCGCGGTGCCGTCGAGGTGCTCTTGCGGCGAGTCGCCCTCGGGGAATAGGCCGGGGTTCACGATCTGGACGGTGTCCATGTACACATTCACCTCGACAGCTGTCCCGGTCTCGTAGTCGCGGTGGCACAACGCGTTGGCAACCGCCTCGCGGATGGCCTCGGCTGGGATCTCGGGGATCTCCTTGCGGTACATGCCCGTCTCGCCGATGACGAACTCGCGCCTGATGTTCGACGTCACGAAGTACTCGGCGAAGTCGAGCAGTTTGAGCATGGTGCCGCACTCGCGGCGCAAATCGAGGATTTTGGCCTTGGTGTTGCCGCCCAGAAGCCCCAGCTTCATCCTGGGGTAGGTGTCGGACCCCTCGCAGAACAGCTCCACCGCGGCGTTTCTGAGGCTGCCGTCGGGCGCGACGAGGTCGAGCTTGGCCAAGGCGTCCTCCACGCCGGCGAACCCGCCTCCGACGCGCCCGGCCCTGCCGCCGCGCTCGACGAAGTCGCGCACCGCCCGCTCGTCGGCGTCGGAGACGGGCCTGCCGGACGGCTGCGAGTCCCACGGGCTGCGGGCGCGCTCGCGCTTTATGACCATGGCGCTCAGCTCCGAGGCCGACAGCGCTTTGTTCGAAGTCCCCACGCGGGTGAAATAGCGCCCGTCTGCTGAGTAGGGGGCGTCGGCGCCCGAGAAGGCAACTTTGATGTAGCGCAGCCCGTCATCGGCGTCGAGGCGCTCGACTGTCGGGAACACCGCGGGCTCGATCTTGTCGGACACCCACGATGTCACCTGGCGCAGCGTTGCGTCGCTGACATCCTGGCCGATGACATTGCCGTCGTCCTTCACGCCGAAGTAGAGCTCGCCGCGGCCGTGCTTGTTCAGCATGGCGCTGATGGCTTGCAGTGCCTCTTTATGCTCGCCAGTGGACTTCTTGAACTCGACGGTCTCGCTCTCGCTGCCTAGGTTCATTCGGGCTGCCTTCCTATTTCGCGTTCGATGATTCGAATTATACCTTGCCGGGCTTGGGGCCTCGACGTTGCGGCGCCGTCTGTTGCCGCCCTCCACTTCACGCATAATTTTGTTTTCGTTTCGGCAAAAGGGATGCTTGCGTGACGTCCGCACCAGCGCCCTGCCCGCCTCGGGGTGCCGAAGCGGGCAGGGCGCCTCGCCTAGAAAAGGCGCCCAGGGCCTTCCGGGAAGCCGGCGCCCCTCAACTCGCCTCCCGGGGGATGCCGGCGGCGAACGGCATCCCTCCCAGCGCGGTCGTCTGCAGCGCGAGCAGCCTCACGGCCTGCGAGAAGTTCGTGCCCAGGCCCTTGAGCACGGACTCCATCTCGCCGGCGACGTCCTCCGGGATCTTGACCGATGTCACTGCGGTTTTTTCGCCCGCCTCGAAGCCGGCGTCGACGGGGTCGAAGGGGATGCTCCCCTCGAGCACGATCTGGAAGGCGAAGCTCCTCATCGCGCAGGTGGGGTCGACGCCGATGCCCCGCAGCGTGCCCTCGAAGGCCGCCTTCAGGTCGGCGTCGATCCTCGCATACAGCTTCCTCATCTTCGCGCTGCAGCTCATCTTGCGCCCCCTTCCCTAGGGTGCCCGCCTTCCTCGCCGGCCCCGAGGCCGCTCTCCATGAAGGCCTCGAACCGGATCCTCATGGTGTTGGCCTTCGCCTCGCGGCTTGCTCTCGTGGGAGGTCTGCACCTGTAGACGAGCTCGTCCACGCACTCCTCGAACGCCTCCGTCAGGGTCATCCCGTCCAGCCCGAGCGACGTCGTCTCCTTGAGGTTCGCGTACATCTCCGCCTCCTTTCCTGCGGCGCCTCCGGTGCCGCAATTGCGCTTGGTGCATTTGTGTCGGCGCAGCTGCCCGTCCCAAGGCCGTTTTCGAGGCCTTTTGGACAAGTGCGGCCGCGGGCGTGCGGCATGATCGCCGCGATCTGCCGGCGCGGGTCCTCTGTTTTCGCAACAGTCCCGCGGCGCTTGAGCGGGCAAGTGGCCGGTGGGGTCCCAAGGGGGAGGAGGCGGGGAGCGCTCCCCTTGGCCGCCTCGTGCGGGCCTGGACCCGCCGAGGCGGCTCCGGCTCCCCGCTGCGCTGGGGCACGGGAGCCGTGCGATAACGCCAAGGGTTGGCTTTTTCCGGCAGGATGACCGGATGGCGCGTTGGGGTTGTCCAAGACCTAACGAGAAGCTATGACTTTGCGGTGGCTGACCCTGGCGGAAGGTTGCATTAGCCGGCTTCGGTTGTCGAAGTTCATGTAGCCGCACGCCGCCTGCGGAGAATCGTCCCATTGGAAATTCGCCCCAATGGGACGATTCCGCTTAGGGAAGAGAGGCCGCCTTCGGGTTCGACCCGACTCTTCGAATTGCAGTCGGGCGTTTTTTATTATGCGCAAAGCGGTAGCCGCGATTTGCCGGCGCAATACGCTGTCCGCAATGTCATTGGCAACACAAAAACCTGCAGGTCTAGTCAAAAAATCCAACCAATCGATGCCGCGTCATTGTGCTTAACCTGCGGAAACCTTCGCAGAGCAAGTGCAGGGCGCGGCGTCGTGCTAATCTTGTCCCCGCTGATCAATCGTCGATAATCGGGGGATTTCCTTTTGCAGCTGTACTCGTTGCAGTTCGTCGCTTTTCTGTGCCTGTCGCTGGCGGCGTACTTCGCCTTGGGCCGCATTGTGCCGCGCTACCAATGGACGGTGCTTTTAGCCGCCTCGCTTGGCTTCTACGTCTGCACCGGCTGGCACAACCTGTTCTTCATCCTTCTTACCGCCGGATCGTCCTGGGCCGTGGGCATGGCCTTCGGTAAGCTGGAGGAGCGCTCCAAGGCCGCCCGCAAGGCAACGTCCGACCGCGCCCAGAAGAAGGTAATCAAGGCCCGCTTCAACCACTATAAATGGCTGGTGCTGCTTGCCGCGTTGGTCTTGAACTTCGGCGTTCTTTCCTACATCAAGTACTGGAACGTCCTGCTGGACGGCCTGGGCATGGGCGAGTCGTTCCTGGCCTCGTCGCTGCTGCTTCCTCTGGGCCTTTCCTTCTACACCTTCCAGTCGATGGGCTACCTCATCGACGCTTACAATGGCAAGGTCGCCCCTGAGCGTAACCCGCTTAAGTACCTGCTGTTCGTGTCATGGTTCCCGCAGCTCATCCAAGGCCCCATCAACCGTTTCGACCAGCTGGCAGAGCAGCTGTGCGCTCCGCGCCGTTTCGACGGCGCCGGCGCCAAGCGTGCGCTTTTGCTTATCGGCTTCGGCATGCTGAAGAAGTTCGTCATCGCCGACATGCTGGTGAAAACCATCGCCGTTTGCCTTGATCAGGTTACCCCCGGAACGCCCGGTTCCATCATCGTGTTCGGCATCCTTTTGTACTCGGCGCAGCAGTACGGCGACTTCTCGGGCGGCATCGACATGGTGCGCGGCGTGTCTCAGCTGTTCGGCGTGCGCATGGCCGAGAACTTCCGTCAACCCTATTTCAGCGTCTCGCTGGGCGACTTCTGGCGTCGCTGGCACATCACGTTGGGCGCGTGGATGCGCGATTACGTGTTCTACCCGTTTGCGCTTACCGGTGCGATGCGTCGTTTGGGCAAATGGGCGGGCGCTCATTTGGGTGAGCATCTGGGCCGCACGCTTCCGGCGTCGGTGGCCAACATCCTGGTGTTCTTCCTGGTCGGCTTGTGGCACGGCGCCGAGGCTCACTTCATTTGGTGGGGCTTGTACAACGGCCTTGTCATCGCGGCGGCCGACCTTGCTGCGCCGCTGTTCGCTCGCATGAAGACGGCGTTTCGCGTGAACGACGCCACGAATGCGTGGCATGTGTGGCGCGTGGTCCGCACCTTCATCGTGGTGAACGTCGGCTGGTACTTTGACCGCATCTACGACTTCGGCGACTGCCTTCAGGCCTTCCACAACACCCTCTTCAACTTCAACGCAGCGGCGTTCATGCCGACGCTTTCGGCGCTTCAAAGCGGCGACGGCTACGTGACTTTCGGTTTTGCGTCGATTGGCTGCGTCATCGTCCTTGTCGTCAGCATCCTGCGCGAGCGCGGCGTCGATGTTGCGGGCTCGTTCCTGCGCAAGAACGTCGTCGTGCGCTTCGCGTGCTACGGAATCATTGGTTTGCTGGTCGTCGCGTCCTTCGCGTATGCCCCCACCGCAGGAGGGTTCATTTATGCGAATTTTTAAAACGGCAATGAAGATCGTCGGCGTTCTGGCGTTCGTCGTGGTGCTGAACTCGGCGGTGTCGTTCGCGTTCGTGCCTTATGCGTCGAAGTGCGACCTTACTTGGCAGGAGTATCGCCAGCAAGACAACCTCGATCTTGTATTCGTGGGCAATTCGCGCACGGCGCATGCGTTCGACCCCGGTGTGGTGGGCGACGAGCTGGGTGTCAGCGCGTTCAACACTTGCACGCAGGGGCAGCTTATCGAGGAGTCGTATCTTGCCGTGAAGAAGGTCGTTGACGAGCATCACCCCAACGCTATCGTGTTCGGCTTCGACTTCTGCGACGTTCAGGGCAATGAGTTCACCAATCCCGGCCGCGCGTTCATCAAGGCAAAAGACGAGGGCGACGTGGGCGCATTCCTTTCCGACTGCGCTTTCTGCTTCGGGGACGATCGTTTCTACACGACGAAGGAGTCCATCAACTGGCTGTTCCCCTGGGTGGACAATCATGTGAAGCCGACGCCTGGCAGCATCATCCAAAACATCAAGATGAAAATCGAGCAGCCTTCGCTGGAAAGCGCCATCGAGGCGTCTCCGGACGGCTGGAGGCACTATGGCAGGGGTTACAGCAACCTTGACCACCAAATGGACTACAACGAGGACGACACGAAGGTTTACACCGACGTCTACAAGCAAGACTCCCTTGACGATCGCAAGCTTCAAACGCTTGCTGACATGGCTGACTATTGCGAGCAGAACGGCGTCGACTTCATTGTGGCCGTTGCCCCGCTGCCTGTGTACAACGTGTTGTGCTATGGCGATCGCTATTTCGATTACGGTACGCAGGTTGACGAGCTCGTGCGCAAGCACGGCGGCGAGTATTACGACTTTAACCTGGCGAAGCCCGACTTATACGATACAAGGGCTACCGCCAATTACGCTGACTTCCAGCATTTGAACGCTCATGGCGCTACCGTTGCAAGCAGGGGCTTGGTGGGGCTTCTTAAGGCACGCGATTCTGGCAAGGACGTGCAAAGCCTGTTCTATTCCCAGACCGAGTACGAGCAGGCGCATCGCTACGTCGATCTGGTGAAGCTGAAGGCTACAACCGAAGATGGCTTCGTGATGCTTGACGCCAAGGCGTACGCAGGCGAGGGAACGTCCATCCAGTACCAGTTCTGCGTGAAGGACGCCTCGGGCGCTTGGCGCGTCATGCGTGATTGGTCGGACGATTCCTCGTATAAGATGTCAGTTGACGGCCATGGCACGCGCGTCGTGCGAGTGAACGCTCGTGCAGCCGATTCGACTGAAGAGGTCGATCGTTACCGCACGATGTCCGTAACATACTAGCGCCGCGGTTTGACGCGCGGGTTGCGGCTGCTTGCTGCCCGCTTGCGCGCGGGTTCATAAGAACGCAGGGGAGAAACAATGAGAAGCATAATCGAATGGTTGCAGGCAACGGCGGAGCGAACCCCCGACAAAGTTGCCGTCTGCGACGAAACCGATTCGCTGACGTTTGCGCAGCTTCACGAAGCCGCGTGCGTGTTCGGCTCGTGGGTCGCGTCTCGTCAAGAGGCTCGTGTTCCGGTTGCCCTGTTCATGGAGAAAAGCCCGCGCTGTTTGGCAGCCATGATGGGTGCTGCCTATGCTCGCTGCCCGTATTCAGTGATCGATGTGCGCCAGCCTGACGCGCGTCTTTCTTCCATCATGGCCACGCTGCAGCCTGGCGTTGTGCTGACGGACTCGGTCAACGCCGATCGTGCGCACGAGGCGTTCAACGCGACGGGCACTCCCATTGTGCTGATCGATGAGGTGCTGGGCGATGCAGGCCAGGGCGCCGCTTTCGCCGCGGCAGCACTTGATACCATGGCATCGCAGACGCTTGACCAGCGCTTCGCCACCGCGCTTGACGTCGATCCGCTCTATATCAATTTCACCAGCGGATCCACCGGCACGCCTAAAGGTGTGGCCGTGTGCCATCGTTCGGTCATTGATTTCATTCCGCAATTCGACAGCGTTTTCGGCATTGGCCAAGACGACCGCATTGGCAACCAGGCCCCGTTCGACTTCGACGTGTCGGTGAAGGATATCTACAGCACCCTGCTTACGGGCGCCACGCTGGTTCTTATCCCGCGCGATTATTTCAGCCAGCCGGCCAAGCTGATGGATTTCCTGGCCGACAATGCTATCACCGCCTGCACGTGGGCGGTGAGTGCCATGTGCTTCGTGTCCATCATGGGCGGTTTCGACTACCGCGTGCCCGAAACCATCAACAAGGTTATTTTCTCGGGCGAGGTTATGCCGCCCAAGCAGCTTGCCAAGTGGCGCCGCGCTCTTCCGAACGCCACGTTCGTGAACGTGTACGGCCCGACTGAGGTTACCTGCAACTGCACCTACCATGTGGTCGACCGCGAGTACGCCAAGGACGAGGTCATCCCCGCGGGCAAGCCGTTCCTTAACGAAGGTGTTTTCCTGCTTGACGATGACGCGCTGGTAACTCAGCCCGGTGTCGAGGGCGAGGTGTGCGTTACCGGCACCTGCTTGGCGCTTGGTTACTACAACGACCCTGCGCGCACGGCAGCGGCGTTCGTGCAGAACCCGCTTTCAACCGCCTTTCCCGAAACCATGTACCGCACGGGCGATTTGGCGCGTTGGGACGAAAACGGTAACCTGGTGTTTTCGGGCCGCAAGGACCACCAGATCAAGCATCTTGGCCAGCGCATCGAGCTCGGCGAAATCGAGGCTGCAGCACAGGCTGCCGACGGCGTCGAACGTGCGTGTTGCCTGTACGACGCGAAGCGCAAGAAGATTTCGCTTTACTACGATGGCCCGCTCGCTGCCGATGCCCTGCTTGAGCTGCTTTCCGCGAAGTTGCCGCATTATATGGTGCCTGCGAAGCTTATTCCTGTTGAACATATGCCGCTCACCAAGAACGGCAAGGTCGATCGCGCAGCACTTGCGCAGATGGGCGGTAAGAAATGAGTGAAGTAACCGAAACGATCAAGGTCGCAGATGAAGCTGCTGTAGAATCTGTCGGTGCGGCTGCTCAGGTTCAGCCGCAGATGCGCTTCATGGGAGACGATCGCTTGCGCGAGCTTCAGGCCGAGTGGGGCACGCCCTCGTTCGCGTTCGATACGGCTGCATTCAAGTCGCGCCTGCAGACGTGCCAGCAGATCGTCGGCAGCGACATCGCGCTGTGCTTCGCTATGAAGGCGAACCCGTTTTTGACGGCCGCCGCCGCGCAGGTGGGCGCGCATCTTGAGGTGTGCAGCCCTGGTGAGCTTGCCATTTGCGAACAGTTGGGCGTTGATCCCGCGCTGGTGGTGTACTCCGGCGTGAACAAAGAGATTTCCGACATCACCGAGGCCGCGACGTTTGGCGCGGGCGTGATGACGGTCGAGTCGCTTCTGCATGCAACGTATCTCAGCGAAGTTGCCGTTTCGCGCAACCAGGTAATCGACGTGCTGCCGCGCCTGAACTCGGGCTCGCAGTTCGGCATGTCGAAGGAGGATCTGCTGTGGCTGGTTGACAACCGCAGCGAGTTCCCGGGCATCAACCTGGTAGGCATCCATTACTTCGTGGGCACCCAGCGAAAGAAGTTGAAGCATCAGCGCCGCGAGCTTGCTTCCCTTGTCGAGTTCCTTGACCTGCTTGAGGCTGAGCACGGCTTCACGGTTGAGCGCCTTGAGTACGGCCCGGGCCTTGCCGTGCCGTACTTCGTCGATGACGATTTCTCTGACGATCTGGCGCCGCTCCGCGAGCTTGCTCCCGACCTGCAGGAAGTTGCCAAGCGCGTGAAGCTGACCATCGAGATGGGTCGCTTCTTCGCCGCGCCGTGCGGAGCATACCTGACGCGCGCCATGGATCTGAAATCCAACGACGGCACGAATTACGCCATTCTTGACGGCGGCATGAACCACCTGACTTACTACGGCCAGATGATGGGCCTGCATGTGCCCGTTATCGCCAACCTGACGGCGCAGGTCAGCGACCCGGCAACCCGCACCGAGGGCATGCGTGAATGGTGCTTGTGCGGCAGCTTGTGCACAGTGAACGATGTGCTGGTTCGCTCGGTGGAGATGAGTTCCCTTGAGCGCGGCGACGTCCTTGCGTTCAAGAACGCCGGTGCGTATTCGGTTACCGAGGGCGTTCACTTGTTCCTGAGCCGTACTATGCCGCGCGTTTTGCTGTGCGACGGGGAAGACGTGCGCTTGGCACGCGATTTCACGGAGTCGTGGCCTATCAACTGCGCGCATCTGTAAGTTTGCGAAGGTTTATAATCGGTTCCAATTGAAATGCAATGTGCCGCGCGTTTTAGGCGCCGGTGCGCAAGAAGGAGAAACTCATGGGCGAGATTAAACTTGACGAAGTCATCGAGATGCTGGAAGGCGTGCGCGAGGGTGTTGACTACGAGAATTCCACCGATCTGGTTGATGCCCGTAAGATCGATTCTTTCGACATTCTGGCCATCGTTTCGGCTATCGACGATGAGTTCGACGTGGCTGTTCCTGCAAAGGAGATCATCCCCGACAACTTCAACAGCGCAGCATCGCTTACTGCGATGATCAGCCGCCTGGCTGAAGAGGACTAATCTGACAGAGCCTTCGGCGCATAGCGGCATCAAGCAAAAAGGACGCATCAGACGATGCGTCCTTTTGTCGTTTCGGGGGGTGTGGCGGCGAAGGCGGGTTGTCTGCCCGGGTTCCTTGCGCCGTTGCGGCTTTGCGAGGCTGCGGCTTTGCGAGGCTGCGGCCTTTCGTTTGCTTCCTTACTCGCTTTCGCCATCGCCCATATAGAACTCGTAGATGGCCTGGTTGATGATCGACCAGCCGTATTCCGACGGATGCTCGGAGTCGCGGAAGAAGTACTTCGTGTCCTCGCAGCCTGACAGGTCCGCCACCTGTGCATCGTAGGCGGCGCAGCACTCGCGGATGGTGTCGTAGTACGCATCGCGGTACTCCTGCTTGACGGGGCACTGGTCCCAGCACATGCCGTTCACGGGGTTCAGCAACACCAGCACGTCAAGCCCAGCTTCTTTGCAGGTGCGAAGCGTCAGCTGGAACTCTTCGATCTCGCTTTTGTCCAGCAGGTTATCGGGGTCCACGTTCCAACCCGATGTGTACCACAGCCAACCCTGGTAGTTATTCTCGTACCATTTGTCGCCAACGCCCATGTCGTTGTTGGTCGAATTCTTCTTAACCTCGTCTTGCGCAAGTTGTTGGATCTCGTCCCAGTCGGGGGTTTGCGGTTCGCCGAAGCGACTGGACGGTATCTTCTGGTTGTATGAACCGTAGGCGCCGTAATCAAGCGAGTCGGAGTCGGAGCTTTGCGTGATCGTGCGATAACGCAGGTGAACCGACGACTCGAACGCGGTGGCCACGGTGTCAAACGACCTTACCGATTGCAGCAGCGGGTTGCTGCCGAACATCACCTTGTGCGAGCGCAGCTGTGTCAGCACCTCGTCTTTCAGGTCGTCGCTTAGCTCGTTGTTGTTCAAGAACGCGTCCAGCGCGCTGGGCGAGAACGTGCGCCCTTGAAATTCGTTGCCATAGTGGGTGGCGCTCAAGAACCAGGGCATCGACAGCGAGATGACCACCTTGTTGTTATTGATGCCGTCCTTTGCGAACGCGCCGATCATCACGGCGTCCCACAAGTCGGTGACGTAGGCTTTGCCGCACGCCTGAATGTTCATGCCGTAGTTGCTGCTGGTCCAGAACTTGGCAGGGTAGTAGGTGCCGCGCTCGGGGCCAAGCTCGGACGATCCGAACACCAGCACGGGGTTGTCGCCTTGTTCGGTTCGGGCGTCGTAGTTGGCGCGCTGGTAGTCGAAGTCGCGTACCTGCTCGCTGTAATTGGTGTATGCGACGTACGGATGATCTTTCACCAGGTTGTCGTAGTCCCAGTTCACAGCAAGAAAGGTGCCGAAGGCGCCAAGTGCGATCGCTGTTCCTGCCGCAATGCCTGCGAATCGTTTCAGCATGATCTAGAACCCTTCGTAGATGGGCTCGGCCGGGGTGCCGAAGTCCGAGAAGAAGAAGAACCACAGCAGGACGGCGATCATCGCCAGAACGGCGGCGAACCACATCGCGCCGCCTGCCCACGAGTCGCTGAAGAACGCCGCGCGCACCTTGGCCGCGCACGCCCAGACGCGCTCCTTGACGGCGTCGTAGCGCCTGGTGAGCGCGCTCTTGGGCACCGGCCTGGCGGCGGGCTTCCTCTTGGCGGCCGGCTTGGCCGCGCCGGCAGGGGAGGCGCCCCCGGTTCCCGCCGGGCTCCCGCCTGCCTTCGCGCCTGCGGCTTTGGTCTCGGCTGCGGCCTTCACGGCCCCTGCCGTGCTTTCTTTCAGCTCGTCGGCCACGGCTACAGCCTGACCTCGATCTGATGGATGATCTTGTTGACGGAGTTCATCTCCTCGCGTTCCACCTCGGTGGGGGCGATGGACACGCCGAACTCGGTCTCGATGCCCACCAGAAGCTCGATGGCGCCCATCGAGTCGAGCAGGCCGGCCTCGAACAGGTCGATGTCCCTTTCCTCGCGCACGGCCTCGTCGGCGCACACGTCCTCCAGCAGCGCCAGGGCGCGCTCCTCAACGTCGTTCATGTCGATGTCGCTCATAATCCAAGTCCTTTCAAAACGACGGTCACTTGCCCGCTGAATATGGCGAAGCCCAGCATCACCAGGTTGATGGTGACGAACCAGGACAGCGCCTTGAACCACAGCTCGTTCTTGTACCTCTTGTAAATCGACGACTTCTTCTGGAAGGCGTCGGTGGCGGCCAGCAGCACGCCGTGGAACAGGCCGTACGCCAGGTACTCGGGCGTCAGCCCGTGCCAGGCGCCCATGAGGCCCATGTTCACGATGTAGCCCATGCACGCGCCGGTCAGGCGGCTTTTGAACCACTTGTGCCGGGCGGCGGAGCGGACGAACCGCATGAACACGAAGTCGCGCAGCCAGAAAGACAGCGTGATGTGCCAGCGGTTCCAGAAGTCCTTGATGTCGACGGCGGCGAACGGCGCGCGGAAGTTGCGCGGCGTGCGGATGCCGAAGCAGTAGCTGGCGCCCACGGCCATCATCGAGTAGCCGGCGAAGTTGAAGAACATGAACAGGCCGAACGCCCACGCGTCCTTCACCTGCTCGGCCACCTCGGCAAGCGCAGGGCCCGACCCCACGGCGGCCGGCGAGTACCACCCGCCCGCGATGGTGGCCAGCACCATCTGGTAGACCGCGCCCGCAAGCAGAAGCAGCAGGCCGCGCGAGAGCAGGTCGGCGTACTCCTCGCGGGTCCAGCGCCTGTGGGCGTCCTCGACGAAGCGGCGCGAGCGGTCGATGGGCCCCGACGTGAACACGGGGAAGAAGCAGACGAAGTACAGCCAGTCCAGCGGCGACATGGCCTTGATCAGGCCGTCGCGCGTCTCGATGACCACCTGCACCGCCTTGAACGTCAGGTACGAGATGCCGGCGAAGCCCAGCAGGTTCTGGTGCCCGAACAGCCCGCCCGCCTTGCAGCAGACAAGCGGCGCCAGGGTGAGCGCCAGCGCGAACAGGTACAGCGGGACCGACTTCTCGCCGTGCGCGAAGGTGCGCAGGGTTATGAACTCGGCTAGGCCCGCCGCCGCCAGGAACAGCGCGAACGCGGCGAACTCGGCGGGAGACCCCGAGAACAGGAACGCCAGGAACACGACGCTGGCCAGCATGCCGTAGCCGCGGATGCTGCGGCCCAGAAGGCCGAGCACGGCTGCGGGGACGACGGCGACCGCCAGCAGCGCGAAGAACGAGGGGGAGGTGTAGAAGCCCATGGCCTAGCCGTCCTCGCGCGCGGTCAGGGCGCGGCGGTCGAGCTTGCCGTTGGGCGTCATGGGCAGCGCCTCGTCGAAGACGACCTTCTTGGGGATCATGTAGTGGGGCAGGCGCGCCTTGAGCGCGTCTTTCAGCGCCAGGCCACACCTGAAGTCGGACTGCTCGCGCGGGCCCGCACTCACGACGTGCGCGACCAGGTGCGAGACCTTGCCGTTCTTGCGGGCGGCGACGACCGCGGCGGCGGCCACCTCGGGCAGGGCGCGCAGTGCGTCCTCGATCTCGCCGAGTTCCAAGCGGTAGCCGTTGAGCTTCACCTGAAGGTCCAGCCTCCCGCGGAAGCGCAGCAGGCCGTCCTCGCCCATCATGCCCTCGTCGCCCGTGCGGTACGAGCGCACGGCGCGGCTCGCGCACGCGGGCTCGCCCGGGGCTGCGGCGCTTTCGGCCTTGTCATCGCCTTCGGGCAGCCAGTCGGCGGCCTCCTCGCCGAACACGGCGCGGGTCAGGTCGTCGCGGCCCAGGTAGCCCTTCGCAACCGTGTCGCCAACGATGACGACCTCGCCCCACTCGCCCTGCGGAAGCTCTTCGCCTGTGGCGGGGTCGGTCACGCGGATGCGGGTGCCGGGGCGCGGGCGGCCCACCGGCAGCGGGTCGGGCGATGCGCACATCTGCTCGTCCACGTCTACGGCGGCCACGGCCACGGTGGACTCGGTGGGGCCGTAGGAGTTCACGACGCGCGCGCCCGGGAAGCGCCTTATGAGCTCGGCGGCCACGGGGTTGGGCAGCGCCTCGCCGCAGAACAGCATGACGCGAAGCGACGGCATGAGGCCTTGGCCGAAGTCCTGGTTCGCCAGGCACATCTCGGCGAACGACGGGGTGGAGACCCACACGTGCGGGTCGGACTTTTCAAGGAACGCCAGCATGTCGGCCGCGCGGTCGAGCGTGGCCTTCTCCATGGCGAAGAGCTCGCCGCCGCTGGCAAGCGACATGGACAGCTCGTACACCGATAGGTCGAACGAGAACGGGGCCTGGTTCAAAAAGCGCGTCCCCGGCCCGTCGACTCCCGCCACGGACAGAGCCCAGGGGAAGAAGTTGTCCACGCAGGATGCGGTGACAACGACGCCCTTGGGGGCGCCGGTGGAGCCGGAGGTGAAGATGACGTAGGCGGGGTCCTCACCCGACACGCCAAGGGCCGGGTCCACCTCTGCGGCGCACGCGGCGGCCGCGATGTTCGCAAGCTCCATTGGGCCAACCACGCAGCTGGCATCCCTTGCGGCAGCTTGGGGCAGCGGCTCGGTTGCAAGCACGGTGGCGCTGCCAGATGCTGCGCGGATCTGCGAGACAATTGATGCCATACGCTCTTCGGGGACGGAGTGCGAGTCGACGGGCACGTAGGCGCGGCCCGCGCGCAGGCAGCCGACGAACGACGCCAGCATCAAAGGCGACTTGTGCCCGTAGACCGCGACGGGCGCTTTGACGCCCGGGGTGCTTTCGCCGGCGCCCTCGCCGGTGTCGCGGGCGTCTTCCAAGAGCGCGGCTGCAATGGCGCCCGAGCGCTGCCACAGCTCGCCGTAGGTCATCTTCTCGCCTGACGCGGATGCGACGAAGGCGCAGGTGTCGGGCCTGCTCGTGGCATGGTCGTGCAGCATGTCGATAAGTTTCATTCTTCAGACCCGCCTGTTTTGATTCGCGTGCTCGATCGTCAAACTGCAGGCTTTCGGCAGGTCGTGGATTTCCCCACGAATCCAGTCTGACCGTCGCGCATGTTTAGACGGGCTCCTCTCTTTGCCGAATTATAGGGCATCGAAGGGTGCTTCATGGCGCCGATATGCTACGGCTTTCGCGTCTGACAAAACTCTTGCAGCGGAAACACAATAGCGACGGAAAACAAAAGGCGAGCCCCGAAGGGCTCGCCAGGAAGTGCGAAATGTGCTAAAGGATTACTCGGCCTTCTGCATAAGCAGACCGTAGCCGCCGCCGTCGCGACGATACAGGATGCAGAACGCATTGGTGTCGCGATCGATGTAGCCGTAGAAGTCGTGACCCAGAAGGTCGATTGCCAGAAGAGCTTCGTCCTGAGTCATGGGCTCGAATTCGACTTCCTTGGTACGGACGATCTCGTCGTCGCCGGCAAGCTCGGCCATTAGCGCATCGGGGTCGAAGTCGGAGTTCTCGGCAGCCAATTCCTTAACCGAAGCGAATTCAGCGCTGTGAGCTTTGTTCTCGACGACGCGCGTCTTGAACTTGCGAAGCTGACGGACAACCTTTGCGGCTGCGACGTCGATGGCGGCGTACATATCGGCCTCGTGCTCTTCAACGCGGATGACATGACCGCGGGCGCGCAGGGTGACTTCGCATACGCAGTAATTCGCGATGGAACGGTTGCGCTCGACGTGCAGAACCACTTCAGCATCCAGCGGATCGATGTCCATGACCTTCATGGAAGCGCCGATTTTTTCCTCGGCGTACTGACGCAGTGCATCGGATACGGTCATTTTGCGTCCGGCTACGGTGATAGACATATTCTCACCTCGTAAATCGTGGGCCATTACGTGGCTAGGGCGGCTTCGCGTGGGTTTTGGTTTTGTTGGCGATGCCGAAGCCCTTGCCGATAACAACAGGATAGCGCAAAACCCGCCGGCAGCAGCGAGCGTTTCCTAACCGTTTCGATTGAGGGAACGTCCCAGTTCAGAGACGGGTTCTTTTGAGTGCTTTGGATACGCTCGGGCGCGTGGTGCTAAGTGAAAACGCCATCATTGAGGCGACTCCCA
>URZP01000010.1 GCA_900552365.1 uncultured Coriobacteriaceae bacterium
GCCAAAACGCGCGAACACGATGCCCTCGTCGAGCCCGAAAGGAAATCGACCGAAAGCGACCTAACAACGAAGGCCCAGAACGAAACAGCCGAAGCCGCAGGCGCCACAGCCAACGCAACCTCTGCCGAGGCGACCCCGGCTCAAGAAACTAAGGCCGCAGCCGAAGGGGTCGCCAAACTCCACGCCCCTCGCCTCGATGGAACCGACATAGCCGCGGCCGCAAACCAAGCCGCCGCAAAAGCGTGGGACAAGCATCGTGCGCGCATTCTTAACCGCATTGCCGAAAAGGAAATCGCACGCGACATCGTAACGCTCGCTGGCATGACGGAAATCTACTGCGCCGACCACCACGCCGCCGCCGACCGCACGCCATACGAAAGCGAAGCTACCGCCGTGGGCATGTATCCCCAGCACAAGATTCCGCGCCTTTGCCCCGAATGCGCCGCACATTTGCGCTACGGCGAAGTTCGCCGAGCGCTGTGCCGACGCGAGCCGCGCCCCGCATGCAAAACGTGCAAGAGCCATTGCTACACACCCACCGAATCGGCATGGCAGCGCCGCGCCATGGCCTACGCGGGCCCCAGGGCAATGTTTCGCGGGCACGCGATTGAAGCAATTCGCCACCTTATCCATACGAGGAAGAGCTAGAGGGAGTCACCTGCGCCGGCAATACGCACAACGGCGCGCAGCTCCCCAACCAACTTCGCATCGTCGACAGACGCCCGAAACAACGCGTCGCCTTGAGGTGTTCCTCCCTGGCTTGCGTTTCCATCTGCAGAAAAAAGGTTCCATTCCCCAACTTTCTCGCCCTTTGCGCTTTATCATAGATGCGTGAAGGAAACCAGCAACGCCGCCCGTAGGCGCGCGGGGAAACGAGGGCACCATGATCAATCAACGCATGTACGAGTTGGGCAGCGAACCGTCGGCGATTCGCGAGCTGTTCGCATACGGCCAAGCACGCAAGGCCGAAATCGGCGAGGATAACGTCTTCGACTTCAGCATCGGCAACCCCAGCGTTCCGGCGCCCGAAGCGGTTAAGCGAGCAATTCTCGATGTGATGGAGCAGCCCCCCGCCCAAGTGCACGGCTACACTCCCAGCCAGGGCGCACCGAGCGTTCGCGCCGCCGTGGCCGCATCGCTCAACCGCCGCTTCGACACGTCGTATGAAGGTGCGAACATCTACATGACTTGCGGCGCCGCCGCATCGCTTTCCATCTGCTTCAACGCCGTTGGAAACCCGGGCGACGAGTTCATCGTGATTTCGCCCTATTTCCCCGAATACAAGGTTTGGATCGAGAACGCCGGCTGCAACTGCATCGAGGTGCCCGCTCGCCGCGACGATTTCCAAATGAACATCGAAGCCATCGAAGGCGCCATTACGCCGAAAACCAAGGCCATCGTGATTAACTCCCCCAACAACCCGGTTGGCTCGGTGTACCCCGAATGCGACTTGGTCGAACTCGCCAACGCGCTGCGCCGCAAGCAGGACGAATTCGGCACCACCATTTACATCATCGCCGATGAGCCGTATCGCGAAATCGTCTACGGCAACGTGCGCGTGCCGTTCGTTCCGCCTATCTACGAGAACACGCTCGTGTGCTACTCGTATTCCAAATCGCTCAGCCTGCCAGGCGAGCGCATTGGCTACATTCTGGTTCCCAACACCATGCCCGACTGGGAGCGCACCTTCAACGCCGTGTGCGGCGCGGGCCGCGCGCTTGGCTTCGTGTGCGCCCCGTCGCTTCTGCAGTACGTCATCGAGCGCTGCGTCGACGAACCGAGCGATGTTGAGGCCTATGCGAAGAACCGCGAAGCCCTGTATGGCGGCCTTACGAAACTCGGCTACGAGTGCGTTGCGCCCCAAGGCGCATTCTACTTGTGGGTTCGCGCGCTCGAACCCGACGCTCAGGCTTTCGCCGAAGCCGCGAAGGCACATGAGCTGCTGCTCGTTCCCAGCAACAGCTTCGGCGTCGAGGGCTGGCTGCGCGTAAGCTACTGCGTCGCCCACGAGACCATCGTGAATTCGATGCCTGCATTTGCCGAACTCATGCGCGAGTATCAAACGAGATAGCGCATCTTAGACAACGCGTTTTTTGACGCAAAAACACGAAGGCTCGCCTACCGCAGGCGAGCCTTCGTTGCATAGTAGAGGTGCCGAAACCGCGCGGGCAAATCGGGCTAAGCATTTCGCGTGTCGCGCCCGCATGGGCTGCGGACTTACGCAGGCTCAGCACATGCGTGCAGGCAACAACGTTAGGCCGCTGCCGCGCGAACGCCGCGCCATTCTGCCCTATCACTTCTGGAATTTCTTGGCCTCTTCGGCTTCGACGCCCTCCATCGAGGCGCCGTATTTCGCGGTTTTCGGATCTTTGCCGCCATCTTTAAGCAGCTCATCGACGCTTTCCGCACGCAGCGCCTCGCGTCGCGCATCGTGTTTTTCCTGATAGCGGCCCGCCGCAACAGCATCGAGCTTCACATTGCGGAAGTACACGATCCAGTTCGCCGCGATGGCAATCATGTTCAGGAAATAGACCGCCAGCACCCAGTTGATTTGGCCCGATACGAACTTCGCCGCAATACCGGCAACGTAGCCCAACGTGATAAGCAAAATGAACTGCCAGCTTGTGCCCGCAGCCGTGCGCGCCTTCGCCGCCTTATATGCATTCATCGGCCACGACAAGCCAAAACAAACCAGCATGACCGCTTCAAGAAATTCCGCCATTGCACCCTCGATTTCTCGGATTTCAAACCCTTTGAGAATAGTTCGCGCGCATCATAGCGTCTAATATATGAATTGGTTATTTATCATCACTTTGACGTTATAATTCAAGAAAACGAGGGGGAGCGCCGTGGAGCTTTTGCAGTTGAGATATTTTCTGGAAGTTGCGGAAAGCGAGCACGTCACGCACAGCGCCCAGAAACTTCGCGTATCGCAGCCCTCGCTCACCCAAGCGATTAGCCGCCTCGAGCGAGAACTGGGCGTGCAGCTTTTCGAACCAGAAGGGCGCGGCATTCGCCTTACTGAAGCAGGACGCTTCTACAGCAAACGCATCGCGAAAGCGGTGGGGGAAATCGACTCGGCGACCAGCGAGCTTGCGCGGTTCGACGAAGAGCGCAGCTCGATTGTGCGCATCAACGTTGTTTCGGCCTCGAACATCGTCATTGACGCCGTCGCGGAATGGCGCGCTCAACACCCCGCGGCAAAGTTTCAGATTGTGAGCAGCGAAACCGCCAGCAAAATTGAACCGTGCGATATCGAAGTGCGCATGCAAACGGGAAAAACGCCGGAAGCGAAGGGCGCGCGCCTATTCAAGGAACGCATCATGCTCGCCGTGCCCACAACGAACGGCGACGAAGCCGAGGAGCGCGCGTTGCGCGAAACCAAGGAGCCCGACGCAGGTTTTCGCGACAATCCAGGAAAAGGTGAAAGACCTGGAGGCGAAGAGCGCGACATCGCAGCGAGCGACGCCTTGGCCAACGGGCGCGGCGAAGCGATTTCGCTGGCCCAGGTGCAAAACAGCGGCTTCATCATGCTCGCAGGCTCGCGCAACATCAGCAACCTCTGTCTGTCGCAATGCGCCAAACTGGGGTTTCGCCCCACAATCGCCTTCGAGAGCGATAACCCATCGGTCGTGCGCAAGATGATCGGCCTTGGCCTCGGCGTTGGCTTTTGGCCCGAACACAGCTGGGGCGAGCTTGGCGCCGGCGCGCGCCTTGCTCCCATTCTTGAGCCGGGATTCGTACGCACCATCGAAGTCGCGCGAACGCGCCACGGCGGCTCGAACGAGCAGGCCGATGGGTTCTATTCGTTCCTGCTTCAGCGATTCGAAGCCCGCTGGAATATCTAGCGGTTCCCCGCGTCAACCATGGTAGACTTTTGCGTATGTGGGTCGAACAGGCGCGCTACTTCGTGCAAACCGCTTTCATGGTTGACGACCTTGATGCGCTGCACCGCGGCGGACGCATTCCCGCATCGGTTGCCGCAGCAGGCTCGGCACTCAATGTGAAACCCCTGCTCACCTTCGATACGTCGGGGCACTTGGCGCTCACGGGCGCCGCGCGTGGGCGCAGGAAGGGCCTGAAGCAAATGGCCGATTTCTTCGCAAAAGAGCATGACACGCAAGGTGGTTCGCCCGTAGTGCTCATCGGCAACGCCGACTGCCCGAAAGACGCCGAAGCGCTGCGAGACCTTTTGGCCAAACAAGACGAGAGCATCACCGTGGTGCAGCACAACATTGGCGCCACCATTGGCAGCCACGTTGGGCCCGGCATGGTGTCGATTTCGTTCTGGGGCGGCGACCGCCGCGAAAACATGTCCGTCGCCGACCGTATCGCCGCGAAGATCAAGCGCGGCTAGCAAGTTGAACGGACGGTTCGGGGCCGCGGGACATCAGGGTGCTCTGAGGCCCCGACTCACTACCGTCATCTCGCCGACCTCGGAGCCCCTTTTTAATATGAGCAGGACATTGTCAAGAGGCAAAGTCGGGCCTGGCCCAGATTTTCTGGGTCAGGCCCTTGCTCTATCTCAACCCTCCTGCGGCGACCTCGGCGTGTCTTTCCGACGCTCGTCTTCGCAGTTTAATATCCGCCCGTGGCGACTTCTCGCTGGGCAATCCGTTGCTACGGCTGGGGCTACCTCGTCATTCTGACAGTCTTGCGTCGCGGGTGGCGCCTGAGGCGCTCGCAAAAAAAGACCTGGGATTCGCCCCAACGGCCTCGGATCCGACCGCGGGATGTGATCGACGGCTTTATGCGGTGGTGCGCGCGTCCTTCTATTCCGCCATGCATCCCACCGCCCAGCACCAGCATGCTAGCTCCCGTGCGGTGGCGACGTTGGCCTTGTTCTTCTGCATTCCGCGCTCAAGCAGGCCGCGGCGCCTTTCAACCAGCCGGCGCACGCCCTTAGCAGCGTGCCTCATCGCGGCAGGGTCGGGAGCCTGGCCGGCGGAAAGGTCCTTGGAATGCGCGGAGCAGTGGTTGTAGTGCCAGGCCGCCTCCACCATCACCCTTCTCAGGTGCCTGTTGCCGGCTTTGGTGATGCCGCCTTGAACGATTTTCTCGCCGCTCGAATGCTCGGAGGGGACGAGCCCCAGCCATGCGGCGAACGCCCTGGCGTTTCCGAACCTTGCGAATTCGCCGGCCTCGAACACGATGTCGGCGGCGGTCATGATGTCGACGCCCTTCAGGCAGCGCAGCGAGTCGACCCTCTTCTTCCAGCGGGGTTTCGACGCCTCCGCCTCGACCAGCCTCTCCAGCCTCTTCTTGTCTTCGGCCGCCTGCCCGACGGCGTCGACGTAGTACGCGAGGACGTCGTTGTCGGATTTCTCGGAGAACTCGATCGACCTGATCCATGCCCAATGGGCCGCGGTCCAGTTCCCCTTCCTCCGGCCGGTCGGGGTGGTCTCGTCGAATACCAGGCCGTGCCTGAGCAGGAACTTGGAGAGCCGCTGCTTGCAGCGCCGGAGGTCGTCCCTCGCGTCGTCGAGGGCGCGGACCAGGTCGCGCGCGGCTTCGCACTCGTCGTCGGGAATCCACACCTCGACGATGTTGCCGACCGACAGCATGCGGGCCAGGAACTCCGCGTCGTTGCGGTCGTTCTTCCTGCGCCTGTCGGCGCTGGGCTTGATCATCTTCGAGACGGCGCCGATCGCGCAGTCGACGCCCAATCCGGTCAGCCTCTTCTGCAGGTCGAAGCCGGTGACGCCGGACTCGTAGACGCATTTCGCGGAGGGGTCGACGGACCTGATCCAGTCCGCCACCGCGGCGGCGTCGTAGCCGAAGGTGGCGGAATGCATCTCGCCGGTCATCGTATCGAGCGCGGCGGCGACAATCTTGCGGGCGTGGACGTCGAGGCCGATAAAGGTGGTAGTATGCATCATGAGAGAGCCCCTTCCATGAATGTGGCGTGGCCGCCACTGTTTGGCTAGACACTACTCATTGTCGGCCTAATCCACGGATATGCATGCAGCAGGGGCTCTCAATTTTTATGTCCTGCTCATATCGTCTTGATACGCGTCGAGTATGGGTGAAATCATGATGAGAGAAAAAATCAAAATCGCGGCAACGCGCCATGCTAAGCATGAATGGTCACTGAAGCGCAAAGCGCTGGCGGTCACGCTGTCTATTGCTCTTTTGGGCTTGGGCACACCGGCGGTTTCGTTCGCCGATTCCGCTGCAGATCAGAAGTCTAAGGCTGTTGAAACCCAAGCGGCAACAAGTGCGGTTTACGCGCAAGAGCAAACACCGGCAAGCGCGGCGCCGGTGTCGAAGGAAAACGCATCCAGCGCTGTTTCGAAGGACGAGGCGCCCGCGCCTGCGTCTAGCGATGACCAGCCAAGCGATAAAGCAAGCGTGTCGACCGAAAGCGCTGGCACAACTGTGTCCGAGGTTGATGCCTCTGTTGGCGAGAGCGCTTCCAATGCCGCTGAGGCGGATAACGAGGGCTCTATCGAGCACACGATTAATGTCGGTCAGCCTGAGATTTCTGGTGAGGCTAGCGTAGTAGTGGGCTTCACCACCAAATTTACCGCGTGCAATTTCGATAATCCCGAAGAGGTTAAGTGGGATTCCGATAACACCGATGTTGCGACCGTCGATGCGAATGGCGTTGTTACGGGCGTTGGCGTAGGCAAGGCGAACATTTCCGCATACTCTGGCAACCAAAGCGCGTCTAGACAGATTGAAGTTAAGCGGGACGAATCTGGAAACGGCTACTACGTTTACCTATATACCAAGGCCGAGGGCGACACCACGGGTCTTGCCTTGACGGTAAACAAGGACGGTTGGTACACCATTGGTCGCGTTTGGGTTAAAGGCATTACAACCCCCGCTAAGGGATCTACGGAATATGCGACCTCCGGCGATAACTACGACAAGGTCATGGACGCCCTTAAGGACCCTAGCAATGTCGATCTGTATGGCGTCAACAGCATCAATTTGGAGGACATCAATTGGTCGTATCCCGATCAGGATACCGGTTTGAAAACGGCGCAGGGCGCCGCCGACTACGACACTTCGGCTAATCGCACGTGGCACTTGGATGGGTACGTGAACTTCAACAAGGTCGGCTTCGGTTCCGTTGAGTTTCATTACAAAGACGTCGATACCGATAAGGAAATATCACAATATAAAGCCATCACTGCAAAGGTGACTGGCGATAAGTTCGACTTTTCGAACTATATTATTTCGATTTATGGGTATACCTACGATCATCCCGATCCTTCTGAAGTGGTTGTTGAAAGGGGGGCAATTAAGAGAGTCACCCTTTATTACAAGAGGGGTACGTTCCATTACACCGTCTATTACAAAGAGAAAGGCACCGAGAAAGAGCTGGCAAGTCCTGAGACTACTACGGTCAGCTATGGCTCTACGGTGAAAGAAGATGCGCGTGATATTCGCGGCTACACGGTGGTCGGCAATTCTTCGCAGAGTCTCAAAATCGATGCTCAGAATAAGAGTATTACTTTCCATTACGCGGCCAAGCAGGGCAAAGTTGGCTACTATCTTGCCGACTCAAGCGCGAAATGGACCGCTCCTGCCGACATGGTCGATGCTGGTGGCATGAAGTGGTACTACAACTATGGTTTTGCAAAGGGTGACACCGTCAAGGTAATCAAGAGCGAACCTACTGCCGCGGGCAAGGCGTTTATTGGTTGGCTTGACAAGGAACGTGGAGATCAGCCTGCCGCCATCAGGAAAGCCGGCGACACCGTTACTTGTATTTACGACGGTGCTAAGACTTACACCCTTGACGCACTGTGGGCAAGCCTTGATGTAACCGGCTATAAAGACACTTATGACGGCAAAGAGCATGGCCTTGCGTCTGTCAATGTCGCCATCAACAAGGGAAGCGATCTTGCTCAGCAGTATCAGGACCAGGCTAAGAACTTCATCAAGCAAGGCGCAGTTCAGTACAGCACTGATGACGGTAAAACGTGGAGCGATGTCGCACCCAAGTACAAAGATGCAGGCACGTACCCCGTTAAGGTTAAGGTCGATGTGACCGCCGGGGGTCACATCGCGACTCTTGAAGCTACTGCCAATATCGTCATCGAGCCCGCCGCCCTGGAGGTCACCACGCCGAGCGCCTCGAGGGCCTACGACGGCCAGCCTCTGACCGCCAAGGGCTCCGTCGAGGGCTTCGTGAACGGCGAGACCGCGGTGCTCAACACCACCGGCAGCCAGACCGCCGTCGGCTGGAGCGACAACACCTACGACATCGAGTGGACGGGCACGGCCAAGGAGTCCAACTACAAGGTCTCCGAGGACCTCGGCATCCTGGAGGTTACCGCAGCGCCTGACAGCCCGACGCCCGATGATCAGTCGAAGGATCAGGGTATTTTCAACGGCAACGGCGCTGGTCTGGTTCAGACCGGTGATATGACCGGCCTTTACGGCACGGCTGCCATCATCGCGGCAGTGGTTGCGGCATTTGTCAGCCTGCTTGTTGTTCGTAGGCGCAAGAAGTAAC
The DNA here is from genome assembly GCA_900552365.1 of uncultured Coriobacteriaceae bacterium. Classification (GTDB taxonomy): domain Bacteria; phylum Actinomycetota; class Coriobacteriia; order Coriobacteriales; family Eggerthellaceae; genus UMGS1502. The sequence goes on from URZP01000010.1 coordinate 8,471, forward strand.
CTGCAACGATGCGTTGAGGCGGGTATGCGATAGCGCCCTTTCTCAGCTATTCGGCGCCAGTTCAAGAAGCCTTTCCGATTAAATCGGGAGGGCTTCTTGCTTTTCTGCACCTGCCTGTCCGAATGGGTATAATACGCGTCATGGGAAAGACGAAGAACAACCCGATAGAGGACATTAAGGACGCAGCCTTGGGCTACACGGCGCTTATCCTTTCAGTGCTTGTGTTTCTGGTGCTTCTGTGGCTTATCATCGCGGCTGTTCGAATCGTGTCGTTGGTGGGCTAGCCATGTGGCAACGCTTTTCGGCTAACGATGTCCGGGTGATCGGACATTACCTGGGCATGTTGATCTTGTTTTCAACCATTGCCCTTACCATTCCCTTCGCCACCGCCATCGTCTATCACGAGTGGAGCGCCGCGTCGCGCTATCTGTTGGCAATGGGCATCACTTTCGTTTCGGGATCGGCGCTTCGTTTCTGCCGTATCCAACCTGGCTCGCTTACGCGTCAGCAAGCGATTGCCGTCGTTGGCCTGGCATGGATCGTTCTGGCATATTTTGCCGCGGTCCCCCTGTTCTTGTCGGGGCATTACGCAACTTACTTGGACGCCCTGTTCGAATCGGTTTCGAGCCTGACCACCACTGGCGCCAGCGTCGTTATCGACCTCGATCACCTTTCAAACGCCGATAACATGTGGCGTTTCGTCATGCATGCCATCGGAGGTTTGGGACTCATCGTCGTCGGCGTGTCGCTGGGTTTGTTCGGTCGCGGTGGCGGCCAGGGTTTGTTCACATCTGAAGGTCGCAGCGAGCACGTTCTACCGAACGTCGTTGGCTCAACCCGGTTCATTGCCCGCGTTTCCGCATCCTTCATCCTGGTTTTCACGGTGCTCCTTGCCGTGATCTGCCTGAGCAAGGGGATGCAGGCCGACCGTGCGTTCCTTCATTCGTTGTGGCTATCTATCTCAAGTTTCATGACGGCGGGTTTCACACCCATGAATCAGAGCATTATGTACTACCACTCGTTCCCCCTCGAGCTAATGATTCAGATTTTGGTGTTCATGGGCGTTCTTCCGTTCACGCTCCACTCCGAGGTGCTTCGCGGCAACGTGCGCGAGGTGTTCAGGGACACCGAGGTCAAGGCTATGTGCATTTGGCTGATCGCCATTGTCTTGGTGTACGTGTCGGCGGCGGTCGCCGGCATGAGCATGTCCGACTTGCCCGCGCTGCTTAGAAGAAGCGTCTACATGGTCATTTCGGGCTTCTCGACCGTCGGCTTCATGGTGGTCACTCCGTCGCAGCTCACCGATATGATTTCGTCGGGCGCCTTCCTTACGTTGGCCGTGTTGATGGCGATCGGCGGCATGTCGGGTTCCACCTCGGGTGGTATCAAGATCCAGCGCATCGCGCTGATCGCGAAGTCAATTCTTATGGAAGTGAAGTCCACCTTGGCGCCCGACTCGGCGCGCGTTGTTGTTTCTTATTACCATCTGGGCAGGCGCCCGGTTACTTCGGCCTTGATTCGCGAGGCTATGACCGTTGCCTCGCTGTACGCCATCACGTACATCATCGGCGCGCTAGTTGCCATCGCGCATGGATATGAGGCGTCGCAGGCGATCTTCGACTCGATTTCAATGGCTTCAAACGGCGGTTTGACCTCGGGCGTTGTGGCGCCTGGCATGCCGGCTTCGCTTGAGTTGCTCTTCATTTTCGAGATGTGGGCGGGCCGTCTTGAGTTCCTGACGCTGCTTGCGCTTATCGCGCAGATCGTCGCATCGCTTACTCCGAACAAGGTTTCCGAGTGGGCCAGCGTGCGCGCAGCCGAACGCCGCAGGAGGGATCGCTTATGAGTTTCGGCGATTTCGAAAACCTTACGGCTGCCGAGAAACGTCTGTTCGTGGCAAAAGCCGCCCTGGTAGCGGCTGTGTGCCTGTCGCTTGTTTTCTTCTTGGTGTCGGCTTTGACCTCGAAGCAAGACGACGCATGGGCCGAAAACGAGGCAGCAAGCGTTGCTGCTGGTTCCGAGGACGGCGCCGGAAATGAGAGCCAGTCGGCTCTGGCGGATTTGGCGAATGCGAACTCTGATGTGGTGACCACAGAAACCATCGATGCCGCTGCTCGTGAGGCGCAACAGGCCGCAGTTGAGGCCCACGAGGGTAAGAGCAGCGGATCTGGCAGTGCCGAGAACCCGGCTGAAAAAGCGATTGACGATGGTCATGTGGGCGCTACTTCCGTCGACAACGATGAGAAGAACCTGGTCGATCCCGCGCAGAGCGCCGATAATTCGTTCATCTACGACACCTCTATCGCGTCGCTTGCCGACGAGGCGGGCATCTATGATGGCCGAACGGTGCAGGTAACCGGCGAAGTTGTTGGCGATTGCCTGTCGGCTGGTAAGAAGAATTTTTACTGGATCACGGTTGAAGACGAAGCTCAGAACGACTCCAGCTCGATTTCGTGCCTCGTGTCCGAATCGCTGGCGTCGAAGATCGACGCGTACGGACGCTACGGCGTTAAAGGATCGCGCGTGCAAGTGCGCGGCGTTTATCGCCAGGCCTGTAACGAGCACGAGGGTTTGGCCGACATTCACGTCGGAACGCTGGAGGTGACCAACCCTGGCGTGAAGTATGACGACGCCTTCGATATCAGGGAGTTTCTGCCGGGCATGTTCCTTATGCTGTTGGGCGCCGGCATGGTTGTTACATTCCGAATCCTTCGCGAGCGCATGAGGTAGCCATGAGGGGTCGCGTTGTTAAGCTGGATCGCGGGTATCCGCTGGTCAAACAAGAAGACGGAGCGCTTGTCAGGTGCGAGCATGCCACTGCTTTGAAGAAAAGCGACGAATCGCGTGCTGTTATCGGCGATATCGTGCAGGTGGAGTTTCCCGAAACTCATGATAAAGGGCAGATCGTGGCCGTCGAGCCACGCCGCTGCCGTTTGGTTCGCAAAGATCCCACCGAAAGGACGTTGCCGCAGGTGCTTGCTGCGAACTTCGATGTGGTGCTGGTTGCCGAGCCTGTGGACGGCGTGAATTTCAAACGCCTTGAGCGCGAACTGGTTTTGGCACATGAGACAGGCGCCGACGTTGTGGTGGTTTTGACCAAGGCCGACTTGGCGAACGAGGGGCAGGTGAGCGAGGCTCAGAAGCGCGCAAGTGATTTGGCCGGCGTGGACACCGGCGTTCTGGTGATCTCGCGAGAGGACGCCGATTCCATCGAGCGCGTGCGTGACCTGGTGAGACCCGATCGCATGGCTGTTCTTATCGGCAAGAGCGGCGTGGGCAAAAGCAGTTTGGTTAACCTGCTGGCGGGCGACGATGTGCGTGCTGTCGGCGAGGTTCGCGAAGGCGACGGTAAGGGCCGTCACACCACGGTGAGCCGCGCTATCGTCGATCTGCCGGGCGGCGGATGCGTGGTGGATATGCCCGGCATCCGCGGTTTGGGCCTGTGGGATGCCGAGGCGGGCATCGAGGCCGCCTTCGCCGACGTGGAGGAATTCGCCAGCCAGTGCAGATTCCGTGATTGCCGCCATCAGGACGAGCCGGGCTGTGCGGTGCGCGCAGCTGTGGAGTCGGGCGAGATCTCATCCGAGCGATTTGCTTCCTATCAGGCGCTTAAGCAAGAGAGTGCGCAGGTTGGCAAGCGTCGCGAAGAGGCTCGGCGCATGCGTGGCGAGAAGGTGTCGGACAAGCGCAAAGCCGTGGGCAAGGGCGGACGCCGCAAGCGGTAAAATGGATGGGTAACTACTGGATGCGACGAAGAACAAGGGCAGCATATGAATCCAGTGATCATCATCCCAACTTTCATTTCCGGTCGCCGCGGCAAAGCACCCGGCGCCAGCGTCATCAACGTGTACGACCACATGACCCCGCTCTCCCAGCCGGGCGAGCTTCCGCGTTGTCTTGAGTCGCTGCAGAACGTCAACCATGTCAGTCAGATCCTGATCTTGGTTGTAAGCGATCCCGGGGTCGAGCAGAAAGCTGCAGCCAAGGTTCGCGCAACGGCCGATTCCTTCCCCGATTTGGACATCACTGTTATTGGCGCCGATGAGCTGACGCTTGTTCAGCAGCGTATGGTGCAGCTAGGCATTGGCAAGCTTTCGCGCGAAGTGGGCCTTTTCGGGTACGCGCCCATGCGCAACCTGGGTTTGGTTCTGGCGGGCGCGTTGGGCTTCGACTCATGCATTTTCCTTGACGACGATGCCGTGGTGGAAGATCCCGATTTCGTCACGAAGGCCGTATACGGTTTGGGCAAGCTCACGCGAAACGGCGTGCCCATCCTGGTGAAGACCGGCTATTACCTGAACAGCGAGAACTCGTATTTGTCGAAGAGCCAGGACAAGTGGTACAACCGCTTCTGGCAGCAGGGCAAGGCGTTCAATCAATGGATCGAGAAGGCCATGCACGGTTTGCGCCTGACGCGCTCCAACCATGTGTGCGGCGGCTGCTTGGCGTTGCATCGCGAGGCGTTCAAGCGCCTGTCGTTCGATCCGTGGATCACGCGCGGTGAAGACCTTGATTACATGCTTGACCTGCGTATGTACGGTTCGGATATCTGGTTCGACAACAAGTGGTGGATGCGTCATCTGCCTCCGCGCTCCACAAGCGAGGGCACGCGTTTCCGCCAGGACATTTATCGCTGGCTGTACGAGTACCGCAAGATGGAGTACAGCCGCACGCAAATCGACTTGCTGCAAGTGAAGCCGGCATCGCTTGAGCCGTACCCCGGCCCGTTTTTGCAGCACGGTGTGGGAAGGCGCATTCGCATCACAGCGTTGTTGCGCAGCTTCGCGCGCCCCGATAAGAAGGCGTATCGCAAGGCGGCGAAGGCGGCCCGAAACGACGCCGAGGCATACGCGCAGCATAATTGCTCGAAATACTTCGAGTTCCAGCATGTGTGGCCCGAACTGATGATGCGCATCGAGAACGACGAGGTGTTGAAGCGTGCGTTCCTGCGTGGCTACGATGAGGCGCTGGGCGCATCGAACTCGGCGTATGCGGCGGTTGATCCGGGTCAGACCAGCGAGATCAATTTGAATCTGGGCGACTAATTGGCATTGGACGCGCGTTGAGCCGGCGTCGAACGACGGTTGGGAAGCCGATCACTTGCTGATGAAGAGGCGGCAGCCTCGGCGGCCACTCAAAAAACCACGCCATCATGCGCGTTTCTCGAACCCACGGGCATCTTGCTGCCCGCGGGTTCTTTTGTAGTACTATCTCCGTGAGAGTCAGACGAGATAGGATCCTTCAGCATGTTTTCAATCGGCGCTTTTGTGCTTATTGCCGTCGCAGGTGTTGGCGTGGGCGTACTTTCCGGAATGCTCGGCGTTGGCGGCGGAACGGTGATGATTCCGCTGTTCCGTTTGGTATTCGGCCTTTCGGCAGTTGTCTCCACGGCTACGTCGCTGTTCGCCATCATCCCCACGTCGGTGTCGGGCCTCATCACGCATCTTCGTGAGAAAACGTGCATCCCCAAGCTGGGTCTCGCCATGGGAATCGCGGGCGCTTGCACCTCTACGCTGGGCGTTCGCTTGGCGAACATCTCGCCGGCGTGGCTGATCATGGTGGTTGCGGCCATCATCATCGCCTACTCTGCGTTCAATATGCTTCGCAAGGCCATCAAGCCCAAGAAGAAGCCGGCAGCTGAAGGCGCAGCGGCGGGTTCCGTGAAGGCAGGCGGCGCGGTTGATGCGGTAGCCGACAAAGCGCAGACGGTTCCCGCTGTCCCGCCGTGCCCTGAGCTGTCGGGCAAGCAGCTTCTTCAGGGTGCGCTTATCGGCCTGGTTGCTGGTCTGGCTTCGGGTTATGTTGGCGTAGGCGGCGGCTTCATCATGATCCCCATGATGCTGGGCATTCTTGGCATTCCCATGCTGTACGCGTCGGGCACTTCGCTTATCGCCATCATCATTCTGGCAATTCCCGGCGTCATCACGCAGATCATGCTTGGTCACGTCGATTTCGTCGCCGGCATCGCCATTTCCGTCGGCACCATTCCGGGCGCGGTCATCGGCTCGCTGCTTGCCAAACGTGTCCCCGAGCGCACGTTGCGCCTTATCTTCAGCGGAATGCTGTTCGTTGCCGCAGTTATGCTCGTCGTGAACGAGTTTGCTTTGATCTAGGTGGAACAATGAGAAACATCCGTAGCTCCCATCACGACCTTCCGCGTTTCTTCACCGCAGAGATGCTGCTGCTGATTGCGACCGTCATCAGCGCGTTTGCGTTGCTGTTCGCTATGCTTTCTGAAAAGGGCCAGACTCACATCATGGTGGCGGCGGGCATCATCTTCACCTTGTGCTTGGTGGTTTTCGTCCGCTTGCTGATGGATCCCGATTCGGTGCGTGCGCGGCAGACCGATGAGGTTCTGAAGCTTTCCAGTGAGATGCTCGACAGTCTGAAGGACGGCCTTACTCTGGAATCGGCGCAGCGCGTGTGCGAGCTGCTTTTGCCGGCGACGGCAGCCATTGCCGTTGCCATCACCGACAAACAGACCATTTTGGGTTATGCGGGTCTTGGCGATGCCACGGCGTTGCCCGGCCGTGCGATCCGCACAACGTCGACGCATGACACCATCGCCGACGGTAAGCGCCGCGTGTTGTATACGCGTCAGGAAATCGGCTTGCCCGACGGCGAGACCGAGATCAACGCCGCCATTATCATGCCTATTTATCAGGGTCGAACCATCGAGGGCACGCTGAAGTTCTATTACAAGCGCGCCAAGCAGATCAGCCAAACGCAGGAATCCATGGCGCATGGTTTCGCTGAGCTGATCAGCATTCAGATGGCGGCCGTGGCACTGGAAGAGCAGACGCGCCTTGCTACCAGCATGGAGCTGAAAGCTCTTCAGGCGCAGATCAACCCACACTTCTTGTTCAACACCATCAACTGCATCGCGTCGTTCATCCGCACTGATCCCGCGAAGGCGCGCACGTTGCTGCGCGAGTTCGCGGTGTTCTATCGCTCCACGCTTGAAGACGGTCAGGATCTTATTCCGCTTGAGCGCGAGATCTCTCAGGTCGAGCGCTACTTCATGTTCGAAGTTGCCCGCTTTGGCGAAGACAAGTTGCAGCTTGATGTGGACATTTGCCCCGAGGTGGGCAAAATGCTGGTGCCGTCCTTTATCGTGCAGCCCTTGGTTGAGAACGCGGTGAAGCATGGCCGTCCGGCCGATGCCAAGCTGACGGTTCTGATCACGGCCGAGCTTCGGGACGACCAAGTGGTCATCCGCGTTGTGGATGACGGTGTCGGCATGACGCAGGAAGCCGTCGACGGTATCATGCATCCGGAGTCGTCGAGCGGTTTGGGCATTGCCGTCAAGAATGTTCACGATCGAATCCTGGGGTATTTCGGACCCGATTCGCGTATGGACGTCGAGAGCGTTCTGGGAGAGGGAACAACGGTGACGTTCCTGCTGGATCGCCAATTCGTTGGCACGTACAGCCCTGAAGAAAAATAACAAGGGGCGCCTATCAGAACCAAAAAGGGGATGGATCTTCGAATGCGGGCAGGTCGCGGACTGTCACCGAGCAATAACCCCATCGACTTCGGGGCAACACGCGATGCGCGCCATCGATTGCGGTCTCTTCGGATTCAGGGCATAAAAATGGCCCGCCGACGGAGAGAACGTCGACGGGCGCCATATGGATCGTTAAGAGTTTAACGCCGAATCGCCGCGAATCAAGTATGTATTTCGATTAGCGGCAAGAAACTTTCGTCGAGCCCGCCTTTGTCAAAGCGAGCTCGACGGTAACGCAAGCGGATTTACTTCACCACGCGAACACGCAGGATGCCTTCGGCGCCGGCGATGCGCTCGATGGCGGCATCGGTGAGAGCGGCATCAAGGTCGATCAGAGCGTAGGCGTAATCGCCGCGAGCCTTCGAGGTGATGTTGGCCAGGTTCACGCCTTCTTCGGTGATGGAGGCAGTGATGGTGTTGATCATGCCGGGAAGGTTCTTGTGCAGAACGCCCACACGGCTGCCCTCGGCGGGAGCGGGGCCCATGTCGCAGGCGGGGAAGTTGACTGAGTTGCGGATGTTGCCGTTCTCGATGTAGTCGACGATCTCGTCAACAGCCATAACCGCGCAGTTCTCTTCGGCCTCGGCGGTTGATGCGCCGATGTGCGGCATGATGATGCAGTTCTTCGCGGCAAGGGCCTGCGGGGTGACGAAGTCGGTGATGTAGCAGCCCAGCGTGTCGTTGTTCAGAGCGGCTGCCAGGGCGTCTTGGTCGACCAGCGTGTCGCGCGAGAAGTTCATCAACACGGCGTCGGGCTTCATGATCTCGATCTGGTGGGCGTCGATCATGCCGATGGTGCTTTCCAGCGCGGGTACATGAATGGTGATGTAGTCGCAATTCGCGCAGATGTCATCGAGGTTGGTGACGTGATGGACGGTGCCCGAGATGCGCCATGCGGCGTTCACGGAAACGTAGGGGTCGTAGCCGTATACATCCATTCCCAGCTCTTCAGCGGCATTGGCAACCAAGGCACCGATTGCACCCAAGCCGATGACGCCCAATTTCTTGCCAGCGATCTCGCGGCCAGCGAACTGTTTCTTTGCCTTTTCGACTGTTTTGGCGATGTCGGGGTCGGCGGCGTTGTCGCGGATCCACTGGTTGCCGGCGATGATGCCGCGGCTGCCCAGAAGCATGCTGCAGATGATGAGCTCCTTAACGGCGTTGGCGTTGGCACCCGGGGTGTTGAAGACGACGATGCCCTCGTCGGCGCAGCGGTCCAGCGGGATGTTGTTCACGCCGGCGCCGGCACGGGCGATGGCCAGCAGGTCCTTGGGGAACTGGGTGTCGTGCAGCTTCATGCTGCGAACCAGCACGCCGTCGGCTTCCTCCAGCGTGTCGACCAGGCTGTAGTTGCCGGGCAGCTTGTCGGTGCCCTTCTTCGAGATGTTGTTGAGACAATGGATGCGAGGCATGAGGTTCCTTTCGACGGATAAGTTGCTAGCCAAGCGCCGCGAACCAATCGCGTGGTTGGCGTTACGATAGATCGCGGTTATTGTATCCCAAAAGAAGTCCACCAGATTGGTAGACTTCTTCGTTTTGCGCAGAAAGAGAAGGGGAATGGCGAGCTTTCGTTGCATCGAGCTTTCGCATCGACGCGCGCGCATCGTGCGTTGCGAAAGCGACGATCACGTGCTGGTTGTTCCCGAGCGCATTGACGGCCTGATGGTGACGGAAATCGGCGATGGTGCTTTCGCGGGATTGCTCCGTGTGCGCGAGATCGATCTTCCTTCAAACGTTGTGCGCATCGGTGCCGGCGCGTTTGTGAACTGCATTGATTTGCGCAGGCTTCGGTTTCCGGCGGGGCTTAAGGACGGCGACCCGTCGTGGCTCATCGGCTGTGAGCGCCTGGAGGATGTTGTTCTGCCCGGCGCGGCGACCTCGTTCTCGGAGGATTTCCTTTCGTCGTTTTTGCCGAAGCGCGTGATGCTGGGCGCGAAGGCACGGCGGTTCGCGGCTCCCGACAGGTGGGCGCCCATTTTGCGTGAGTTCGCGATCGACGCGGACAACCCATGGCTCAGCACTGACGGGACGTGCTTGTATAGCCGCGATGGCAAGAAGCTGCTTTCTGTTGTGGTCCATCGCTCGGTTTGCGATGTGGCGGACGGGTGCGAAGCGATCGCCCGCAAGGCGTTCGCGGACGACGTCGAGTTGAAATCGGCGAATCTTCCCGATTCGCTTGTCCAGATTGGGGCTTCGGCGTTTGCGGGTTCAGGCCTCATCCGTTTGGAAGTGCCGGAAAGCGTGCGATCGATTGGCTCGCGGGCGTTCTCGCGGTGCGATGACCTGCGGGATGTCGAGCTTTCGCGCGGTCTTGAAAGCATCGGCGACGAGGCGTTCGCGCATTGTCGCAGCTTGGTGCACCTGAGCATTCCCGCAACGGTTCGTGAGATGGGCGTGCGGGTGACGTTCGATACGCGTGTTTCGGAAGGTCATGTTGCGTGTGAGGGCGATGTCGGTGCCGTCACGGCGTTCGTGTTCGCAGACGACGCGGGCGTTCTGTACCGTCGCGTGCCCGACGGGACGGAGGACGCTTGCGTCAATGGTGCCGACGCGGGTTTCGGTTCGCCCGAATCGCGCCTGGTTGCCTTGGAGCTGATCGACGCCTCGGCGCTAACCTTGGCGGAATATCGCGTTCTTCCAGGGACGCGTTCGATTGGGCCGCGGGCGTTTTCTAAGAACGCCTTCGCTCGGAGGGTTTCGTTGCCAGAAGGGGTGAAGATCGTTGGTGAGCGCGCGTTCGCGGAATGCGCGGCGCTTTTCGCTATTGAGCTGCCCGATACGGTTGAGGATATTGGCGAGCGCGCCTTTTGCGGCGCGTCCCTTAAGGCAGTTCGGATCCCGCGAGCTTTGGCAAGGCTGGGCGAGCGCGCGTTCGGTGTGGTGGAAAGCGGTGTCGACGCCTCGCGGTTGACCTTGCGCTTGTGTCAGGTGGCCGAAGGGAATGAGCGCTTCTTCGTTCACGACGGCCTTCTGTGTGAGCGTTTGCTTGGCGAAGATGGCGAAGAGGGCGAAAACGTCCGTGTGATCGTTCGTGCGGGTGCAGATCGCGATGTCTCTCTGCCCGAAGGAACGGTTGAGGTGGCGCCGTATGCGTTTGCGGGTGCGTGGGGCATCGACCGATTATTCATCCCGCGCACGCTGCGGCGTGCGGGAATCGCATCGTTCGCGTTGGCGGAGCCGTGCCAGGTGGTCGAGATCGAGCGGGCACATGCGTGGCACGGCCAGCAATCGGTTGTGGTGCGTCCGCCGCAGGACGTGAATGGACTGTTCGCGATCAGGGGGTCGCTTGCAACCGACCCGCATGACGCCCGCGGGCTTTCCGATGCGTGCGATCAGGCGATTTTCATTTCCCGTAACCGCTTGGTCCGTTCGCGCTATATGGTCGAGCGGTTGCTTGATCCGTTGTACTTGGCCCCTGGCGTGAGGAAGCGCTTCTATCAAGAAATAGCCGCGAACCTGGCGGAAGCCTGTCGCGAATTCGCCAAGGTCGACGAGCGCGCGTTGTTCCGATCGCTTGTTGACTTGGGGTTCATCCACGAGGGAAACATCACGCGCCTGTCCGATGCAGCTGCAAGCTGGGGCAACGTGGCGGCTTCGGCGCTATTGCTGGATATAAAACATGCGCGTTTCGGCCATCGTGCCGATTTCACGCTGTAGCCTGTGGTTTCATAGTCACAACAAACGCGATCTTAAAGGGGGTGCGTTATATGGGTTGCAACGGTCATAAGGGTGCCGCTGGATTCGGCGCACCTGCTTCTGTTGTCACTGCGGGCGCTTCTGCCGCTGTGCGCGAACGCGATGCTCGCGACAAAGCTGCGCGCAATGCTCGTTCGGCGGTTGCCGCCATCGTGCAGGCTATGCCCTCGGGCGCGGTTCCCGTAGTGGTTTCGGGCTCTGACGGCATGTCACCGGAGCAGACCCCCGAAGAAAAACAGCGTCAAGCGGTGGTTGAGGACCTGGCCAAACGCATCCTTTCCGAATGCCGCACCACGCTTATGATGGCGTTTCGCTATCTGGACTCGGCGTTTTGGAAGCTGCCCGTCGTTTCCGACGATTTCGAAGGAACGGTGGGCACCGACGGAGCCCGGTTGTTCTTCAGCCCGCGCGGGGTGATCTCGCGTTTCCGCAGCGACCCTAACGAGATGACGCGCGACTTCCTTCACCTTATCTTGCATTGCGTGTTCAGGCAGCCGTTCGAAACGCGCCGCGAGCACCCGCTGAACTGGTCATACGCATGTGACATCTGCGTCGAGGCCATAGTCATGGAAATGTGCGGCGCGCGTTTCGCGTGTTCCGATGACGCGCAGCGCAACGCGCTTCTGAAGCAGCTGCGCAGTGCGGTTGACGCGCTGACGCCCGCGCAAGTTTACCGCCTGATCGAACGTTTGCGAAACGCCGATGCCGTGCCGTCGCTTTCGCGCGACGAGCTGCGTCTGGCGGAGCTGCTTAACGAATCGGAGCCGTTGTTCGTGCGCGATAGCCATGGGTTTTGGAACCTGACCGAGCCCGAGCGCACCGACGACCCCGACGAGGCTGATCGCACCGAAGAGGACGACGACCCCAGCCAGAGCGACAATCAGGACGGAGCGGGCGCGACTTCGGAGACGGGCGAAGACGACGCGGACGAGCAGGGCGGCCAAGAGGATGCCTTCGACGGCGAGTCCGGTCAGGGTTCGGATGGGGGCTCGGGTGAAGGCCGTGATGATGCTCCGAACGACGATCCCGATCGCGACGAATCGGATGGCGGCAACGAAGATGCCGATCCCTCGTCCGACAATGATGCCGACGGCGACGCAGGTGATTCTTCGTCGAACGATGCTCCCGGTAAGAAGAACTCCCAGAGTGATGTTTCCGATTTTTCGGAATCGCAGGCCGGTGCACAGGATGATGAAACTCGGGATTCTTCGCAGAACTCGTCGAATCATGACGCAAGCCAGAAACAAAGCGCCGATTCATCTGCGGAGTCGTCATCAAGTTCGCCAACCGATACGCCGACAGCGGGTTCCTCCGACGCGGGCTATGACGAGCGATCGCTTGACGACGTGCCCGAGCAGCCCGATTTCGACCAAGCGAAAAGCGACTGGGAGGACATCGGCAAGCGCATTCAGGCCGACTTGGAGACCATGTCGAAAAGCCGCGGAGACGGCGCGGGAAGTTTGATGGCCAATCTTGAGCTGGTGAACCGTACGCGCACGAACTACGCCGATTTCCTTCGCATGTTCAGCCGCATGGGTGAGGATATGCGGCTGAACGACGACGAGTTCGACTACGTTTACTACACGTACGGCTTGTCGCGCTACGGCAACATGCCGCTAATCGAGCCGCTTGAGTACAAGGAGTCGCGGCGCGTGCGCGAGTTCGTTATTGCGCTGGACACCTCGGGGTCGTGCTCGGGGCCGCTGGTTCAGCGTTTCGTTGAGCGTACCTTCGAGATGCTGAAAAGCTCCGAGGAATTCGGCACGCAGGTGAACGTCCATATCATTCAGTGCGATGCCGCGGTTCAAGAAGACACGGTTATCACATCGGTCGACGACTTCACCCGCTATATCGATTCATTCCAGGTGAAGGGCTTTGGTGGTACCGACTTCCGCCCGCTGTTCGCCTATGTGGACGAGCTGGTCCGCGCGGGCGAGTTCGAGGATCTGCGCGGTTTGATTTACTTCACCGATGGCGCGGGGATCTATCCCGATTCACCGCCCGATTACGATGTCGCCTTCGTTTTCGTCGACGAGGACGGCCAGAAACGGCGCGTGCCTCCGTGGGCCATGCGCGTGGTTATCGATCAAGAGGACATCCGCCAGCTTTAGGTGCTGGGCTTCTCGAAGCCCCGAAAGCAGCGGTTAACGGCACATAGGGAGGCCGAAGATGAACATCGCAGATGCGAAACAGCAGGTCAAGCAAACGGTTGAGGCATACCTGACGAAAGACGACGCCGGGATGTACCGCATCTCCGTCGCACACCAGCGCCCCATTTTCCTGCTGGGCGCGCCGGGTATCGGCAAGACTGCCATCATGGCGCAGGTCGCCGATGAGCTGGGCATCGGCCTGGTTTCGTATTCGATGACCCATCACACGCGTCAGAGCGCGCTGGGCCTTCCCGTTGTGGTGCGCAAGGAGTACGGTGGCCGCGATGTTGACGTTTCCGAGTACACGATGTCCGAGATCATCGCCTCGATTTACGACTACATGACCGAGACGGGCCGTTCGCGCGGCATTCTGTTCCTTGACGAGATCAACTGCGTTTCCGAGACGCTTTATCCGTCGATGCTTCAGTTCCTGCAGTTCAAAACGTTCGGACGCCACCGCGTTCCCGACGGCTGGGTGGTGGTGTGTGCAGGTAACCCTCCGGCGTACAACCGATCGGTGCACGAGTTCGACATCGTCACGCTCGACCGCCTGCGCAAGCTCGAGGTGGAGCCCGACTTCGAGGCATGGAAGGAATATGCGCGTCAGACGGGCGTGCATCCGGCGATCCTGACCTACTTGGAAGTTCGCCGCGACGACTTTTATTTCGTGGAAACCACCACGTCGGGCAAGCATTTCGTGTCAGCGCGCGGATGGAGCGACCTGTCCGAGATCATCACGCTGTTCGAGGAGCTGGGAAATCCCGTTGGGCGCGAGTTGGTCGAGCAGTACGTGCAAGACCCCGAGATCGCCGAGCGTTTCGCCCTGTATTACGATCTGTTCAACAAGTACCGCTCTGACTACCAGGTGGACGAGATCCTTCGCGGACAGGTGTCGCCCGATATCGTGAAGCGCGCGAAGGAGGCTGCGTTCGATGAGCGCCTTGCCCTGCTGGGGTTGATGCTTGACGGCGTTTCGGGTTTGGCTGCGAAAGCGCTTGAGCGTGAGGCCGTGCTGATGGACGTCAGGGACGTTCTGCGCGCGGCGAAGGAACGCATCATCTCGGGTGCGTCGGCGAAGGACGAGCTGGCTGCGGCTATCGTCGAGCGCGAAGAGAGGCTCGAGAAGTGTCAGAAGGCCGATACTGCCACGGCCATCGACTTGCGTGTCGCTCGTTTGGCGGTTGCCATGCTGAAGGGCTTCGTCGCTCATTGCGACTTGCAGCAGTCCATGCGGGGCGCCGCTGCCTTCGAGGTTGTGCAAGCCGATTTCAAGGCCGAAGTTGAGACGCTTCAGCCGCTGGTTGACCAGGCATCGGCCGCGGTTGACAACGCGTTCTCCTTCATCGACCAGGCGTTTGGCGCCGATCGCGAGCAACTTGTCTTCGTCACCGAGCTGACCGCCCGTCGCGCCACGGCACGTTTCATCAACCGCTTCGGCTCGGACAGCTACTATGCCCACAACGACGAGCTGATGGTCGATGCCCGCCGTGATGACTTGCTTTCGGAAATTGACAAGCTTGAGTTGTAGAGCTGGGCTTTTATCGAAAACAAGGACGAAGTCGCGAAGATCGACAAGATGCTTTATAATCGTTAGGTTAAGAAGGCTCAAATGGGCTTATTTGTCATGTTTCAAGGGGAGCCGCCAAGCGGTTTTGCGAAACGTGCCATTCGTCCTTCTGTCTCTAAATGTCCGGCCGCTCCCGAAGGTGCGACCGTTATTATTGAATGACCTGCGGTTTTGTTGATGAAAAAAAGAGGAGTCCGCTGTGCTGAGAGCAATAATTGTCGACGACGAGGCTCCTGCCCGTTCTGAACTTAAATTCCTGCTTGACGAGCTTGGATCCGTCGACGTGGTGGCCGAGGCCGCCAGCGTGCGCGAGGCTATCGAGAAGCTGAAGGAATATCAGTGCGATGTCGTGTTCTTGGACATCAACATGCCCGAAGCCAACGGCCTTCAGCTGGCCAACGCGCTTCAGCACCTGCGTTATCCCCCGGCGGTCGTTTTCGTCACTGCTTACAGCGAGTTCGCCCTTGACGCATTCAAGGTGAACGCCATCGACTACTTGGTCAAGCCGGTTGAAAGCGATCGTCTTGCTCAGGCCGTCGCCCGTGTGCAAGAGAACGTTGCCCTGCATGCCCAGGCGCAGCACTCCGAGCGCATCCCCGTCGAAAAGGGCGGTAAGAAAATCCTCATCGCGATCGACAAGATCCGCTTTGTCATGGCCCGCGATGATTACGCATACCTGCAAACCGATACTGACCGTTATTTCTCGACGGTCAGCCTGGCTCAGCTCGAGAAGCGCCTTGATGGCCATGGATTCTTCCGCGTGCATCGCGGCTACTTGGTCAACCTTGCCATGGTCGAGGGCGTCGAGCCTGTTTCCGGCGGCACGCTTCTGCTTACGCTGAACGGCGTCGAGGACAAGATCCCCGTTTCGCGCCGTCGTGTTTCCGCTCTGAAGAAGGCACTTGGTCTTTAGGCGTTAGAGCCGTACGCATCACCGCACAACCGAAAAGAAGGCAGATATATGATTTCCCAGGAAATGGAAAAGCTGTACCCTTCGGGCAAAACGCTGGTCAAAGATTGCGTTGCCAGTCGTATTTACGCGAAGGACGACACCCTTTACGATTTCTCCGAGGAAGCGCAGCAGTTCGCGCGCGACTTCATGGGTTGGACCGATCTGGCAACCAATCCGCCGTGCCCGCTTGAGCAGATCAAGTCGTTCGCGCGGGAGCAAATCGACAACGGTCTGCGCACTGTCGTTCTGGTTGGTCAGGGCGGCTCCACGCAGGCATCCATGACCATCACCAAATACAACAAAATCGACTGCGGCAAGATCATGTTCCGCACTATGGACTCCGACTCGCCCGTCCGCATTCGCGGTCTGTTCTCCGAGATCGATCCTGCGCACACGGTTTTCATTCACTCGTCCAAGAGCGGCGGCACTATCGAGCCGCGCCTTATCATGAGCGCCATTCGCGACAAGCTTGCCACGCTCATGCCGGCCGAGGAAATCCCGCAGCACCTTATCGCCATCACCGACCCTGGTTCGGCGCTTGCCAAGCAGGCGCAGGACGAGGGCTGGCTTGGCCTGTTCTACGGCGAGCCCACGGTTGGCGGCCGCTATTCCGCGCTGTCCGTGTTCGGCCTTTTGCCCGCTGCTCTTGTGGGCATCGACATCGATCGTGTGATCGAGCATGCCATCGAGGCTGAAAAGGCCTGCAGCGAAGATTCCATCGACAATCCCGCTATTGCTTTAGCGGCGTTCCTGTACGACGGCTATGTCAATGGCCGTGACAAGGTGTGCTTCCTTACGCAGAAGCGCGGCCGCGTTCTTGGTTTGTGGATCGAGCAGCTGGTTGCCGAAAGCTTGGGCAAGGAAGGCAAGGGTATCCTGCCGAACATCGAGGTTGATTCCCTGAACCTTGCCAAGGACCCGGGCGACCGCAGCGTCATCATGTATCAAACGAAAACCGACTTGTGGGACGAGCTCAAGAACTTCGAGATGAGCTTGTCTTACGTCGATCCCACCATCCCGCGCATGAACTTCAAGATCGATTCAGTCGAGGAGCTCGCCGAGCACTTCGTGATGTGGGAATACGCTATCGCCATGTGCGGCTACCTCATGAAGATCTGCCCGTTCGACCAGCCCGACGTCGCGTCGGCCAAGGCCGCTGTTCTCGAGATCTTGAAGGAAGGTCATCCCGAGCCCGACATCGTCGAGAACTTCATCGGCGACATTCATATGGGCGATGCCGAGGTTGAGCTGTCCGAGTGCATGAAGGGCGCCGAAACCATTAAGGAAGCCTTGCGCAGCCTGTTTGCCAGCATCCAACCCGGCGATTTCTTCGCGCTGAACGCGTTCCTTCCCTACACGGGCGAGTGGCGTCGCGAGTCGCTTGAGAACATCCGCCACGCGGTGGCCGAGAAGCTGGGCGTCGTGTCTTGCTTGGAAGTTGGCCCGCGTTACCTGCATTCCACCGGTCAGCTGCAGAAGGGCGGCGCGAACAACGGCGTCTTCCTGATTTTGTCCGCCGATGAGGTCAAGGACATCCCGCTGTGCGACGAGATCGCCGATAGCTTGGGCGGCCTTGCAAAGGCGCAGGCTTCGGGCGACCTGGTCACGCTTTCCTCGCGCGGTCGTCGCGCCATGCACCTGCACCTTCCCGACAACGCCGGCGTCACGCTGCGCGCGCTGTCCGAGGCCATTGGCCACGTGCTTGACGAGATCATCGCCGAGCGTCAGGCGTAGTCAGTTGCCGACGCGTCCCGCAATCGGGCTTCGCAACAACTAAGATAAGCGCAGACTTAGGCATGGAGGTGCTCTATGATCGAGGCGCTTGACATCAATGTAAAAGGCATTGTTCAAGGGGTGGGTTTCCGCCCCTTTATCTATCGTTTGGCAAAACGCTATCTGGTTAAGGGATGGGTGCTGAACGCCGTCGATGGCGTGTTCATCCACGCCGAGGCTGAAGGCAACCTTCTTGACGGGTTCGTGATGGAGATCTCGGATAACGCTCCCGCGGCTGCCCGTGTCGAGCGCATCACGATGAAGGAAGTGCCGCTTCAGGGCTGCACCGATTTCGAGATCCGCTTCTCGAATGACGCCCAAACCGCCGACACCACGCTGGTTTCGCCCGATTTGGCAACCTGCGACGACTGTGCGAGCGAACTGTTCGACCCCGCCAACAGGCGTTATCGCTATCCGTTCATCAACTGCACGAACTGCGGCCCACGCTTCACGATCATCGACAAGCTGCCCTACGATCGCGCGAGCACGTCCATGGGCGAGTTCACGATGTGCCCGGAATGCGCGCATGAGTACGCCGATCCCGAGGACAGGCGATTCCATGCCCAGCCCGATGCTTGCTTCGAGTGCGGCCCGCACATAAGTTGGCGCGAGGTGACGGCCGACGGCGGCCTTGGCGACATCACCTGGGGTTCCACGCGCGAAGAGAGCGATGCGATCTTTGGTCGCGCCGTCGACCTGCTGCTTCAGGGGAAGATCCTGGCCGTGAAGGGCCTGGGCGGCTTCCATTTGGTATGCGACGCATCGAATGTGCACGCGCTTGCCAGCCTGCGCAAGCGCAAGCATCGCGATGGCAAGGCATTTGCCGTGATGGTTGCCAACGCCGATGAGGCTGCGCGCGTTTGCCAGATCGACCCGGTCGAGCGTCAGCAGCTTGAAACCCCTGAGCGTCCGATTGTGTTGCTGCGCAAGCGTTCCGATGTACAGCTGGCCGAGGGGCTGGCTGACAAGCTTCCGGAACTGGGCGTCATGCTTCCGGCAACGCCGGTCCAGCATTTGCTCATCCATGACTTCGTGGCGAAGGGCGGCTCGGGAATGCTAGTCATGACCTCGGGCAACGTCCATGACGAGCTTATCGTCACTGACGACGGCAAAGCGTATGCGCAACTGGCGGGCATTGCCGATGCGTTCTTGGGGAATAATCGTGCCATCCGTGCCCGCTACGACGATTCGGTCGTGCGCGTGCTTCGTGTCGGCGGCGTTGACGAGCATGGTGAGCCCCTTGAGGCTTTGCAGTTCGTGCGCCGCGCCCGCGGTTTCGCTCCTGCGCCGCTGGTCGATAAGGCCCGCAGTGCCAAGGCTCCGTGCATTTTCGCGGCAGGCCCTGAGCAGAAGAACACATTCGCGTTCACGCGCGGTGCCCAAACGTTCGTTTCGCAGCATATCGGCGATATGGAAAACGCCGACGTGTACGATGCCTGGCTCGATTCGAAGGCCCGTTTCCAGCAGCTGTTCGACCTGAAGCCGCAAGTTCTTGCTTGCGATCGTCATCCCGAGTACCTTTCCTCGAAGTGGGCTCACGCCCAAAATCGTGAACAGGGGACGCCTCTTGCAGAGGTTCAGCATCATCATGCGCACATCGCTTCGGTTATGGGCGAGCATGGCATCACCGATGCCGTTGTAGGCGTTGCCTTCGACGGAACCGGCTATGGCGAGGACGGCAATATTTGGGGCGGCGAGGTCCTGCTGGCAAACCGTCAGACGTTCGAGCGTTTCGCCAACTTCGTGTACGTTCCCATGCCGGGCGGCGCAGCTGCGGTCAAGCGCCCGCTGCGCATGGCATACGGCGCGCTGTGGGCGTTCGACCTGCTTGGTCACCCTGCCGCGGCCGATGCAGTTGCTGCTTTAGGGGCCGAGGCGCCGGTGTGCGACCAAATGATCGAGCGCGGTTTGAACACGCCGCTCACCTCGTCGGTCGGTCGTCTGTTCGATGCCGCCGCTGCGCTTTTGGGTATTTGCGTCGCTCCTAGCTACGAGGGCGAACCGGCCATCATGCTCGATGCTGCCCGTGCCGATTCCGACCCGCATGCGTCAACCGCCGAGGCTGCCGCCGAGATCGCCAAGCGCTACGCCATTGGCGTGGTGAAGAACTCGGCGGGCGAGGGAAGCACGGCGCTTGATACGTCGGTTCTGCTGCTTGACCCGGCGAACACCTTCCAGGCCATGCTTGATGACAAGCTTGCGGGCATCCCCGCATCAGTCATCGCGCTTCGCTTCCACAATGCCTTCGTCGACGCCATCGTCACGATCGCCCAGCTGGCGAACGCGCTGTACGGCATTTCGACGATTGCCTTGTCCGGCGGTGTGTTCATGAATCGCTATCTGGTTGAGAACGCGTGCCAAAAGCTTGGCGCGATGGGCTTCACCGTCGCTCTGAACAAGGATCTTCCGCCTAACGACGGCTGCATCTCATACGGCCAGGCGGTGGTCGCATCGGCTTCCGCCGTGGAAAAGGGTTAGGGTCGGCGCCGTTCGTGATCGTCGTTTTGGCGAAGATTCGCAGCCGTAACGCGAAACACTCCTCGTCGCAAATCCGATGAGTGTTAGCATGCCCTTGAACAAAGAAAGCGCGCCCTTCCGCTGTCTGAGCGGACGGGCGTTGCATGCATGAACCGAAGAGGGGGCTTGATATGTGCCTAGCAATTCCCATGGAGATCACCGAGCTGAAAGACGGCGGCATGGCCACGGTCAGTGCCAGCGGCGCCACGCGCGACATCGCGCTTGACCTGACCCCCAATGCCAAGGTCGGCGATTTCGTGCTGGTTCACGCCGGTTTCGCGATTGAGGTGGTAAGCCCCGAGTACGCTGCCGAAACCCTGTCGCTCATTCAGGAGATGGCCGACATGGTGGACGATCCGCTGTTCAACCCTGCTGCCGCCGAAGAAGTGTGCACCATCCCGCACGCCGCAGCGCCAGCCGCGCAGGCATAGGAAACAGGGATCAGCCATGGATATGAACGAGGAGCTTCAGCGCTTTAAAGATCCCGCGCTTGCGCGTCAGCTGGTTGATACTATCCAGAAGCTTGCGCCCGAAAGCGCGACGCTCATGGAGGTGTGCGGAACGCATACGGTTGCCATCGCGCGCAACGGCATCCGTAACCTCATGCCTGAAGGAGTGCGCCTTTCTTCGGGCCCCGGCTGCCCGGTGTGCGTCACGTCGAACAGCGATATCGACACCGTCATCGCGCTGTGCCGCATCCCCAACATCATCATCACCACGTTCGGCGACATGACACGTGTTCCTGGATCCACGTCCAGTTTGCTAGCCGAGCAAGCGCAGGGCCGCGACGTGCGCATTTGCTATTCGCCGCTCGATGCTTTGAAGATCGCCCAGGACAACCCCGATCGTCAGGTCGTGTTCGTGGGCGTTGGTTTCGAAACAACCACGCCGCTGGTCGCCATGGCTATTTTCCGCGCGCGTGCTCTTGGCCTGAAGAACTTCACGGTGTTTGCGGCGCACAAGAACATGCCCGGTGCCCTTGAGGCCATCGTCAACGATCCAGGCGTCCAACTTGACGCTCTTATCCTGCCCGGTCACGTCAGCACCATCACGGGCATCGGCATTTACCAGTTCCTTGCCGAAAAATATCATATCCCTGGCGTCGTCACCGGTTTCGAGGCGGTTGACGTGCTTCAGGGCATCGCCATGTTGGTGCGCCAGCTGCACGAGGGCCGTGCCGAGATCGAGATCGCATACGAGCGTGGCGTGCGCACCGACGGCAACCCCGTTGCGCAGAAGATAATCGCCGACGTGTTCGACACCTGCGAGGCGACGTGGCGCGGGCTTGGTCCCATCCCCGATTCCGGCTACCGCCTGAAGCCCGAGTTCGCCGAGTTCGACGCCGTTGCGCGCTTCCAGCCCGACATCGAGCCCACGCGTGACCCGCGTGGATGCCGCTGCGGCGACGTTCTGCGCAGCGTCATTGCGCCCAACCAGTGCCCCTTGTTCGACAAGGTGTGCACGCCCGAGAACCCAGTCGGCCCCTGCATGGTGTCTTCCGAGGGCAGCTGCGCCGCGTATTACCGCTACTATCGCTAGGCAAAGGAAACCTGTTTGTTGGCAACCCGTTTCTCGCGGGTGCATTAGCGTATGCTAAATTGGTTAGCTATAGTTTCCCGCACGTTATCGAAGGTTGTGACAACAAAGCATGGGTGACAAACCTGAGCCGGGCCTGTTCGGTGGCTTGAAGAAAGCATTCGGGCTCGGCAGTAAGCATCAGCAGATTTCCGAAGAGGAAATCAAAACCCTGGTGGGTGACGCCGACGAGCTTCTCGAGGACGAGAAGCGCATGATCAGCGACATCCTTAGCCTGAACGACATGTCGGTCAGCGAAATCATGACGCCGCGCGTCGACATCATGGCGGTCGAGGACACCGAGACCGTCCGCCATACGCTGGAGCGCGTCCGTGGCACGGGTTATTCGCGCTTGCCTGTTTACCACGACGATCTCGATTCCATCGTGGGAATCGTCCATTACAAGGATCTTATTCCGGCTGTGCTTGAAGGCAACATCGACGAGCCGGTCATCGACTATGCGTTCGTGCCCATGTTCGTGCCCGAATCGAAGGACGTGTTCCCGCTTCTTTCCGAGATGCAAACGAACAGGCAACAGATGGCCATCGTCGTTGACGAGTACGGTGGAACCGATGGTTTAATTACGGTCGAGGATATCGTCGAGGAAATCGTCGGCGAGATCATCGACGAAACCGACGCCGAGGATAGCCTGGTTGTCAGCATGGGTGAAGGCTGCTGGATCGTTGACGGCCGCCTCCCGGTGGAAGATGCCATCGAGATGGGGCTTCCCGTTGTCGAATCCGACCAGTACGAAACCATCGCCGGTTGGTTGATGTCGGTGCTCGACGCCGTGCCCCACATCGGCGACGAGTTCACCTTCGACGGATTCCGCTTCAAGGTGCAGAGCATGCGTCGCCGCCGCATTCAGAAGCTTCGCGTCGAAAAGATGAAGGAAGCCGCTGAACAGGAGTGACGCGGAAAAGTTGGAGCCCGATCGCCCAATTGGCCGCTTGACGGCGACTGCCGGCGGCGGATTCCCGATGACGACGCTCGTGAAAAGGTTGCTAGACGGATTGGGAAGGATTCAATGAGGAAAGCGGGAAAACTTTATCGTTCTCGTGACGGCTACATCGGCGGTGTGTGCGCCGGTGTGGCGGACCGCTTGGACCTCGACCCTATTCTCGCTCGTGTCTTCGCGGTTCTGTTCGCGGTCACCACGTTGGGCATAGGCGTTCTGGTTTACGCGCTGATGTGGATCGCCCTTCCTCTTGAGCCTCGGACGTTCGGCCCGCTTGAGGTTCGGCCCGAGCACGTTGAGTCTTCCAATTACGGCGACGTGGGCGCCAACGCCGCGCGTGATGTTGCTTCGGGCGAGCTTAGCTCGGTATCGCAGGAAGAGGTTATGAACACGCCGCTTCGCCTTATCGTGGGCATCTCCATCTTGGCGTTGTTCATGGTGCTTTCTCATTACATCGCGCCGTTTGTGCGCGGCACGTCGTGGTGGCAGTACTGGCCGCTTGCGATCATCATCGCGGGCTTCGCGCTGATCGTCGTTCCCATTGCGCGCGCTCATACCGACTTCTGGCACTTGGGCGGAGCCGTGCTCATTGCGCTGGGGTGGACCGCAACGCCCATCGCGCTTCAATTGCTTTCGCCAATGACGCTGGTCAACGCGCTGCATGCGCTGTGGCCTCTTCTGGTGGTCTCGGTGGTTCTGTTCGTGGTGGGAATCAAGCAGTCGGAATCCGCGATTGCCCTGGTAGCGGTTACCTTGCTTGTCGCGTTTTGCTTTGCGACGATCACCCAATTTTGCGTGCCCGGCACCATGGACGATTTGGTGCTGCTTCTGCCCGACGGCTCAAGCCGTCTTATGCTGCGTGGTCCTCACTTGTAGGGTTTGGCGCGTGCGTTCATGAGCGGGCAGGTTTGCTTTTCGTCAGAAGCTTCGTGTCAACTTTAAGTTGCTACCCGCTGTCGTGGGCGCTCGTGAAACGGGTAGCGTCGGGGCATCGCTAAATCGCATACCAAGGGCATTCCTTCAATTCTGAATTCCGATACCCAAACCGTCGGGTTTTATGCAAGACGCTCAGGCCTTGCGCGGTAGGCGCGATTTTGTCGGCAAATCATGGTCGTTTCCTGCGGAAAGGCCGAAAACGGCGACGTTTTCCGTATGCGAAACCCAGTGCTTGGGGTGCGATTGAACTCTCAGCGACGTAGTTTGGGGAAGATTCGCGACGGTTTCGTTTTGGTTTCGCTGTCGTTTTGCCATCGCCG
>URZP01000011.1 GCA_900552365.1 uncultured Coriobacteriaceae bacterium
GGCTATTAAATTCTTCGCCTGAAGGATAGGTGGGCGCCGCAGCCGCTCTCGGTGTGGTTGTTGCGGTTGACCCCGCAAAGGCATTTGCAGTCACCTCGGCCGAGAAGCAAGCTGAAGCCGATGAGGTTCGCAATCAGCTCGTCTCTCTTCAGGCCGATCTTGAAAACGCCGCCAACACGTATTACCAGGCAGAGGAAAAGCGCCAGGCTGCCGAGCAGGCGATGGTCGACGCTCAAAAAGAGATCGACGAGACCTCTGTCCGCATCACTCAAATCCAGGATCGTCTTGGCACCCGTGCTCGCGACATGTACCGTTCGGGCCCGTCCAGCTACCTCGACTTCCTTTTGGGCTCCACCTCGTTCGAAGAATTCACCAACAATTGGGACCTTCTGAACACCCTGAACGAGAGCGACGCTTCTCTGGTGGAGGAAGCTCAGTTGCTGCGTGAGCAGCTTCAGGAAGCTCACGACGAGTACGCCCGCCAGGAGCAAGAGTACGCCACCCAGGCGGAAATCGCCCAGCAGGCTCAGGACGAGGCTGCTGCGCGCGTGCAAGAGGCAACTAACCTCATGAATTCGCTTGACGAAGAGGCCCGTCAGCTGCTCGAGCAGGAGCAGGCTGCGGCTGCAGCAGCCGAGGCCGCACGTCAGGCTGCCGCCGCTGCGGCTGCAGCTGGTTCCGCCAATAATAACAACAACTACTACGACGGTGGCGGCGACGATAATTACGGCGGAGGCTCCAGTGGTGGCGGTGGGTACTACAACGGCGGCTCGGCGGGCGACAATTCCGCGGTTGTCGGCTACGCTCTTTCCAAGAAGGGCTGCCCGTACGTTTGGGGCGCCGAGGGCCCTGACGCATTCGACTGCTCAGGCTTGGTTCGCTGGGCCTATCTGCAGATCGGCATGTCGCTTCCTCACTACACGGAAAGCCTTAGGGCTTGCGCCACGAACATCGTGCCTGTCTCCGAGGCTCGTCCGGGCGACGTCCTGTACCGCTATGGCCATGTCGGCATCGCTGTTGGCTACGGTGGCGTTCCGTACGTTCACGCTCCCACGTTCGGTGCGGTCGTTCGCGACACCGACGCCCTTTCGTGGTCGGGCTTCACGGCGGCGCTTCAGTTCTAAGCGGCGCTTCCTTAGAAACATCGAACCCCTCTATCGCATAAGCGGTAGAGGGGTTCTCTCGTTGCGGGCGGGTTGTTATGCGTTTCGAAAGTCCATTCCCATTGGCCGGCGCCTCGCGCGCTGCGGGTGCGTTCCCGTTGACCGACGTTGCGTCCCTCCCCACGGGCGCCCGCAGGTTTCCTTTGCGTATCGCCGCGAGCGCCAGTAGGGTCAGGCTTTATTTCAGCTGTTTTCCGTTGGTGTCCCAGTAGAAGCGCTTGAACTTGCGGATCTGATTCTCGAACATGACCTTCGCCCATGCGTTGTGCTGCAACGAGTCGGGCGAATAGTGCAGGGGGTAGGGGTCGGTTGTGGCCTTACGCAGCGTAAGGGCTTGGCTCAGGCGCCCTTTGTTGTCGATGCTCTTCTTCAACACCAGATCGGGCACGCAGCAGTACAAAAACGGGTTGTATGCCTCAGTTTGCTCGATGGGCTCGCCCAGAATGAACTCGCGCACGATGAGCGTGACGAAGTTCACGCCGCCAAGGCTCATATAGTAGGTGTTGCGGCCGCAGCGAGTGTTCACTTCGAAGAAGCGGAAGCTATCGTCTCGACTGTCGAACTTGATATCGAAGTTGGCGAAGCCACGATAGCCGATGTGCTTCAGGATCTTGGTGGCATTGTCGACGATGATCTGCTCCTTCTCGCCGATAATGGCAAGCGGGTTGCCAAGAGCCGTGGGGTCGTGGTCTTGCAAGGCGACAACACCGCCCGAAACCACGCGCAAGTTGCCCTCGGCATCCGAGAAGGTGGTCAACGTGCGGATGGCGTCATCTTCGCCTGGGACGAAGTCTTGGATGACCAGCAGGTTGTTGTAATCGGAGGTGCGGATCGAGCGCCAGACTTGCTGCAGCTCGTCGGCCGAATCGATTTCGTAGATCTTCCTTTTGTTCTGGATAGTGGCATCTTGAAACTGAGCCGAGTTCGAGGGCTTTGCGATCAAGGGGAAGGTGAATTCGTCTTCAGGCAGCGTTTTGGGGCCGTTCGCGCAGTCGAAATACCAGGTCTTGGGGTAGGGGACGTCCAGCTCGTCGCAGATCTCGTAGAAACGGCGCTTCTGGGTGATCGAGTCAAGCAGATCGAAGTCGATGTAGGGAACTGTGTAGCCGATGGCCTCGAGTCGCTCTTTGCCCGATGAGAGCAGGCGGGCATGGACGTCGTCGCAACCAAGCACCAGGAGAATGGCGTCGGCGTCGCGCTCGTAGGTTTCAACGGCGATCTTCTCGAGGTTGAAGTAGAGCGTCTCGGCGTTGTCGTACAGGCCGTCAACCAGGCGGTAGTCGGTGAATTTGCTGGTCGAGAGCATCTTCACGTCTTGCGTGGCAAGCACGATGGAGCGTGTGATACCGTAGGCGCGATGCAGCTCGCGTACGTAGCTGTATGCAAGGATGTCACCGCCGATGATGACGGGCTGGAGATGCGCCTTGATATCGTCTATGCAGGTAGCTTTCGCCATAGGGCAAGCCTCCTTCGTGAGCGCGTGGCTTAATGGCCGATGCGCCGATGAACGTCGTCGTTTCGCCCATTATTCCACAGCGTTCGCCCTGCCGCTTCTCAAGCCTGATGAATTGATGTTATACGCATAAGGCGCTTCGGAGCCATAGTGGCGTGAAGTACACTAGTCAGGTTGATTATTCAAGAGAAGGAGCGCTTTCATGTGCGGATTCGTTGGCTTCACCACCGTCGATTACGATGCCGAAACCAATCGCAGCATCGTTAAGGACATGGCCGACCGCATCATTCATCGTGGTCCCGACGAGGACGGCTATTTCGTCAACGACAACATCGCCATGGGCTTCCGTCGCCTTTCCATCATCGACGTCGCCCAAAGCCATCAGCCCATGCAGAATGCTGACGGCAGCGTCACCGTCACGTTCAACGGCGAGATCTACAACTTCCAAGAGCTTCGTGCCGAACTGATCGAGGCTGGTTACGAGTTTCACACCAACGGCGACACCGAGACCGTCGTTCACGGTTACGAAGAGTGGGGCGTTGGCGTCTTCAAGAAGCTACGCGGCATGTTCGCAATTGCCATCTGGGACGACAAGAACAAGCGCCTGGTGCTTGCACGCGACATCTTCGGCATCAAGCCCCTGTACTATCACATGCAGGGCGATCGCATCATGTACGCATCCGAACCCAAGGCGTTCTTCGCACATCCCAAGTTCCATGCTTCAGTGAACGAGAAGATGCTGCCGCAGTACCTGTGTTTCGAGTATCTGAACGACTCGCAGACCATGTTCGAGGGCGTGCATAAGGTTCTGCCCGGGCACCTCATGATCATCGAGGGCGAGAACATCCGCGAACGCTGCTTCTACAAGATCACTTACAAAATCGACAAGACGAAAGATGTCGAGGAATGGGCCGACATCATCAAGGACACCTTCGATGAGTCCGTGCGCGCCCATGAGATCGCCGACGTCGAGATCGGCAGCTTCCTTTCCGGCGGAATCGACAGCTCGCTGGCTGCATATTGCATGGGTCAGCATCATTCCGAGGGCGTGAAGACGTTCTCGGTCGGTTACGACATCACCGGTAGCGAGGAGCAGCGCGACAAGGCCGAGAACGCAGGCTTCAAGATCAAGCTCGACGAGTTGAAGGACGCTCACGAGTTCGCTGAATGGGCGGGTTTGTCCAACAAAGACGTCAAGGTTACGGCCAAGGAGTTCTTGGACATCGTCCCCACCGAGCAGTACTACATGGACGAGCCTCTTGGCGCTCCCAGCGCCATCCCGCTGTTCTTTGTGTCCGAGCTTGCTTCCAAGGAAGTGAAGGTCGTTCAGTCGGGCGAGGGCGCCGATGAGCTTTTCGGTGGCTACTGGATCTACCATGACCAGTATGAGTTCTCGAAGTATTTCAATTTGGTTCCCCTGACCATCCGCAGGGCAGCCGGCGCCATCGCCGAGAAGCTGCCGCCGTTCCATGGCCGCCATTTCGCTATGCGCGGTTCGGCTGGTCCCGAGAAAAGCTATCAGCGCGCTTGCATGAATTTCATGTGGGACGAGGTTCCGCATGTCTTGAAGGATTTCAAGGGCAAGTGCAAGCCGTGGGAGTGGTGCACGCCTCACTTCAACGAGGCAGTCGAGCGCACCAACGACGGCGACGCCATCACGCTAACCCAATACGTTGACATGGTTTCGTACATGCCGTACGACATCTGCCTGAAGGCCGACCGCATGTCCATGGCGCACTCGCTTGAGTTGCGCGTCCCCTTCCTTGACAAGAAGGTTCTCGACGTTGCTCTGCAGCTGCCTACCAACTGCCGTGTCACCAAGGATCATTCCAAGTACGCACTTCGTCGCGCGGCTGCTCATCTGGGTTTCCCGCAGAAGGTTGCCGATATGCCCAAGCAGCCGTTCATCACGCCGCTTACCGTGTGGCTGCAAACCGACCTGTATTACGAGCGCATCAAAGAGGCTTTCACCAGTGAGGCTGCCCAGAAGTTCTTCAATGTGGACTACCTGGTGAAGATGCTCGACGATCATCGTAGCGCCGATTTCAGCACGCAGGAGGGCCGCTCCAAGCTGAAGATGATGCGCATTTGGAACATCTACTGCTTCCTGTGCTGGTATGAGGTGTTCTTCGGCGAATCCGCCGCCAAGCTTGCTCCTAAAACGCAGGTTGCGTAGAGCTTAAGCAGTTTGAGCTGACGAAAGAAGCCCCGCTTGTTCGATCGTGAATGACGGTCGGATGGGCGGGGCTTTTCGTTACGGGTTGGGAGTGCTAGGTGCACTGTCGAGTGCGCGAGCGTGCCTGCTTCTGTTGCGTCCGATGCGCGCGTTGGCCTTGAGGCGTCATTCGTGCCCGTGTTCGGACGATCAGGCGCTTAGACACCCGTGATGTCCCTAATGACTTCAGCGGCAATGATCAGTCCTGCTGTTGCCGGGACAGGTGCGAACGATCCGGGGATCGAGCGCCTGCCTTCGGGCGGTTGCTCGGGATTGGGGTCGTTCGGGTCGACGATGGGAGCACGCGCTTCCTCGGTCGAGAACACCACCTTGAAGCTGCCCAGCCCGCGCTTGCGGCTTTCTTTGCGAATCACTTTTGCAAGGGGGCAGACGGTGGTGTCTTCGATGTTCGCGACCTGCAGTTTCGTGGGGTCAAGCTTGTTGCCTGTTCCCATGCAGGAAATGATAGGCGTGTTGTGGTCGCCAGCTTCCTTGATAAGCTGAAGCTTTGCTGTCACGGTGTCGACTGCGTCGACCACGTAATCGTAATCGTTGAAATCGAACTCGTCGCAGGTTGAGGGAAGATAGAATACCTTGCGCGCTGAGACTTTGCAGCTGGGGTTGATGCTGGCGATACGCGCTGCCATGACCTCGACTTTGTCATGGTCGACGGTATCTTCCGTAGCGATGAGCTGCCTGTTCAAATTGGTGTTTGAGACGGAGTCGGCGTCGACGATGTCGATTGCACCAATGCCGGAGCGCACCAGTGCCTCGACGGCGAACCCGCCAACGCCTCCAATGCCGAAAACTGCCACACGTGCCTGGGCGAGCGCGTCCATTGCGTTTGGCCCAAGCACCAGTGCGGTTCGCGAAAAGCGGTTGTCCGTCATCATCGACCCCATAGCCTAATGCAACGTGACGTTGGCTTAGTCGTGGTAGAAGCGGTGGATCTCGTACTTCGGCTCGCAGCACACGTTGATGCCCAGAGATTTGTACAGACGCTCGTCCTCTTCAGACAAGATCACGCTGAAGTAGGCGTCGCAGCCCTTCAGCTCGCCCATGTGCTCAAGAACGCGCGCTGCCAGCGGGCTGGTCTGTGACGTGGTGGAAAGCGCGATGAGCATTTCGCCCGGATGAAGATGCGGGTTGGTGTGCCCAAGCCGCTCGGTGCGCAGACGGCAGATGGGCTTCAGCGCTTCGTCGGAGATGACGTACTCGTGGTCGTCGATGCCTGCTTGGTATTTGATCGCGTTCAGAAGGACACTGGATGCGGCGCCCAGAAGCGTGGAGGTCTTGCCGGTCATGACCTTTCCGTCGGGAAGCACGATAGCGCCTGCGGGCGAACCCGATTCTTCGGCCTTTTTCAGTGCGGCAAGATGCGCAGGGGAGTAGTTCTCGGTGACGCCGACGCGGGTCATGAGGCGAGCGAGGCGCTCGACCTCGACCTCGTTGCCGCCGGAACGGCGGAAGTCCTCGCGCGCTTTGAAGTAACGGCGCACGATTTCATGTTTGGAAGCCTCGCGGCATGCCTCGTCGTCGCTGATGGCGTAGCCTGCCATGTTGACGCCCATGTCGGTAGGGGATTTGTAGGGGCTCTCACCGAGGATCTTCTCCATCATGGTTTTCAAAACGGGGAAGATCTCGATGTCACGGTTGTAATTGACCGTGGTCTCGCCGTAGGCCTCAAGATGGAAGGGGTCGATGGCGTTCGCGTCGTCAAGGTCGACCGTTGCAGCCTCGTAAGCGACGTTTACCGGATGTTCAAGCGGAAGGTTCCAGATGGGGAACGTCTCGAACTTGGCATAGCCGGCGCTTACGCCGCGTTTTAGTTCCTGGAACAGCTGCGAGAGGCAGGTTGCCATCTTGCCCGAACCAGGGCCTGGTGCGGTGACGACCACCAGCGGACGGGTGGTTTCGACGTATTCATTCCTGCCATAGCCGTTGTCGCTGACGATGCGGTCGATGTCGTAGGGATAGCCTTCGATGGGGTAGTGCAGATAGCACTTCACGCCCAGGGAATCAAGGCGTGCACGGAACGCGTCGGCGCCGGGCTGGTTGCGGTATTGGGTTATGACGACGCTGCCAACGTAGAAGCCCAGTTCGTTGAACGCGTCCATAAGGCGCAGCAGGTCGTCATCGTAGGTGATGCCAAGATCACCGCGGATCTTAGAACGCTCGATGTCGTTGGCATTAATGGTAAGGATGATCTCGACGTCGTCGATAAGCGACTGCAGCATGCGCAGCTTGGTGTCGGGTTCGAATCCGGGTAGGACGCGCGATGCGTGGAAGTCGTCGAACAGCTTGCCGCCGAACTCCAAGTAGAGCTTGCCGCCGAACTGCTCGATGCGTTCTCGGATGCGTGCAGCCTGCAGCTGGATGTACTTGTCGTTGTCGAAACCGATTTTCATGCGGCAACCCTTTCGTCAAGACGCGTTTTAGTTCTAGGACGCACGAAGCACAAGACGCCGAGCAGCAACGTTTATTAACGGCATCTTGTTGGATAGGTGCGTTGTGTGATGATTCCCGCAATTATAGCTCAGCTAGCGTCCTTCGCGCTCTGTTCTTTCCTTGATTTAAGCCGTCACTGCAGGGATGCTCGACATGTGGGTTTCAGTGCGGGCTCTCTGTCCAGGTGGCGCGGTTTCGGTTGCTTCTCGATGCGGTTTCGCATTGATTTTTGCTCCCACGTGCACAAATTTGACGGTTTTGCGACACTCTCTAAACATAATGCCCGGTACTTTGGTGGTGCTAGTAATTGCGAGCTGGATGTATGGTTCTTGTTCTCGGCTGGTTTCACTATCTAGTCGTAATTATTCGGTTCAAAGATCGCGCAAAACAGTTAAATCTGTGCATCCTTGTCTTATTGGTTCTTCCGCTAGCGCGTCCGGTTGCGCGCTATTTGATTGCGTTCGGTATCGACTAGCTGCTTGGATGTAGGAATGCGTCCAGGAGCTCGCGCTGCCTATCTCGGTTCACGCGCTTCAGTTGAAGCCTGACGTGCAGCTTTCTGGCGATCTGACTAGCGAGCTGATCGAGGCCGTATCGGTTTGTGACGCTGCTTTTCGTCGCAGTGATGACTGAAACGCCCATCGCGCATAAGGAGTTCCGTCGTCGCGCGTCGTGTTCTATCTTCACAGCTCCCGAGTGAAACAGCTCGCTGTCGTATTCGACATCAAGTTTTGCGTCTGGCCAGTAAAGATCGCAATAGAACGAATTCCCGAATGCGGAGTGAAGGGGTGCCGTGGCGGTGCTGATCTGCTTGTTCAGTATCGGCTTCGGTAGGCCATAACCGCCTTGGCTCGCCGGCAACGAGAGGGCGAGGGCCAGTAACGATTCCATGGGAGAAGCGGACGAATCGAGGATCCGACTTGAGACGTCTTTTGCGGCCCTGCAACCTTTTCCTGAATATAGTTGAGCAAAGCGATCGAGCGCCTTTACGCCAGTTAGCTTTGATGCTGCTGTTTTCAATTGATTGGGTTTTGTGCCGTTGGCGAAGTGCCCGAGTCGATAGGTCCCGCAGAGTTCGAACCCGAGTTGTGCAAGCTGCATTTTGTTGTAGGTGATTCCAGCTCGGGCAAAGCAGAGTTCGGGCGAGCAGACGAAGATGTTGTTGGAAACAGCCGCGAATGATCTCGAAGGAAGCCTATTTGGCGAGGCCACGCGGCAGATTACGTCTTTAGAGCTTCTTCGTGCACTAGCATCAGGAAGAAGCAGATGGCAGGGAAAAGTCAGATTCGGGATCTCTTCCTTTAGGGTGGTCAGCTCGATTTTTAAATCGACATGCTCGGTGTTGCACGCGGCTTCTTTGTATAGGCGCATAATCGCCGAATCGCAATTTTGCCTCGCGGTATCTTGCTTAGGTTGATGACCGACTCTTTGCGACAGGGCGGCGGGTTGCGGATTCTCTTTGGGGAGCGAGCGCGTCCTCCAGTATTCGAGTGAGGATATGTAATCAAGAAAAAGAGTCATGCCGAGATCTTAGGGGCAATTGCTCAATTTCGAGGGTGAGCCGAGGTGCTGTTTCCAGAAGGTTATCCTGCGCTTGAAACTCGCTGGAGTGTGTGATGCGAGGCGTTGGAAGAAGATGGAGTGCTTGTTGTATCGGGCTTCGACCGCTAGTTGAGGGCGGGGTTGGCTCAGTATGCGCTTTCTCGTGCTCGGCGCTTCAGCCGTGGAATGCCGAGTATATTGCGGAGGATTTCTGTTTGCACGGATTTGACGGTTTTGCGCGATTAGCGGCGGAATTGAAGGGATGCCTCCCGTTTCCCGGTGTTCGAGAAACGGGAGGCATCCTGCTGAACGGGGGATTCCCGTTTAGATTCATCGCCGACGGGAGCGCTTCGCAGCATCTGATTGATGTCGACTTCGCAAAACGGGAAAAACTGTGCACCGAGCGGTCTGACGGCAGAGTGTCGTGCCGCGCTTTTTTTCAAGAGGCGCGGTTCGTGCCTGCTTGTTGGTTGCGACCGCTCGAACGAGCGGCCGCAACCAGTGGCTATTCTTGTTCGGTTCGACGATCGAGCGCAGCGCCGACCAGTCCCGCGAACAGGGGATGCGGGCGGGTCGGGCGGCTCTTGAATTCGGGGTGACCCTGGCTTGCGATGAAGTATGGGTGGTCGGGCACCTCGATCATCTCGACCAAGCGGCCATCGGGCGACGTCCCCGAAACAACCAAGCCGCCTTCGATAAGGCGCTCACGGAACATGTTGTTGACTTCGTAGCGGTGACGATGGCGCTCGTAGATCAGATCCTCGCCGTACACCTGGTGTGCAAGCGTCCCATCGGCAACCTTGCAGGGGTATGCGCCAAGGCGCATGGTGCCGCCTTTGTCCTCGACGTCTTCCTGCTCGGGCATCAGGTCGACCACGGGGAACTCGGCCTTATCGTCGAACTCGGCCGACGTGGCGCCCGGCATGTCGCAAACATCGCGGGCGAATTCGCATACTGCCGCTTGAAGGCCCAGGCAAATGCCCAGGAACGGCACGTTGTTCTCGCGGGCGTATTTCGCGGCGGCTATCTTGCCCTCGAACGCGCGCACGCCGAATCCTCCGGGGATGAGGATGCCGTCGAAACCGCCAAGCTTTTCGGCGGCGTTGTCGTTGTTGATCTCCTCGCCATCGATAAGGTGGACGTTGACCTTGCAGTACTGTCCGACGCCCGCATGGTGAAGCGCCTCGACCACGGAAAGGTACGCGTCGGGGAGGCTGACGTACTTGCCGACCACGGCGATGTCGCAGGGGGTTTGGCAGTTGGTTTCAGCTTCGACGAAAGCTTCCATGGGCCGCAGGTCGATGTCGCGCACACCAAGGTTCAGCTTCTCGCAGACCATGGCGTCGAAGCGCTGATCGTGAAGGTTAAGCGGCACTTGATATATGGAAGGGCTGTCCTCGCATGCCAGAACCTCGCGCGGGGCCACGTCGCAGAATTGGGCGATCTTCTCGCGCACGCCGTCGGAGATCTCGTGGTCGGAGCGGCAGACAATGAAGTCGGGCTGGACGCCCATCGAGCGCAGCTCCTTGACCGAGTGCTGCGTCGGCTTGGTCTTAACCTCATGAGCTGCGGCGATGTAGGGGACAAGGGTTACATGCACGAAGATCACGTCACCTGCAGGACGTTCCTTTTTGAACTGGCGCGCCGCCTCGATGAACGGCTGGCCTTCAATGTCGCCAACGGTGCCGCCGATCTCCGAAATGACGATATCGGCGCCCGACTGTTCTGCCGCGCGGCGGATTCGCTCCTTAATAGCCTCGGTGACGTGGGGGATGACTTGGACGGTTCCGCCCAGGAA
Source organism: uncultured Coriobacteriaceae bacterium (assembly GCA_900552365.1). Lineage (GTDB taxonomy): Bacteria > Actinomycetota > Coriobacteriia > Coriobacteriales > Eggerthellaceae > UMGS1502. The sequence goes on from URZP01000011.1 coordinate 10,620, forward strand.
GTCGCCGCGGCGCTCGCGTGCGATAAGCGTTTTGTAAATGGAGCCTTGGGTGAAGTTCGATTCGCGCGAGAGGTTCTCGTCGATGAAGCGCTCGTAATGGCCAAGGTCAAGGTCGCCTTCGTGGCCGTCGTCCGTGACGAAGACCTCGCCGTGCTGGAAAGGCGACATGGTGCCGGGATCGACGTTCAGATAAGGGTCCATCTTCTGCATGGTTACTTTGTAACCGCGTGCTTTAAGAAGATGTCCAAGGGACGCTGCCGTGATGCCCTTGCCGAGGGATGAGACAACGCCGCCGGTAACGAAAATATGCTTAGCCATATGCGCCTCCGCTGAACTTGCCGATGGATTATCCTGCGGCAAGCCGTAGCGGTGTGTCGTGACATTCGTCGCGGCGAAAGCCGTTCTGGCGTTGCCTGAAAGATCTTACTGCGTCGGGGGTTCGCTGGCGGGGGAAGTGTCGCCCCTGTAACAAACCATTAACAGCGCTTCTCGATCGGTGGGGAGTCGGATGCTAAACTAGCCGCATGACGACAAGGAAAGACATAACCGAGGGGAGCGCGGGCTGCGCGGGCGTCGGTTGGGCGCAGGGCGCCGGACCTTTCTCGATCGAGTCTCTTACTAATGAATACCTTGCTTTCTTGCGCATCGAGCGATCGGCGAGTGACAACACCGTAGCGGCTTATGCGACCGACTTAAGCGATTTCGCCGCATTCCTTGATGTTCTGGGGGCCGACGACGCCACTAAGGTGACCCGCGACGACATTATTGGTTATGAAGCGGATCTGCGAGACAGGGGTTACGCGCCATCAAGTATCGACCGGCGCATCTCGGCATTGAAAGGTTTGTATCGCTTTTGCGTGCGCGAGGGTTACTCTACTAAGAACCCGACCGAATCGGTGAAACTCCCCAAGCCCGCCGAAAAGCTTCCCGATGTGGTCTCCGTTGCTACGATGAACGCCCTGCTTGACGGGCTCCCGCATGATACCCCAACCGATCTGCGTAATCGTGCGATCCTGGAGATGCTGTATGGATGCGGATTGCGCGTGAGCGAGTGCACGGGGCTCGATTTGTCCAGCTGCCTTCTTGATCAGGGGGTCCTTCGTATTAAGGGCAAGGGCGGGAAAGAGCGCGTTTCCCCGATATCGGGAAGTGCTGCCAACGCCTTGGCGGACTATCTTGAAATCGGGCGCCCGCAGCTGGCGAAGCCGTATGCCAAGCCGACGTCGGCCGTTTTCCTGAATGCACGCGGTGGCCGGTTGACGCGTCAGAGCGTGCATACGCTGGTGGCGAATGCCGGCGTTTCGGTCGGTGTGAAGAACCTTCACCCTCATACGCTTCGCCATTCCTTTGCAACGCACATGCTGGAGGGCGGCGCCGATCTTCGCGTTATCCAAGAGATCCTTGGGCATTCCGATATCTCCACAACGCAGGTTTACACCCACGTCGACAGATCCCATATCCGCGAGGAATATCTGTCGGCGCATCCGCGCGCCTAGCTTTGCCGTCGATCCTCATGCAGTGATGGTACTTCCTGGCATATTCGTCGGCGCGTCCTCGTGTTCGGTTCGGCGTCCCCTCATCGGCGCACCCTCACGGCCCCTATGTTCCCTTGTGCGTAGTCGCAATCCCACTTTCCTCCACTTTTCCTCCCACTCTTTCACCCATTTCGTCACCCACTTCCTCCCACGCGTCTGACGTGGGGTTTTGGAGCGGCGGTGTAGCGAAGTGGGGGATGTGGAACAAAAATCCACTGCTTGAATGATGCTCTTCGGCTGGGCTTCATTCGGCTTATTTTGTCGTACTGATTCCCATTTATACCTATTTGAACTGCGTAAATGCAATATCAGTGTTGTGGTTTCCCCGGTGAGTCGCTTGTGGTGGGGTGGGGGTCGTTGTGTTTTGCTGTGTTGCAAAGTGGGATAGATTGTCATAGAATGCAAACACGTTAGATGACAGTGAACGAGTGCGCCCGCAAGGCGCGTCGCCGAAAGGGCGGTTAGGACATGGGAGAAGGGAAGCACACCGTTGATCTGAACGGCGAGTTTCGCTTCAAAATCGATGCCAAAGGCCGTATGTCCCTGCCGGCGAAGTTTCGCAAACTGCTTTCTGACGAGCTTGTGGTAACGCGCAGCCTTCAAGACGAGTGCATCTACGTGTTTGACGACGGCCAGTTCGAACAGTGGGTTAACCAGCTGTTCGTCGACTCCTTCGGGGGTTACCGCTCGAACAACGCGAAGCACGTCGGTCTTCGCCGCAAGCTGAAAAGCCGTGCCCGTGACGTGCAGGTGGACTCCGCCGGTCGCGTCATGATCGCAGCGGATCAGCGCGAAGCGGTGGGAATCGACAAGGATGTGGTCATTGTGGGCAACACGGGTTACTTCGAAGTGTGGGACGCAAAGCGTTACGACGACATGGATGCCGAGATCGATCTTGGCGAAATGGTCCAGGTTTCGTAGGGCGTGCGCGTGATGACAAACGAATATCGGCATATACCGGTTCTGCTCGCCGAGTGCCTCGAACAATCCAAACTCCAAACACAGCATACGTTCGTGGACGCGACACTCGGCGGTGCAGGGCATTCCTCCGAATTCGCCAAGCTTCTGGGGCCTGACGGGGTCTTGCTTGGAATCGACCAAGACGAGATGGCGCTGGCTGCGGCCGGGGCCAAGCTCGAAGCGATTCCAGCCGAGCAACGACCCGAGATCAAGCTTCTGCGCGGCAACTTCGGGGATATGGACGAGCTTCTCGTCGAGGCAGAGGTGCCCGGGGTCGATGTGGTTCTTTTCGACCTGGGCGTTTCCTCGCCGCAGATTGATTTACCGTCCCGTGGCTTCTCCTTTAAGGAAGATGGCCCTCTTGATATGCGGATGAATCCGGGCAAACAAACTTTAACCGCAAAAGAGATCGTCAACACTTATAACGCAGCAGATCTCACTCGGATCATTCGCGCTAACTCGGATGAAAAGTGGGCGTCGCGCATCGCGGAATTCATCGTTCGCGAGCGTGAGCACGGGGAAATCGAGACCAGCTTCCAGTTGGTCGACATCATCAAGGCGGCGATTCCTGCATCGGCAAGGCGTCGCGGCGGTCATCCGGCGAAGCGCACTTTCCAAGCGCTCAGGATAGAAGTTAACTCGGAGCTCACCGTGCTGCGCAGTGGTCTTGACGCAGCGGTGCGCTGGCTGAATCCGGGCGGAAGGGTGCTGGTGATCTCTTACCACTCGCTCGAGGACCGCATCGTCAAAGAGACGTTCGCCCATTTCGCAGATAGGTGCACATGTCCGCCGGACCTGCCCGTTTGCATGTGCGGTAAAAAGCCGATACTCGACGTCGTGACTCGCAAGCCGATTGTTCCCACTGCCGAGGAGATCGAGCGAAACCCCCGCGCACGCAGTGCGAAACTGCGCGTCGCGCAAAAGCTATAGCCGCCTTTTGCGGCTTGGCTTCAAACGAATAAGAACAACCAAGCCGAACGCCGCACGTACAAACGCAGCTCAATCACACTAAGGAGGCGGACATGGCGCAAGCAGCATATCGTTTCGACGCATATCCTATGCAACAGCCAGAGCGATCCGCCCGTCCTGACGTGCGCGTCGTTCCCGGCAAGCGTGAGCGCTCTAAGACCGAGGCGAAGCCCGTCACCGGTTCGCTGGTGTTCAGGCTCGTCATCGGCGTCATGGTCGTGATCGCCCTTACGTGCTTTGCCACCATCACGCTTAAAACGGCAACCAGCTCGGTTCTTGGCGACACCAAGAGCATTGAATCGTCGATGAGCACCATGAAATCCGATTCGACCACGCTCGAGGTTCAGAATTCGGCGTTGTCAAGCACCGCGACGATCAAAGCCCATGCCGCGAAAATCGGCATGTCCGCACCGTACGATGTCGGCACCATCGTTTTGCAGAAGGACGTCGTCGCAACCGATGCCCAAGGCGCTCTATCCCTTTCGGGTAGCATCAAGAACGCCGCCGAGATCCAGGGTTAAACCATGACTGAAAAAGGCAACCGCACCGATCGCCGTAGGCGGTCTTCTTCGTCGCGTGCTGCCGCCGGCAATCACACCACGCGCTTCGCCGTACGGGACTCGAGTCGCCCCGCTATCGTTCTCTTATTGATGTTGCTGTTCGCGCTTGCCATGTTTGCGCGACTGTTCTATCTGGATGTTGTGGTTCAGAAGGAATATTCCCAAAACGCCCAAGCGTCGCACACCGTTGGTCTGACGGTTGAGCCCAGGCGCGGCACAATCTACGACCGAAATGGCAAGATCCTCGCGGTTTCGGTTGACTGCACCACGGTGTATTGCAACCCTTCCGAGGTCACCGACCCCACCGCGGAAGCTGCGGTCATCGCCAAGTACTTGGGCGGCACCTACAAAGACTATGTCGATAAGCTTTCTGCCGAGAAGTCCACGTTCTCGTACGTGAAGCGCAAGGTGGATAAGGACAAGGCCGCCGAGCTGAAGAAAGAAGGCCTTGACGGCATTTACTTCCTGTCGGATACCCGTCGCGAATACCCGTACGGCGAAGTGGGCGGCCAGCTTGTGGGTGCAACCAACGTTGAAGTCGATCAGGCGGCTAATCGCGAGTACTACGTGGGCATCTCGGGGCTTGAATATTGGTACAACGAAACGCTTTCCGGCACCGCCGGTTACTACGAAGCCGAGCTTGGCGCCGACGGCACTCCCATCCCTGGCGGTGTTCACGAGTCGACGGCGGCTGTGGACGGCAAGGATATCGTCATTTCCGTTGACATCGAGCTTCAGCAGACCGCCGAGGCCGCGCTGAAGGATCGCCTTGAGCGCATGGGCGTCAAGGGCGGCACCGCGCTTGTCGTCGATGGAGGCACGGGTGAGATATACGCCTGCGCATCGTATCCGTATTTCAACCCCGCCGACCGTACCGAGGTCAAAGAGGGCTCGATGGAAGTGAAGGCCATTTCCAGTCTCCTGGAGCCAGGTTCGGTGTTCAAGACCGTTTCGGCCATGTCGATTCTTGAAGAGGGATCGATGGATGTCGAGGATACGCTCTTCTGCCCCTCCATCATCACGGCTGACGGTTATCAGATCTCCGATGCGCACGAGCGTGCGGACACCACGTACTCGCTTCGCCAGATCATGCAGCACTCCTCGAACGTCGGTATCTCGCTGGCGGTTGAGAACATGGGATTCGACAAGCTGTACGACCACATCATCAAATATAAGCTGCATGAGCTGACGGGCGTTGACTTCCCGGGCGAGCAGCTGGGTTACATGGTCGACTTCAGCAGCTGGTCGCGCGTCGTGGGCTACAACGTCTCGTTCGGTCAGGGCATTTCCGTCACGCCGTTGCAGATCGCCCGTTTCTACGGCGCACTGGTCAACGATGGTTACGAATGCGTGCCGCATTTCGTGATCAAGTATCCGGAAACCGGCGAGACCCCCCAGTACGAGCAGTCGAAGGTGGTGGAGAATACCGAAGTCATCCCTAAGATGACCAGCATGTTGCAGACCGTAGTCGAATCGGGCACGGGTGTTATGGCCGGCATCGAGGGATACGATGTTGCCGGCAAGACCTCGACCGCCGAGGTGTATGACGAGGAGAACGGTGGCTACAAGTACAATACTTACAACCTCGCATTCTGCGGATACATCGCCAACTCCGACAGCAAACTTGTCTGTTATGTGGGTGCAAATGAAGTCATTGGCGATAACGAAGTCACCCCGATTTTTCAGGATATAATGTCGTATGCCGTCGATAGGTATTCCATCACGTCATACTCGACGGAGTGACGAAATGCGAAAACGAACGTCCTATTGCCAGTGCAGTAGGACGCGGCCGCAAGGTTTGCGCAGCTCAGCGCCCCTTGCGGCACAACATCTTAGCGAGGTGCATCTACATGGCGAAAACGGTCGCCCAGCTGTTCGGCGGTATCGATTGCACGGTTCTTGGGAATCCCGACGATGAAGTAACGGGCATTGCGTACCGCTCCGACAAGGTGCAGCCTGGCAATGCGTTTTTCTGCATCGTCGGCCTGAAAAGCGACGGGCATTCGTTCGCCCAAGATGCCATCGATCACGGTGCGAAGGTCATTGTGTGCGAGCGCAAAGTCTACCTTGCCGACGCCACCGATGTCACCGAGGTAGTCGTTTCCGATACGCGCAAGGCTATGGCGCAAGTCGCAGCCAACTATTACGACAACCCCTCCCAGGCTTTCAGCTTGGTGGGCATCACGGGCACCAACGGCAAAACCACCACGACGTATCTGGTCGAGCATATCGCTAAACGCTGCGGCAAGCGCACGGGCGTCATCGGCACCGTCGGTATCGTTGTCGACGGCAAGAAAGAGCACGCCGAGCACACTACGCCGGAGTCTCCCGACCTTCAGGCAACGTTCGCGAAGATGCGCGATGCGCACGTCGACACGGTTGCCATGGAAGTTTCAAGCCACGCGCTTGACTTGCTGCGCACGTGGGGAACCACGTTCGCTGTCACTGCGTTCACCAACCTGACGCAGGATCATCTCGATTACCATCATACTTTCGAAGCTTATTTCGAAGCCAAGGCCCGCTTGTTCTCGAAGGACTATCCCGCCAAGCGCGTTGTCAGCATCGACGACAAATGGGGTAAGGAGCTGCTTCGCCGTTGCAGCGCTGCCGACGAGAATGTCATTTCCGTCGGTTGGGACCAAACGGCGCAGATCCATCCTGTCAACGTCGATTACGAGCCTACGCATACGTCGGTCGAGCTTGATGTGCGCGGCTCACGCGTGAAGTTCGATTACCCGCTGGTTGGCCGTTTCAACGTCTCCAACGTCATGACTGCGTTCGCCATCGGCATGCAGCTGGGCTTCTCGCAGGCCGGCATCATCGCTGCGCTCGAGGAGGCTCCGCAGGTTCCGGGCCGTCTTGAGCGAGTTTCGGCTGACCATAACGGCGGCGTTTCCGTGTTCGTCGACTACGCGCACACGCCCGACGCCCTGCAGAAGGCCATGGCGTCCATTCAGAACATCACGAAGGGCCGCACTATCGTGGTCTTCGGCTGCGGCGGCGACCGCGATGCAACGAAGCGCTCCATTATGGGCCGCATCGCGCTTGGTGCCGATTACGCAGTTGTCACGTCTGACAACCCGCGCACCGAAGATCCGCTGGCCATCATCAACGACATCGTTTCGGGGATGGGCGAGGGTACCGATCATTTCGAGATCGAGCCCGACCGCCGTCTGGCAATCGCCGCCGCCATGAAGCACGCGCAGCCTGGCGATTCCATTCTTATTGCCGGCAAGGGCCACGAGGATTATCAGCTCGTCGGTGACAAGGTCCTCTCTTTTGACGACCGTGTCGTTGCTGCGGAAGAGCTTGAACGGGCATTCGGCGAATAAACGGGCGCCTACAAGGAGTAATTCGTCATGCGCTTGAGCATCAAGGAAATTTTCAAGTCAACCCATGGCTCGTACGTTATCGAGCCTGCTTCCGAAGACGTCGTCGCGACAGGTCTGGTATGGGACTCGCGCGAGGTTTCCGAGGGCTGCATCTATCTCGCCCTTCCGGGCGAGCGCGTCGATGGGCGCGTGTTCGTCGCACAAGCATTCGGCAAGGGTGCCGTCTGCGCTCTTGTCATGGGCGGCGTTGATGAGGCCGCCATGGATGCCGCCCGCGATTCGGGTTTGGCTATTATTTCGGTTTCGAACACGTACAAAGCCATCGAGGACCTTGCCGCTTATTGGCGAGGGAAGCTTAATGGCCGTGTGATCGGCCTGTCGGGCTCAACGGGAAAAACCACTACCAAGAACCTTGTTCGTGACGTTCTCTCCGCCCACGGTTCTGTCGTTGCCACCCAGGGAAATCAGAACAACGAGATAGGCGTTCCTAAAACGCTTCTTTCTGCCGAGCCCGATACAACTTCGGTCGTCGTCGAGATGGGCATGCGCGGGCTGCATCAGCTTGATGCGCTCTGCTCGTTCGTGAAACCTTCGTGGGGTCTGCTTACCAACGTGGGCGAAAGCCATATCGAGCTCTTGGGCAGCCGCGAGAACATCGCGCGTGCCAAGTCCGAGCTGTTCGCTTCGCTTCCCGACAACACGGGGGTTGCGTTCTTGAACATCGCGGATGATTTCGCGCGTTTCGTTTGCGATTGCGCGCATCTTTCCGACAGAAATGTCGGCTTGGTTTGCTACGACGGCTCCCTGCAGGCGTCCGAGCGCGTTGAGTCGTTCTCGTACGACGATCGGATCCTTCCCATGGTGTGGGCATCCGATATCAAGCTCGACCCTCAGGGCTGCGCCTCGTTCAATCTGTGCGCTCGGGGTTTCGGACAGCTTGGCTTGGCGGGTGAGCCGGGCCTTGAAATCGTTCCCTGCACGCTGGCGCTGCGTGGCGCGCACAACGTTTCGAACGCGTGCGCAGCTGCCGCCGTGGGTTATGCAAGCGGAATGTCGCTTGCCGATTGCGCTTTGGCGCTTGGTCAAGCCAAGCCCGAACCTGGTAGGCAGGATATCCTCAGCTCAAGCGAGCATGTTCTTGAAGTGCCGTCTGATTATGGCAAGGAAAAGGTAGCCGAGCTGCGCCTTACCGTTCCGGCCGGCATCACCGTCGTCGACGATTCGTACAACGCGAACCCCGATTCCATGCGCGCGTCGCTTTCGACGTTCTCGGCCATGGACGTTTCGGGGAAGCGCATCGCTGTTCTTGGCGACATGGGCGAGCTTGGCTCGTTCGCTCCGGAATGCCATGCCCGCGTTGGCTCGTATGCGGCGCATTGTTCGCTTGATTTGCTGGTGTGTGTCGGCGATCTTTCCGCTGGCATCGCCGCCGGCGCAAAAGCCGCGGGGATGTCGGCAGACAAGATCGTCCATGTCGATGATATAGAAGCCGCGCTGGCGTATGTCGCGCCGCGTGCGAACCCGGGCGATGCCATCTTGGTCAAAGCCTCTAATTTCATGGAATTCAGCCGCATTGTGAAGGGACTGGTCGGCTAGCATGTTCTCCCTTTTTGTTTCTCAATATCCTACGTTTCTTTTGTTCCTCGGCGTCTTCGTTGCCATGGCGCTCACCCTTGCCCTTATGCCCGCGTGGATCAAGTTCCTGCGTAAGGAGCACCTTGGTCAGCAAGTGCGCGACGACGGTCCGCAAACGCATTTGGTGAAGCAGGGGACGCCCACTATGGGTGGCGTGGTCATGCTCATTGCAGTGGTTCTTACCATGCTGTTCGTGGCCGACATCACCCCCGAGGCGATCGTGCTGGTGGGCGCCGTCATCATCACCGGTTTTATCGGCTTGGTTGACGACAGCTCGTCCATCCTGCATGGCCGTTCGTTGGGTCTGACCCCTAAGCAGAAGCTCGTCGCCCAGTTCGCCGTCGCAACGGTTTTCTGCCTGTTCGCGGTTAACTACATCGGCATCGAGCCCACGGTCGAGATCCCGCTCGCTTGCGTTATCGACCTTGGTTTCCTTACCACGCATCTGCCGATCTTCGGCGGCCTCGACATTCCCTGGGTCTACCTCGTTTTGGTGAACATCTTGCTTGTCGGTCTGTGCAATGCGGTTAACCTCACTGACGGTCTTGACGGCTTGGCTGCAGGAACGGTTCTTGTCGTCATGGTGGTCATGGCCGCTATCGCGTATCGCTCCGACCTTTTGGAGCCCGCCGTTCTCGCTGCGGCTATCGCTGGCGCATGCATCGGTTTTCTCTGGTTCAACTCGTACCCGGCCGACATTTTCATGGGCGACACCGGCTCGCTTGCTTTGGGAATGGCGCTTGGCTGCTTGGCTGTCCTCACTAAGTCCGAGTTCATCGTCATCGTCATCGGCGGCCTGTTCGTCGTCGAGGCGCTCTCGGTTATGATCCAGGTGTTCTACTACAAGAAAACGAAGAAGCGCGTGTTCCTTATGGCGCCGCTTCATCATCATTTCGAGAAGAAGGGCTGGAGCGAGACGAAGGTCGTTATTCGTTTCTGGATCGTCTCGGGCGCTTTCGCTGCGGTGGGCTTCTCGATTTATTTTGCTAACTCCATGATCAACGCCATTTAGACGCACTATCGTGTAGGGTGAATGCACCGTAAACTAACGCACTTCAAACGCATCACGGAAGAGGGTTCGATGGCTTCGTCGACGGAATTCATTCCTGGCAGGAAACGCGCTCCGCAATCATTGGGGCGCGTGCTTGTTTTGGGTCTTGGAAAATCGGGAAGGGTTGCAGCGCAATACTGCGCTGCGCTTCTTGGCACGCGCGTTGATGCGCTGTATGTCGCAGCGGGTTCGGCCAACGAGGATGCCCGCGCGTTCGTCGAGGAGCTTTCGGCTTCGGCGTCGTGCGCCGATCCGTGCGTCTGCGAGTTCGGTGATGCAGCCGTTCCCATGCTTGCGAAACAGGCGGGCGGTCGTTTCGACTTGTGCATCGCCAGCCCTGGTATTCCGTATTGGGCTCAGCTCTATCAAGATGCTCGGGCGCATTCCGCAGAAGTGGTAAGCGAGGTCGAGTTCGCGTGGCGCGAAAGCGCCGATTCGTCGGTGTGGGTTGCCATCACCGGAACGAATGGCAAAACCACCACCACGTCGTGCTGTGCGTCTCTTCTTTCCAGCGCCGGTATGAATGCCAAGGCCGTGGGCAATATCGGTGATGTCTGCCTGAAGGCGGTTTCCGAGGGCGATACCGACGTGTACGTTGCCGAGGTGTCTTCGTATCAGTTGGCTTCCACGCGTGATTTCGCGCCGAATGTTGCCGTTTGCCTGAACATCACCCCCGATCATGTTCATTGGCATAAGACCTTTGAAGCTTACCGCGATGCCAAGTTCAAGGTTCTTGAGAACTTGGGCAAAGTCCCTGGAAGCGTTGCCGTGCTTGATGCGTCGAACGACGTAGTTCGCGCAAAGGTGCGCCAGATCAAGGCTGTGACGACGCCCGAGCGCGGCTATCAGTACGTTCCTATGGGAACGTCCGCGGGTATGTCGGGTGACATGCGCGTGGCATGCGGTTCTAACAACGCTGCATTCATCACTGACGAAGGCATGCTCGTTGTTGCGTTCGACGGTAAGGAGCATCAGCTTTGCCGTGCTGACGAGCTTAAGATTCACGGCCTTCATAACGCATCCAATGCGCTTGCGGCTTCGGTTGCTGCAATCGCCTTGGGGGTCTCCGACGATGTCATTGTTTCGGCTCTACGTTTGTTCGCCCCGCTTGAGCATCGCATTGAACCCTGCGGCAGCATCAACGGTGTGGCTTGCTTCAACGATTCGAAGGCCACGAATGTCGATGCCACGCTAAAAGCGCTCACGGCGTTTCCGAACGCCCGCCCGATCGTTTTGCTTGGCGGCGATGACAAAGGGACCGATCTTTCCGATTTAGTGCGCGAGGTTTATAAGCACGCGCGTGCGGCTGTGTGCTTCGGCGCTGCGGCTGATCGTTTTTTGCGGGCATTCTCTGAGAATGGGACTGATCAACCTGAGGGCTTCCTTTTGCTCTCCGCTTCCAATATGGAAAGCGCGCTCGATGCTGCTCTCGATGTTGCTCATTTTGGTGACGTTGTTCTTCTTTCGCCTGCATGCGCCTCGTTCGACGAGTTCCACTCGTTCGAAGAGCGCGGCACTGTTTTCAAGCGCCTTGTTTCTGAGCGTTCGGGTGCTGTTTCTGCAGCATCCGACGTTAGGTAGCGTGAGACATGGCATTCGATTTGTTTGAGGAGCAAGGCTCCGATATCGGCTTCATGCGCACGCTCTTCATCTTGCTGGTCGTTGGCATGCTGCTGTTCGGTTGCGTCATGATTTACTCAGCAAGTGCCCCTTCGGCCGTTGCCGAGGGATCGCACCCTGCCGTCTACCTTCTTGATCAGTTGAAGTTCGCGCTCATCGGCATTGTTGCCGCTGTTGGTGCGTGGTGTATCCCGTATCGCGTGTGGCTTGGCAGGGCGGCTTATGGTATTTGGGCGTTGGGTCTCGCGCTCGTCGTTCTGACGATGGTCTCAGGCACAGGCGGCGATACCTGGGGTGCTCAGCGATGGTTGGTTTTGGGCCCGATTTCGTTGCAGTCGTCTGAATTCATGAAGATCGCCATTGCCATTGTCGCTGCGAAGATCATGAGCGAATACCACAGTGGCATTCTTGAATTCAAAGACGCTATTGGCAAAGCATTCGTTCTCGTGGGTGTTCCCATGTTGCTGATTCTTGAGACTCAGTCCGACCTCGGCACGACCATGATCATCTTTGCGGCTGCGATTGTCGTCATGTGGCTTGGCGAGGTGCCCACCCCGATCGTTGTCGGGGTCATTGTGGCTGCCGCGGGTCTTGCCGTTCTTGCTACCGTCTCCTCGTCGTATCGTTCGTCGCGGTTTCTCTACCTGGATCCTTGGAACGACGGCAAGGGTGGATACGGCGCAGGGTATCAGATCATTCATTCGTACTACGCCTTCTCGCAAGGTGGCCTTTTCGGCGTGGGCATCGGCAATTCAACTGAGAAGTACCTGTATCTCCCCGAGTCCGAGACCGACTTCATCTATTCCGTCATCGGCGAGGAGCTTGGCATGTTCGGCGCCCTTGCCGTTCTTGTCGCATTCATTGTTTTGGGCTACGCGGGCTTGCGTATTGCATATGCGGCTGAAGATGATTTCGGTTGCATGCTTGCGGGTTCGCTTACCGTCATGCTCGTCGTTCAGGCTTTCTTGAACATGGGTTCCGCCGCAGGCCTGCTTCCCACCACGGGCAAACCGCTGCCTTTCATTTCGTCAGGAGGTTCGTCGCTGATCGCGACGTTCATCATGGTGGGTTTGGTGCTATCGGTCAGTCAAGGCTCGGCGTCGTTCTCGCTGCCGTTTGGCGGGGGCAAGAAGGGCGATGTCTATGAGCAACGCCGCGACAACTTGCGCGTCATTCACGTCGATGGCGCAGGTGGCAGCGGCCACAGAGCCGGTGGATCCTCTCGTCGTACCAGCTTTTTGGATGAGTCCTCGATATCGGGCGGCTTCGGAAGCACAAGCAGTTCGTCGCGCTCATCGCGTCGTACAAGGAACACAAGGAGATAGATATGCTCGTAGTTCTTTCCGGTGGTGGCACTGCAGGCCATATCAACCCGGCATTGGCATTGGCGGACGTTCTGGCCGAGCGCGGCTGCGAGGTTCGCTTCGCGGGCACGCCTCAAGGTGTCGAGTCGCGTCTCGTTTCCGAGGCGGGCATTCCGTTCAAGGGTTTCGAGGCTGCCGGCTTCAATCGCAACCATCCGCTGAGCCTTTTCAAGGGCGTTGCTCTTATCGAGAAGAGCACCTTTGCAGCTAAGAAGTGGTTCGTCGAGATCAAGCCTGATGTCGTTGTTGGATTCGGTGGCTATGTTTCCATCCCCGTCGGCCGCGCCGCCGAGAAGATGGGCATTCCTGTTGTCATCCATGAGCAGAATTCCGTTATGGGAATGGCCAACAAGTACCTTGGCAAGAAGGCTGCACGCGTTTGCCTGACCTACGACAACGCGGCGAAGGATCTCCCCAGCACCAAGAACGTGGTTGTCACGGGCAACCCGGTTCGCGCGAGCATCTTCGAGTCCACTCGTGCGGAGGGCCGTGAAATGCTGGGCATTCCCGACGACGCGCGCATGCTGCTGGTGTTCGGCGGCAGCTTAGGCGCGCGTCATATCAATCAGGCACTGGTTAGCATGAAGGATAAGCTGCTCTCTTATCCCGACTTGTATGTGGTTCATGTCACGGGCCCGAAGGAACTTGACAGCGTCACCCAGGCGCTTTCCCTTACCAAGGACGAGGCGAAGCGCTGGAAGCTCTTCGGCTATCAGGATCAGATGGGGAAGTGCATGGCCGCAACCGACGCTATCGTGTCGCGTGCGGGCGCCACGTCCCTTGCCGAGATCTCCGCGCGAGCGATTCCGGCCCTTCTTGTTCCGTTCCCGTATGCCACCGAGGATCATCAAACTATGAACGCGCGTTCATACGTTGAGGCGGGATGCGCGCTGATGATTCCTGATGCCGACGTCGAAACGCCGGCGTTTGCTCGCGACGTATGCGAGCTTATCGAGAACGCCGAATTGCGCGCAAGCATGACCGCAGCCGCCAAGCAACAGAAGACCGCTGACGCTGCACGTCTTCTTGCCGACGAGGTCATGGCTGCTGCCAAGAAGTAACCCGATGCAGGTTGCCTTGCGCGCTTCTTCTTGTAAAGCCTGAAGTTTCAGATCAGCCCTACTTGAAGTTTGAAACTTCAAGTATGGTTATTTCTTTTAGTCTTTTGGTTGATTCTCAACTCGTTTCCTCTGACTTACTCTGATATCAACGAGAGAT
>URZP01000012.1 GCA_900552365.1 uncultured Coriobacteriaceae bacterium
CTCCTTAGAGGGAGCGCCTGGGGCTTGGGCGTCTAAAGGATAGTGCCCCTTTATAGATAATATCAGCCTGCAAACCAAAGCGCGTGAAGCGTGTGGGAACATTTTTTTTCGGATTCCGAGCTTCGGCAAGCGGACAGCGATCCCCGCCATTGGACGTTTTCAGCCGCGAACGGCATCCCACAACGGCAAATGGCCAACTGAAACCTCGGACAAGTTCGCCAAAACGATCTAAAAAACAACTTTCAAATGGGGAAACGCATATGCTGGAAACGCTATCCCCGCGCAACGGTTAGTTGATCCTTCCCTTACATATGCTTTGCAAGAGAGGCGGTTATATCGGATAATGACGAAAGCGATGCCTTAAGAGCATCGGAAAATCCGGTGCATGGCACCACAAGGGAGGAATCCCTTAGAACAAGGAGGTTTCCAGATGGAAATTCAAGGTAAGATGACTCGTCGCTCGTTCATCGCGGGCAGCGCAGTCGCCGCTGCAGCTGCGGGTCTGACCCTCACTGGCTGCGGCAAGAAGGAAGGCGCCGCAAGCGGTTCTGCCGCCAGCGCTTCCGGCAGCGCCGCGAAGAAGGGTGGCGTCATCACCGCCGCCAACGCTTACAAGTCCACCGCTTGCAACCCGATCGGCAACAGCTCCGCTCTGATGCTGGCCGCCACCTGGCATGTCTTCGAGGGCCTGTATGATATGGATCTCCATACCTACAAGACCTACAAGGCTCTTGCCGGCGCCGATCCCGTCAAGGTTTCCGGCACCGAGTACGAAGTTGCCCTGCGCGACTCCGCCAAGTTCTCCGACGGCTCCGACGTCAAGGCTGACGACGTCGTCAACGCTTTCGTGAAGAACATGGCCAACTCCACCTACGGCGCATTCCTCTCCTTCATCGACACCGTCGAGAAGAAGGACGACACCACCGTCACCTTCAAGCTGAAGTATGCTTTCGACGAGTCCCTTATCCCGGCTCGCCTGAGCGTCGTCAAGATCTTCCCGAAGAGCCAGACCGAGGAAGACCTCAAGAGCAAGCCGATCGGCTCCGGCCCCTGGGCTTACGGCGAGATCAACGGCGAGGACGGCGGCAAGATCACTTTCACGCCCAACGAGTACTACACCGGCAGCTTCCCGGCCACCGCTGAGGCCATGGAGTGGAGCCCGCTTCTGGACGAGACCGCTCGCACCACCGCCCTTCAAGAGGGCACCGTCATGGTCATGGAGAACGTCCCCGACGCCAATGCCGACCAGCTCACCGGCGCAGGTGCTTCCGTCGACTACGTCCAGGGCTTCAACCAGGCGTTCCTGATGTTCAACACCCTGAAGGCACCGTTCAACGACAAGCGCGTCCGTCAGGCATTCTTCTACGCCATCGACGTCGACAAGCTGATCGCCAACCAGCTCGCTGGCCATGCAACCCCCGTCACCTCTTACCTCACCGAGGATCACAAGAACTACCACAAGGCCTCCAACGTCTACACCTACGACCCCGAGAAGGCCAAGAGCCTGCTCGCCGAGGCTGGCGCTTCCGACCTTGCCTTCACCCTGCAGGTGAACAACAACTGGGTTAAGTCCCTGGCTCCGCAGATCAAGAACGACCTCGAGGCCATCGGCGTTTCCTGCACCATCGATGAGAAGTCCATCGTTTGGTCCGAGCTCGCCGAGTCCGACAGCGTCCTTCCCTACGAAGTCATGCTCACCCCGGGCGACCCGACCTGCTTCGGCAACGACCCCGACCTGCTTCTTTCTTGGTGGTACGGCGACAACGACTGGACCCGTGGCCGCTCCTGCTGGAAGAAGGCCGGCGACGGCAAGTTCGACGAGCTGCAGGCTCTCATGCAGACCGCACGCGAGTCTTCCGGCTCCGAGCAGCAGGAAGCTTGGAACAAGTGCTTCGACCTTCTGTCCGAGGAAGTGCCGCTGTACGCTCTGTTCCATCGCGAGCTTGCAACCGGCTACCAGGCCGACGCGATCACCGGCTTCGAGCCCATCGCAACCACCGGCCTCGTCTTCCTGGGTGCTTCCGTTAAGGCTTAATGCCAAGCAAAACACCCTCGCATATGCGATTGGAAACGCCGCTTCCTTTGTGAAGCGGCGTTTTTTTTCGACAAATGACGTGCAGGTAACGTTTGAGCTACAGCACAACCTCCCAGATGGGATAAACTAAGACAGTTATGCATTCCGTCGGGAGACGGACGTCTACTATCCGAAAGGGGGATACGGTGAACAACCTGTTGCGATTGATCGGCCGAAGGCTCATTGCTTTCCCGATCATGATCATCGGCGTTACCATCCTCGTGTTCTTCCTGATGGCGCTTTCGCCAATCGACCAGGCCTATTCGGTTCTGGGCGAGAACGCCTCGGCAGAACAGGCAGCCCAATATCGAGAGGAACATGGGCTTAACGATCCTATTCTCGTCCAGTACGGCAATTACATGGCCGGCTTGGTCCAGGGCGATTTGGGGTCCTTCGGCGCAAACAACGCATCGGTTTCCGACCGCATCGCAAGCGCGCTGCCCGTCACGCTGCAACTTACCTTCATGGGCCTTCTCATCGGCGTTTTCTTCGCGGTCATCCTGGGCGTGATATCGGCTCTGTACCGCGACCGATGGCCGGACCAACTCATCCGCGTGCTCAGCATCGTCTGCATCGCCACGCCTTCCTTCTGGTTGGCAGTCCTCATGATCTTGCTGTTCTCGTTCGAGCTTGGCTGGCTTCCTGCCTCGGGCAAGCTCCCCAGCTTCGCCACCGATCCTTCGGGCTGGCTGGCACGCATGGCTCTTCCGGCAATCGCCTTGGGCGTGCCGGTTATCGGTCAGATGACGCGCGTCATCCGCACCTCCATGGTCGAGGAGCTTGACAAGGACTACGTCCGCACCGCTCTTGGCGGCGGCATCCCCAAGCGCACAGTCGTCGCACGCAACGTGCTTCGCAACGCGCTCATCACGCCCGTCACCGTTTTGGGCATGCGCATCGGCTACCTCATGGGCGGCGCCGTCGTCATCGAGGTCATCTTCAATCTCCCCGGCATGGGCATGGCCATCCTTTCCGGCATCCAATCCAGCTACACGATGCTCGTTCAGGGCGTCGTCTTGGTCGTTGCCATCACCTTCATCATCATCAACATCATCGTGGATATGCTCTATATCCTGATCGATCCGCGAATCAGGACGGTGTAGCATGGTAAAGCTTAGGGAAAACACCACCGCGAAGCTCGAGCAGAACGCCGGCAAGATGCGCGTCAGCCGTTGGAAGAACATGTCCATCTCGGCCCGCATCTCGGCACTCGTGCTTCTTCTTATCCTTCTGATCGCCGTGTTCGCGAACGTCCTTTCGCCGCACGACCCGCTTCAGATCTTCACCGCGCGCCAGGCGCCGGACTCCACCTTCTTGTTCGGCACCGACGACAAGGGCCGCGACGTTTTGTCCCGCATGATGCACGGCGCACGTTACTCGCTGGTCATCGGCCTGGGCGCAACCTCGTTTGCACTGGTTCTGGGCTCCATCATCGGTTCCATCGCCGCTGTTAGCCGCAAGTGGGTCTCCGAAGTCATCATGCGCGTCATGGACATCGTCATGTCCTTCCCCGGCATCGCCCTTGCCGCCACGTTCGTCATCGTGTTCGGCAACTCGGTGCCCTCGCTGATCTTCGCCATCGGCTTCTTGTACATCCCGCAGATCGCTCGTATCGTGCGTGCCAACGTCATGAGCGAGTACAACCAAGATTACGTCCGCGCCGTCGTCGTTTCCGGCGCACGCGCCCCGTGGATCCTGTGGAAGCACGTTCTGCGCAACTGCATCGCCCCGGTCATGGTCTTCACCATCGTCCTGGTCGCCGACGCCATCGTATTCGAGGCGTCCCTGTCGTTCATCTCGGCCGGCATCCCCGAGCCCACGCCCACGTGGGGCAACATCCTCGCCGATGCGCGTGCCGGCGTTCTGGCCGGTCGTTGGTGGCAGGCGCTCTTCCCGGGCCTCGCCATCATGATCACCGTTCTGTGCCTGAACGTCCTTTCCGAGGGCATGACCGACGCACTGGCCGCAGCCCCCAAGGCACCGGTCGTCGCCTCCGACTCCAACCTCGACTCCAAGCGTGAGGCCGACATGTTCGTGTCCGACCCGCGTCTTGCCTACACCGCTCAGGCCGAGGACCTCAAGACCCGCCTGGCCGAGCTGCGCGCCATCGAGGCGAAGCGCACCGACCGCTTCCCCGCGCACACCGACGTTCCGCCCATCCTCGAGGTGAAAGACCTTTCCATCAAGTTCCCGCGCCACGGCGATGTGAACGTCGTCGACAACATCGGCTTCGTCGTCCGCCCACGTCAGACCATGGGCCTTGTCGGCGAGTCCGGCTGCGGCAAGTCCATCACGTCGCTGACCATCATGGGCCTCATCGACCCGAAGGCGCAGATCTCCGGCCAGATCCTGTACAACGGCCGCAACCTTCTCGAGCTCAGCCAGAAGGAAATGAACGAGCTGCGCGGCCGCGAAATCGCCATGATCTATCAGGACGCTCTTTCGTCGCTGAACCCGTCCATGCTCATCCGCGCTCAGATGAAGCAGCTCACCAGCCGTGGCGGCACGCGTTCCGCCGAGGAGCTGCTCGAGCTTGTAGGCCTCGATCCCAAGCGCACGCTTGACTCGTACCCGCACGAGCTTTCCGGCGGCCAGCGCCAACGCGTCCTCATCGCCATGGCGCTTACGCGCGACCCGAAGCTCGTCATTGCCGACGAGCCCACCACCGCGCTTGACGTCACGGTTCAGAAGCAGGTCGTCGACCTCTTGAACCGCTTGCAGAAGGAGCTTGGCTTCGCGATGATCTTCGTCAGCCACGACCTTGCCCTCGTTGCCGAGGTCGCCAACTCCATCACCGTCATGTACGCCGGTCAGGTCGTCGAGCAGGGTCCGGTCACCGAGATCCTCACCAACCCCATCCACGAGTACACGCGCGGCCTTCTGGGATCCGTCCTTTCCATCGAAGCCGGCACCGGTCGCCTGCATCAGGTTCCTGGATCGGTCCCCTCGCCGAAGGACTTCCCCAAGGGCGACCGCTTCACGCCGCGTTCCAGCCATCCCGACAAGGTGTCGCCGGTCCGCCCGATGCTCAAGCGCGTCGCGATGACCGACCACTACTACGCCGAGCTTCCTGACAGCGAGCTGAAGCGTCTCGGTATCGAGCCTGCCATTCCCGGAGGTGTATTGTTGTGAGCCAGGAAACCAACCAGGAGACCACTCCCATCATCTTCCTTGACGACGTCTCAGTGACGTTCAAGACCCGTACCGGTTCGATCCTTCACCCCAATCGCGTCAAGGCAGTGCAGAACCTCTCGCTGAAGCTGTTCCCCGGCGAGACCATCGGCATCGTCGGCGAGTCCGGCTGCGGCAAGTCCACCACCGCCAACGTCATGTGCGGCCTTCAGCAGCCCACCAGCGGCCACGTGTACTTCAAGGGCGAGGATGTCACGAAGCGCTCCGCCGCTCAGCGCAAGCTCATCGGCCGCGTCATCTCGGTCGTATTCCAGGACCCCGCTACCGCGCTGAACGCCCGCATGTCCATTCACGACCAGCTCATGGACCCCATGGTCGTCCACAACGTCGGCACGCCCGAGGAGCGCGAGAAGCGCGTCGTCGAGCTCATCGGCATGGTTGGCCTGCCCGGCTCGGTGCTCGATGCCCTGCCCGGCCAGCTCTCCGGCGGTCAGCGCCAGCGCGTCGCCATCGCTCGCGCCCTGTCGCTGAAGCCCGATGCCATCATCGCGGACGAGCCCACCAGCGCACTTGACGTCTCGGTTCGCGCCCAGATCCTGAACCTCCTGATGGATCTGAAAAAAGAGCTCGGCCTTGCCATGGTGTTCATCAGTCACGACATCCAGACCGTGCGCTACATCTCCGACCGCATCATGGTCATGAACCATGGCCAGGCAGTCGAGCGCGGCACCGCCAAGGAGGTTTTCGAGAACCCGAAGGACGACTACACCAAGCTTCTGCTGGGAGCCGCTCCTTCCCTTCTCCACCCCGACCTTGCGCAGTTCGCCCAAGACCTCGACCAGAAGGACCTCGGTCGCTAGAAGCAACCGCTCATGCCGTTGGCTCAAAACACCCGCGGCAAGCGAATTCGTCTCGCCATTAGGCAAAAGGCCTCGACATCGCGTCGAGGCCTTTTTTGTGGGTTAAGGCCTGCGCCATTGACACCAAGAAACCCCTCGCAACATAATCACTAAAGCGCGCCGTGATACGCACGGCGGCTTAAACGAATAGCGAGACAAAGGACTTTTCTCATGACCGAATCGCAATTTCATGGAGTGATTCCCCCGGTTGTCATCCCGCTTGATGCCAACCGTCAGCTCGACCTCGAGGCATTCGAGCGCTCGATCAACCGCATGATCGACGCAGGCGTCGACGGCCTGTTCTTCCTGGGCTCCTCGGGTGAGGTCGCCTTCCTGACCGACGCACAGCGCTATCACGTACTGCAGGAGGCTGTCGCCATCGTCGGCGGCCGCGTCCCCGTGCTTGCGGGCATCATCGACATGGAAACCCTGCGCGTCATCGACCAGGCAAAGCGCGCGTCCGGCTTCGGCGTTGACGGCCTTGTCGCAACCGCCCCGTTCTACGCTCTGGGCGGCCCGCGCGAGACCGAGCGCCACTTCCGCCAGATCGCCGCAGCCACCGACCTGCCCCTGTTCGCATACGACCTTCCCGTGTGCGTCCACACCAAGCTCGATCCCACCATGCTGGTTCGCCTTGGCAAGGAAGGCGTCCTTCAGGGCGTCAAGGACTCTTCGGGCGACGACGTTCAGTTCCGTTGGCTTTGCATCGAGAACGAGGAAGCCGGCCATCCCCTGCAGGTGTTCACCGGTCATGAGGTCGTCGTCGACGGCGCATACATGTCCGGCGCCGACGGCTCCGTCCCGGGCCTTGGCAACATCGATCCCTACAGCTACGTCGAGCAGTGGAAGGCTTACCAGGCAGGCGACTGGGAACGCGTTCGCGAGATCCAGAACCACCTTGCCAAGCTCATGGGCGTCACCCGCAACGTCCATGCAACCGTCGGCTTCGGTGCAGGCGTCGGCGCATTCAAGACAGCTCTGTGGCAGATGGGCGTCTTCAACACCAACCAGATGCGCGAGCCCGTCCAGCCGCTGGTCGGCGAGGACGTCGAGGCCATCGTTGCCGTTCTTAAGGCAAACGGTCTGATGGACGCCGACGCGCCTGTCCACAAGTAACTAAGGAAACCTGATGACCGAATTCACCAAGCCCGAAGGCGCCGAACTGGTGGCTGTGCTCGACATCGGCGGCACAAAGATCGCCGGTGCCTTGGTCGCCTACTCCGAAAACGGCGATCCGCAGATCGTCTTCAAGACAAGCGTCCCCACCGAACCGCGTCGCGGGGGCGATGTCGTTCTTCAAACGGTCGTCGAAACCGCACGCACCCTCATCGATCTTGCCGGCGGTGCCGACGAGATCGTCGGCGTGGGCGTTGACGCCGCGGGCGTGGTGAATCCTAAAGACGGCTCAATCCTATACGCCAACGACATCATGCCTGCCTGGACAGGACAACCTCTCCAGGCTCGTCTAGAGCAAGAGTTCGGTGTCACCGTTGCTGCGCTTGGCGACGTGCACGCCCACGCTCTGGGCGAAGCTCGCTGGGGCATCGCGAAGGGCTACGAAAGCTGCCTGATGGTTGGCGTCGGAACCGGCCTTGGCGGCGCATTGGTGGTTAACGGCCACGTTCTGCGCGGCTTCCATGGCGCAGCGGGCCATATCGGCCACACCCTGCACCCCGCAGCAGCAGGCATCCCTTGCGCATGCGGACGCGACTCGCATGCCGAAACCGTCACTTCCGGCATGGGTCTTTCAGCTATCTATCAGGGAAAAGGTTTCAGTGATGAGCTTGACCCGGCACTCATGGGCGATACCATTTCGGCCCGCGCCGAAGCAGGTGAGGAACATGCACGCACGGTTCTTCACGATGCGGGCTTCGCCCTTGGTCAGGCCATCGGCTCGTGGTGCAATCTCTTCGACCCTGCGTGCGTCGTCCTATCCGGCACTGTCACCAGCGCCTATGCTTCTTGGCGCGAGGGGCTGGATGAAGGCTTCGAGGCTCAGATCATGACCCCCCTTTCCGACACGCCCATCATCCAAGGAAAGCTGGAGGGCAACGCCCCACTTATCGGCGCTGCCGAGCATTTGCGCGATGCGGTCATCGAACAAGCCCGCCTAGCCACCCTGGGCAAAGCGAACGCCTAAGCACAGCTCGTAACATCCAGTCGACCCCGCATCATCCAATGCCGGGTCGACTTTTTCATCAGCTACCTTCTATCCTTCGAAAGGCAGGATCATGGCATCCACTTCTGAATACACCGTGTCTCCCCTCGTTCAGCAGCTGAAGGGAAAGCTCATTGCCAGCGTTCAGGCCTACATGGGCGAGCCGCTGCGTCACACCGAAACCATGGCCCAGATGGCGCGCGCATGCGAACTGGGAGGCGCCGGCGCCATTCGCTGCCAGGGTCTTTCCGACATCGCAGCCATCAAGGGTCGCGTTGAGGTTCCCGTCATCGGTCTATGGAAAGAGGGTCACGAGGGCGTTTACATCACCCCCACCCTGCGTCACGCCATCGCTTGCGTGCATGCCGGCGCAGACATCGTGGCCATCGACGCCACCGATCGCCCGCGCCCCGATGGTCGCACGTTCGAAGAAACCGTCGCCGCTTTACGCGAGGAATGCGAGACGCTCGTCATGGCAGACTGCTCATGCATCGAGGACATCCGCCGAAGCGTTGCCTGCGGATGCGACATCGTGTCCACCACGCTCTCGCACCCGGGTGCCGCAATCGACTGCGGCATGGCCGACGGCCCTGATATCGCTCTTCTAAAGCAAGCTGCCGAAGAGTTCCCCGGCTTCCCCATTATCTGCGAAGGCCGCGTTCACACTCCCGCCGACGCAAAGAGCGCCATCGACGCAGGTGCTTGGGCTGTCGTAGCCGGCACCGCCATCACGCACCCCACCTCCATCACCAGCTGGTTCGTGAACGCGATCGCATAATCGGCTTTGACAAGGCAAACGCTCTAATACGGAAAAGGACCGCCTTAGCGGTCCTTTTCTTATCCCTACGATCATTGGCCGCCAGAAAGCGTCTCAGCAAACCTGAAAGCTATCGAAAGCGCGCAGTCGGTATTTCATAAAGCGCTAGTGCAGTTAGCCACGCTTCAACGCAGAAGCTTGCCGCGAAGCACCACGTTCACCACGTTAAGATCGCGATCGAGAATCACGACGTCGGCGATCTTGCCGGGCGCGATAGAGCCCCGCTCATCGAACACGCCAAGGGCTCGAGCGGGGTTCTCGGTTGCCGCTCTGACTGCGCTTTCCAAAGGAATGCCGAAATCTTTGGCGCAGCGGCACATGCACGTGCATGCATCGGTCACGCTTCCCGCAATGGTATCTTCGGTAAGCCATGCAAGGCCGTCGTGAACGCTGACAACTTGGCCGCCCAAATCGTACTCGCCGTCTTCGAGACCCGCGGCGCGCATGGAGTCGCTGATGATGATGATGCGCTTGTCGCCGAACAAGCCGAACAGAACGCGCACCATAGCGGGGTCGATATGCTTGCCGTCGGTGATGAGTTCGACGGTGACCTCTTCGTTGTCGAACGCCGCGGCGATGGGACCGGGCTCGCGATGATGGAGGGGCGCCATAGCGTTGCATAGATGCGTGACGTGTTTAGCACCCTGTTTGAACGCGGCGTCGGTCTGCGCGTAATCGGCGCAGGTGTGCGCAACCGATACGCGCACCTCATCGTGCATCTCGCGCACGAAATCAAGCGCCCCAGCTTCTTCAGGCGCGATGTCGACCAACTTCACCAAACCGCCCGCGCACTCCTGCAAGCGACGGATCATGCCGGCATCGCACGGCTGGACATATTCGGGGTTCTGGGCGCCCACCTTGCTTGGCGAGATGAACGGGCCCTCCAAGTTGATGCCAACCAAAGCAGCCTCGTCTTCAGCAGGCTGAAACGCAAAAGCGGCATCCATCACCGGACCGAGGATGCTTTCGGGATAGGTCATGGTAGCAGGACATATCGCGGTCACGCCGCATGAAGCCTCGTGTTTGGCTAGAACCGAAACGGCACCGACGGTGCCATCGCACATATCGCTTCCCATGCAACCATGGAAATGCAGGTCGATAACACCTGGGATGACATAGCAACCATCGGCCTCGACGATTTCAGGATCGAACGAAGAGCACTGGCCAAGCGAACCGTAATCGCCGATGGACACGAACCTATCGCCCTTGACATCGACATCGCAGTGCCTGAATTCGCCATCGATGAAAACGTTGCCGTTCACTATGCGCATGATGAACCTTCTTCTTTGTTACGAGCCTATGATCAAGCCCAGAACCGAACCATTTCAAGTATGTCGTGGTATGCCCACGGGTAAATATCGGAAACCCAGCCGGTTTCGGGGATGAAGCAGAGCAACACGCTGTACGTCACCGACACGGCAACAGCAAGCGTCAAGCAGAACATGAGCCTGTTGGAAAGATCGGAGCCCACCGGCAGATTCTCGTTGACGATGAACACCAGCAAAACCGTGGCCGCCAGGAACATGAAGCTGAAGTCGGCGTAATAACGCTGCAGGATGCCCGCCATCTCGGCATCGAGGATCGCAACGATAAAGCCGCTTGCAAGAAGCACCATGACGACCGAGGCAACCGTATGAGTGCTGCGCTGGCGCAGGCGAAGTTTCAAGATGGGACGCGCGAACAGAAGGACCCACAGAAGCGGAAGCGTTGCGAAGATGCCGCCGAACGTGACTTCCTTGATGGTTTGCCCCAGATACGTGGTTTCGAAAGGCACGCCCTGGATGAAGGGAAACACACCGGTGGTGGAAGGCGTTTGGAAAAAGTACGCGAACAGCGCCGGCGCGATGCGCCCGACGTTTATGCCGCGCTTCGTCATGTCGTTGACGGTAAGGTTGTAATTCGCACCGAAATCCATGGGCGAGCCAAAGCGTGCGTAGTTGTACCACATGACGCCCGCAACCATCACGACGTACGGCGCCACCAAGCACGCGAACTGCCGCGCGCCCTGCTTCGTGCGGATATGGCCCTTCGTGATGAACTTGTTCCAGAACAGCGGGAACGCCAGAAGCGAGAACACCACCAGCTGGGGGCGGCAGCCGAACACCAGCGCCATGCACAGCGACCCGGCAAGATACCAACCGCTGGCGCGCTCGGAACTGCGGCCGCGCATCCAAAAGTACAGGCCCCAAATAGAGAACGCCATGGCGCACATGATGGGCAGCGAGTAAAACGTCGGAAACTTAAGCAAGTACAGAAGCCCACAGCACATGACCAACGGAATTTGCAGCAGCAGATACAAGCCAAGGCTCACGCGCTTGAAGTGATACCGCGCGAATCGATCGAGCAGCGCCGCGCAACCTGCCACAAAAAGGATGCACATGATGAGGATGCCTATCGCTGTGGGGAAATTCTTCCCCGTCAGCAAATAGAACGGAAGGTAGAACACGACTTCGGGAACGATGCCGAAATAAACGTAATAATGGCCCTCGTAATAGGCGACGTCGAACAGATACGGCTCGGCCGTTTCCTTCTGAAGCTCGTCACGGGCGCCGCGGTCGTACGGCTCGTCCATCTCTTTCAGCCAGTCAGGCGGCTCTTCCTCGAGGTAGAGCTTGCCGTTGGCAAGCGACTGGGCAAGCATGGCGTACTGCTGGGCGTTCTCGCCGCTCACCTCGAATACGTTGACGATGCTTTTCTGGTCCCATGAACCGCTGTTGTAGTCCTTCGTGGCAACGCCGACCAGGTTCGACCCGAAAAGCAGGTAAGCCGACATGATGAAGATCTCGATGACGACAGCGCATACCATGATGCCGCGCGAGAGGCGCGGGGTTTCGCGAATACCAAGCTTGTAGATGCTCGACTTCGAGCGGAACGCGTACCCCAACAGAAGCAGCGACAGCACGATGACGAAGCGCAACGGGTTGAACGCAAAAGGCTCGGGCGTGTTGATGCTTACGCCCAGCAGGTAGAGCGGGTAACTGGTTTTCTTGCTGACGATCTCGATGCGCAAGTTGGTGACGTTGCCTGTGGTGTTCAGATTCAGGTACTTGCTGCCCTTGCTAGTGGTGGACACCTCGACAACGGGCACACCCTGTGTGTACTCGGTGGAATCGAAGTAGGTGGCATGGGCCTCATCGGTGAACTGAACCTTCACTTCAACCACCTGAGCCGGCTGATCGGGGTCGAGGTTCAGGTAAAGGTTATCTATGTGCTTGTTGATGTTCGAGAATTCGATGACGCGGTCGACCTCGGTGAGCTTGTATTGCTTCGCGGCATTTTGCTGTAGCGTGAGCTGGCTTGTGAGATCGGTCGAGCTGTACCCGAGCGTGCGAAAATAATTGAAGTTGAACACCAGGCATTCAAGCAAGACCGCCGTGATGACGATGCCGACGATGGCGCGCAGAATATGAAGCACCTCGCCTTTATGCAGGCGCATGAGATGCTTGAAAGCTTGGGCGATGTTTTCGAATAAGGTAGGCATACGGCTGTCATTATACGCCACGGAGCCACACGCCACGACAGCACGATGCAACGCAAAAGAAAAGCGACCCCGGAAACCAGGGTCGCTTGACAGGTTCGACCTGAACGGAATGCGCATTGCGGGCGTGCCCGCTTCGCATTGGCGAAGCCTTGCAGGAAGGCTACAGGTTGAGAGCCTTCTTGACGTCGGCATAGACAACCTGAGGATCGCGGTCGCCATCGATGGTGACCAGAAGCTCGCAGCCACGGTAGTAGTCGATGAGCGGGGACGTGGACTTCTCGTACACGTCGAGTCGATTGCGGACGGTGGCCTCGTTGTCGTCGTCGCGCTGGTACATCTCGCCACCGCACTTGGGGCAAGCTGCGTCGGCGTCGCTGCCGATGAAGCCGCACTCCTTGCACATGCGACGAGAGGTCAGGCGCTTGATGATGACCTCGGAATCGACATCGATGAGCAGAGCGGCTTCAAGAGGACGCTCCAGCTTGCCAAGCTCGGCGTCGAGCGCGACTGCCTGAGCAGTGGTGCGCGGGAAACCGTCAAGGATGAAACCCTTTTCAGTGTCGGGCTGGCCAAGACGCTCGATAACCAAGCCGATGATGACCTCGTCAGGAACAAGATCGCCGGCGTCCATGTAGGACTTGGCCTTCTTGCCAAGCTCGGTGCCGGCCTTGACGGCGGCGCGAAGCATGTCGCCCGTGGAGATGTGGGGGGTACCGAACTCCTCGACAAGTTTCGCAGCCTGCGTGCCCTTGCCTGCGCCCGGAGCACCCAACAAAACGATATTCATAGCAACTGTCCTTTCTGTATCAACAGTACGTTCATTCTAGCAAAAACAACAATGCAAAACGGCACGCCCACTGCGGTTCCCCAATAAATCGGGCAAACGTAAGGAATCCGTTTCCAAGCGATACCGCGCAGCCCGCTAAACCAAATTGGGGAAACCCATTTGGCGCAAAGCCTCGAATGAAGCAATGGCAACCGCATTCGACAGATTCAGGCTGCGCTCGTTCTCGCGCATGGGGATGCGAACGCAAGAGCTTTCGTACGCGCTCATCAGGTTCGCATCAAGGCCGCGGCTCTCGCGCCCGAACAGTAAAAACGACCCCTTCGTATAGGAGGCGTCAGCGTAGCCCTTGGTTGCATGACCCGTGAACAAGTGCAGCTCGTCTGCGCCATGCGCCTCGAGGAACGCCTGGGAGCCAGCCCACTGGATGATATCGACATCGTCCCAGTAATCGCACCCCGCGCGCTTGAGATTTCGCTCGGAAAGCCTGAACCCCATAGGCTCGACCAGATGGAGACGAGCGCCGATACAGGCGCAGGTGCGGGCGATGTTGCCCGTGTTCTGCGGGATCTCAGGCTCGACCAAAACGATGTTCAGCACAGGATCTGACACGCACGCCCGGGTTTCATCGCGAACGAGGCCCATGACTACACCAGCTCTTTCTGCTTGGCGATTTCGGATTCGACTTCCTCGTTCAGCAGGAACCACTCTTCCTCGGCCGACTCGATGCGCGCTTTCAGCTTGGCGTGCTCGGTGATAACGTCGGAAGTCGACTCCTCGTTGGTGTAGAAATCAGGGTCGGCAAGCATTTCCATGATCTCGGCCATGCGTGCGTTGTCGCGCTCGAGCTGCTTGTCCAACTCGGCGATGCGCTTGCGCTGGTTCTTAAGGGCGGCGTAAGCGCGGTTGCGGGCTTCTGCCTCGCGGCGCTTCTGCTCCTTGGTTTTCGGGGCCGAAGCGCGAGGGGCCGTGACGCTTGCCACATCATCCGCCGGCTTTGAGCCCCGTGCATGCTTGTTAACCGTGACCTGGGTTTTTGCAGAAGAACCAGCTACAGGCGTTTTGCCGGAGTCGGGATTTGCGCCCTTCGCGCCGTTATCGGCCTTCGCGAAGGAGTCGGATGTGGCTGCCTGCGAAGGACCGCGACCCAAACCCGCAGGAACGCCCGCGGTGTCGTCCTGCCCCGTCTTGAACAGGTAATAGTCGTAATCGCCGTCGTAGTTGGTGATCTTGCCGGGCATGATCTCGACGATGCTGTTCGCAACTGAACGAATGAGATGGCGGTCATGCGTGATCAGAAGGATGGTGCCCTCGAAGCGCTGAAGCGCCTGCTCGAGCACGTCGGCCGATGCGATGTCCAGATGGTTGGTGGGCTCGTCCAGCAGCAGCAAAGGACGCGGCGCGACGAGCATCTTCGCCAACGCCAAACGACCCTTCTCGCCACCGGAAAGCACGCTCACGCGCTTGTCGACGTCGTCGTCTTTGAACAAGAACGCGCCCAGCAGCGTGCGCACCTGCGACATGGTCCAGGCGGGAGCCACGCGATCGAGCTCCTCGAAAACCGTGTTTCCCGAGTTCAACTGCTCAAGCTGGTGCTGGGCGTAATAAGTTTTCGAAACCTTCTCGCCGAATTCGATGGTTCCGGCATCAGGCTGCAGAACGCCCGCGATCATCTTCAGCTGCGTGGACTTGCCGGCGCCGTTCGGACCGACCAAGGCGATCTTATCGCCGCGGTACATGTTGAAGTCGACGCCGTCGTAAACGACCTTCTCGCCGAAATGCTTCACCAAGCCGCGCGCGCGAACGACCTCGTCGCCAGTACGCTCGGGCTGCTTGAAGTTGAAGTGAACGACCTTGCGCTCCTCGGGAATGACGATGCGGTTCTGCTGGATCTGCTCGAGCTTCTTCAGGCGATCCTGAGCCTGTTTGGCCTTAGTTGCCTTGTAGCGGAACTTCTCGACGAACGCCTCAAGGTGGGCGATTTCCTCGTCCTGCTTCTTCTTCTCGACGCGCAGAAGCTCAAGGCGCTCGGCGCGAGCGCGCAGATACGCGGAATAATTGCCTTTGTACAGAATGACCTGGCCGTTGTCGATTTCGGCAACGCGATCGACCATGTGGTCCATGAATTCGCGGTCGTGACTGACGACGACAAGAGCGCCGTTGTAGCTGCGAAGGAAGCCTTCCAGCCATTTGACGCTTTCAAGGTCGAGATGGTTGGTGGGCTCGTCCAACAGAAGCAGATCGGGATTGCGCACCAGAAGCTTCGCCAAGGCAAGGCGCATCTGCCAACCGCCCGAGAAATCGGTGGTCAAGCGGTCCATATCGGCTTCCTTGAAACCCAGGCCGAACAGCACGCTGCGAACCTTCGCCTCGATGCTGTAGCCGCCCAAGGCCTCGTACTCGTCACGCGCGCGGCCGGCTGCGGCAAGCTGCTTCTCGTCGGGATTGGCGCCAAGCTCGGACTCGAGCTTATGAAGACGGCGCTCAGCTTCAAGAACCTCGACCTGGCTGGAAAGGACCTCTTCGAAAACGGGGTTCTCGCCCATCTCGATGGCTTCCTGCTCGAGGTAGCCGACACGGGTGCCGCGTGCGAAGAAGACCTCGCCGTCATCGGCATCTTCCTGACCGGTAATGATGCGGAGCATAGTCGTTTTGCCCGCGCCGTTCGGACCAACCAGCGCCAGGCGGTCGTGATCCTCCAGCTTGAAGGTGACGTCGGAGAACAGCGTTCGGCCGCCGAACGACTTCGTAAGGTGGGAAACCTGCATTATCACGTGAATCTATCCCCTGCTGAAATGCTGAAATGCGTTTATTTGCCGTGAAGAGTTTAATATACCCGCCGACGTCGCATGCGAGGAACCAGAACGAAAACGCAATAAGCAAGCGCGGCCATCTCGATGACGCACCCGAAGAAACCAACGTACTGAAGACCGAGATGCGTGCAAACGGAGCCGCCGATGAAGCTTCCCGTGCCAATGCCAAGGTTGAAGATGCCCGAGAACATGGCCATGGCGACAGTCTGCTCGGACTCGTCGGCAACCTCGATGATCTTCGCCTGGTACACGATGTTGTACCCCGAACCCGACACACCCCACAGCACGCATACCATGATGAGCAGCGGGAGAGCTGCGACGCTGGGACGAAGCGCCGCCAACGAGAACGCGACACCGGCGATGACGGCGCACGGGAAGAAGGACGATTTCGCCGAATAGAAGCGCGTGCACACCGCGCTGCCCAAAAGGCCGGCGATGCCGAAAACCACCAGCACCACGGTGACGACGTCCTCGCCCATCCCGCCGATCTGAAGCAGGAACGGTTCGATGTAGCTGTAGCAGGTGTAGTAGCCCATGGGATACAGCGCCGTGACCACGAAAACACCGACGAGCACCTTGTTCTTGAAAATAGAAGGAAGCTGGTTCAGCTTGAAGGCGGCCGCGCCCTCAAGGCGGGGGAAGACGAACAGCAGGTAAAGCAGCGCCGCGAAGGACACGGCGCCCACGCAGGCAAAGGTCTGGCGCCAACCAAGAAGCAAACCGATGACGCGGCCAAGCGGCAAGCCGACGACCATCGCCAGAGCAGAGCCCGCAACCACCATGCTTACGGCAAGCGCCCCGTGTTGAGGGTCGACCAAGCGCGCAGCGATCGGCGCGGCGATAGCCCAGAAAACCGAATGAGCGCAGGCCACCACTAAGCGTGCGACGATAAGCATGCCGTAGCTGGCGGCGATGGCCGACAAAAGCTGCCCTGCGCAGAACACGCCCAAAACAAGCACGATAAGCGGCTTGAATGGGATGCGCGACGCAAGCATCATAAGCGGCACGGACAGGACCATGACGGCCCATGCATACACCGACACGATGAGGCCGGTGGTTCCCTCGTCGGTTCCGAAGGTCGCGCCGATGTCGGTAAGCAAGCCGACGGGCATGAACTCGGACGTGTTGAAGATGAAAGCGGAAACCGTGATTCCCAGCAGGGGCAAAAGCTCTCGCGGGGTCAAAGCCGATGTGTTCTTACGTGCCACAAATCCTCTTTAGCGCTAGCCGACACGCGCGATCACGCGGCACGGCAAGCCGGTCAAGCCAATGTATTTCATGGGGTACGTGCAAATGACGAGCGGCTGCTCGCATGCAACGAGGGCGTCAAGGCCGCACAGGTTCTCAACGACGAACGTGCCGGCGTTCGCCAAGCGGGCATCGGTCGGGGTGTGCTCGGGCGGGCGGCGGATTCCCGCAAAATCCAAACCGACGATGGAAACGCCCTTCTCGACCAACGCATCGATAAGCTCGACGGAAAGCTGCGGATGCTCGCTGAAATAACCCTTCGAGCCGTAGCCCGCCTTCTCGACGAAGCCCGTTCGAAAGCCCACGAACATGTCTTTGCCGACAAGATCGAGGTCAATATCGGTAGTCAGAATGTCGCGACCGTGAACGTCCGACACGTCGAAAACGACGCCGACGCGCTCGCTGTACTCAAGAGGGAATTCCTTGCCCATGACGTCGAAGTGGGTTCCGACGTGCCCTGCGAAGCCCTTGCGTTCATCGCTTTTCGCGATCTCGCGCATCTCGGGAGTGATAGGAAGCGTGATATCAACAAACTGCATGCGAAACCCTCCTGATCGATAGCCGACTGAAATGAAAACGGCCAGAGCGTTTGCCCTGGCCGAATGCTATCAATGGAGCGGACAACGGGGTTCGAACCCGCGACCCCCACCTTGGCAAGGTGGTGCTCTACCAACTGAGCCATGTCCGCATTGCGAGAATGCATATTAGTACGTAATTTCTTGCTAGGCAAGCTCTTGTAGAAATGTGAAGACAGCATCCACAAGTTCCGCGGGAGTGAGCGAGGTTCCCTCGATCCCGCCCGCCCCCGGCGCAGTCGAAGAAGAGGCCGCGCGAGAGGACGCGGTACCCACACCGGCCCCCGCCCTGCTGCGCTTCGAAGCGCCGATCTTGCCCGCGCCAACCGACACGCGCGAGCTGCGCCTGGTTGATCGATCACGCAACGACGACCCGTCGGGCCCGAAATACTTCAAGGGAAGGCGCAGCTTCCTTTTGTCGGCAAGATAGCTTCCGCCCGCGCGACGGATCTTCGTCGAAAGCTCATCCGGAATATCCACCGGCTCGACAATCAATTTTCCGCCCACCACCGAGATCAACTTGATATGATGCTCGGCCGCCCAAGCGCGAATGCGCGCCTTGTCGAACATGCTCTTCGCGGCGTCGGGCATGTCGGGACGCTTCGAGGACAAGTCGTTGAAAACGTCCTCAACCGCCTCGATCGTCGCCGCTGAAGCCACGCGACGATACCAAAGAACGCGCTCATCGGCGTCGGGGATGTACGGTTCAGGGAAGAACATGTCACCCGGAAGATTCACCGTGATATCCGACAAAGCAGGAGGCAGGCCATCACCGTCGACGGCAACGCCCTCACGCGTGTCGCCAACGGCGCTTGCAAGCATCTGCGCGAACAGGTCGAAACCGACTGCAGACATGTTGCCCGACTGCTCGGCGCCCAGGATATCGCCCGCGCCGCGGATCTCGAGATCACGCATGGCGATGCGCATGCCGCTGCCAAGCTCCTGATGCTCGCCAAGCGCGGTAAGACGCGCCGTCGCCTCCTCGGTGAGGGGGATGTTGTCGGGGAACATGAAGTAGGCATAGGCCTGCGTGGAAGAGCGGCCCACACGCCCCTTCAGCTGATACATCTGCGCCAAGCCAAGGCGTTGCGAGTCCTCGATGATAAGCGTGTTGGTATGAGGATTGTCGATGCCGCTTTCAATGATGGTAGTTGCCACCAGAACATCAAGCTGACCCGCCGCGAAATCTTCCATGGTGCGCTCAAGCGAGTCTTTGTCCATCTTGCCATGAGCCACGCCGACGCGCGCCTCGCCCGCAGCCTCCTGCACGCGGCGCACGGCCTCGTCGATGGAGCGAACGCGATTCGAGACGTAGTAAACCTGGCCGCCACGGCCAAGCTCACGCCTGATGGCGGCGCTAACCAAGTCAGGTTCCCATTCGCCCACGTGCACTTCAACAGGACGGCGCTCGTCAGGCGGCGTGAGGATCAGGCTCATGTCGCGCACACCGGAAAGCGACATCTGCATGGTGCGCGGGATGGGCGTTGCCGAAAGCGTGAGCACGTCGATGTACTCGCGCAGATTCTTCATCTGCTCTTTGTGGCCCACGCCGAAACGCTGCTCCTCGTCAATGATGACAAGACCAAGATCATGGGGGTTCACATCGCGCGAAAGCAGGCGATGCGTGCCCACCAGGATATCGACGTCGCCGTTCGAGAAGCCCTCAAGCGCGACTTGTTGCTGCTGGGGCGTGCGGAAACGAGAAAGCACCTCGACTTTCACGCCAAAGGGCTCGCAACGCTCGCTGAAGTTGGTGTAGTGCTGCTGGGCCAAAATGGTGGTCGGGCACAAAACCATGACTTGCTTGTTATCT
This sequence comes from uncultured Coriobacteriaceae bacterium, assembly GCA_900552365.1. Classification (GTDB taxonomy): domain Bacteria; phylum Actinomycetota; class Coriobacteriia; order Coriobacteriales; family Eggerthellaceae; genus UMGS1502. The sequence goes on from URZP01000012.1 coordinate 19,795, forward strand.
TGAGTGGCCTTGAACGCGGCACGAAGCGCGACCTCGGTCTTGCCAAAGCCAACATCGCCGCAGACCAGTCGGTCCATCGGCCTAGGCGATTGCATGTCCGCCTTCACGTCGGCGATAGCGGAAAGCTGATCGGGGGTTTCCCGATACGGGAAAGCGTCTTCCATTTCGCGCTGCCACGGAGTATCGGGGCTGAAGCGGAAACCCTGCACCGCCGCACGACGAGCATAGACGTCCACCAAATCGAACGCGAGTTTCTTCGTTGCCTTGCGCGCCTTCGAAAGAGCGCGCGACCAGTCCGAAGTGTTCAGACGCGTAAGGCGCGGGCTTGAGCCTTCGGGACCCACATAACGCGTGACGCGGTCAAGCTGCTCGACCGGAACGAACAGCTTGTCTTCGCCGTCGTATTTCAGCTCAAGGTAATCGCGTTCGGTGCCGTCGATCTCGCGGCGCACCAACCCCGCGAAGTACGCAATGCCGTGAGCAGCATGAACGACATAGTCGCCCGGCTTGTACGGGAACGTGACCTCGGTCACGTCGACACGGCGGTTAGCGCGATGCGCCTGGGCGCCTTGCGTGTCAGACAAGCTGATCATGGCAAGCTTCGCTTTAGGGATGATCATGCCCAGGGGAATATCGACGTCGACGACGTTGACCACGCCACGACGGAGGCGGCGCTTTCGAAGCTCGACGTGCTCATCTTCGTTGGAAACGCGCGCCCTTGCCTCACGTGCGAGCGCCGACGTCGCCGAACCGCCAACACCGAGCTCGGCCGAAGTGCCAGGACGCTGTCGCTGCGCTTCCAGACCCTCTGACGCTGTCAGGGGCTTTCGCGAAAGCCCCTTCGGCGTCGAAGAGCGCTCGGCGTCTGAATCAAGCCTCTCCTGAATAGGCAGGCTGTGCTCGACGAACGCAAGCTTCATGTCCTCACGGGCGCGATAACCCGGAGCCGAGAACACCACCAAGTAGTTGTCGTCGATGAGCTGGCGAAGACGGCCGTACAACTTCTCGGGATGCCCCGCCACCTCAACGCGTTTGACTGGCAGCTCTTCATCAAGCGCGCTTCCAACGCGCATGATGGACAAGTACGTCGCACGCACGTCGCCGCCGAAATCCAGCGCTGCCGGAGATGCATACAACCCCTCAAGCGCGATGTTCGACCCCTTTGCGCGGGCTGAGATCTCGTCCATCGCATGCATGGCGTCATCAACAAGAGAACGCGGCTCGACCAAGCACGACAAAACGCCCTTTCGCGCGTAATCGCCCAAAGTAACGGTCTTGTCGTGGATCATCGTCAACAGGGCATCGGCGCCCTCGAAATGAAGCCCACCCTCGAGCTGCTCAAGCAAATCACGATGAGCAGGATTGGTGCGCGCCGAGCGCTCGAGCTTCTGGATGGCCTTCGCTCGCGAGGTCGCCGAGCACGAGAACTCGCGAACCGGGTAAACTTCGATGGAATCAAGCGACGAAATGGTCTGCCCTGTCGACGGAACGATTCGCCTGATCTCATCAACCTCGTCGCCGAAGAAATCGATGCGCACGGGAAAAACCGAGTTGCCCGGAAACACATCGATCACGCCTCCGCGAACCGCGAACGTGCCAGGGCCGTCGATCTCGCCGGTGTTGGCGTAGCCGCACTCCTCCAAAGAGCGCGCGATGCCCTCGAACGAATCGACCCCGCGCTTCGAAGCGCCTGGCATATCAGCCACCTCAACGCCCGTTTGGAAAACCAGCGGCACGCACACGTCGCTTTCCGCCGGAGGCAGCATGCGCAAAAGAGCACGCGCGCTGGCAATCACAACGACGTCCTTACCCTCATGGAGCGCAAAGGCGGCTTCCATTCGACGAGCCGCAAGCTTCGCCGACTCGGCGGCCTTCTTAGCATTCCGCGGCTTCATCTCAAAAGGATAGTCAGTACGCTCGGGAAAACGAAGGACGCGATCTTCGCCCAAATACGCCGCCACGTTGCGTGCAAACGAAAGAGCCGCGTCCTCGCCTGCAACAACGACAAGCGTAGGCTGAGGCCGATACGCGAAACGAGCAGCAACCATAAAGGGACGCGCCGAAGAGGCCACGCCCAAAACGGCATCTTGCCCGGCGTCAAGCTTGCCCCAGAACGCATCGAGGCAGCCGGTTTTCTCGAACGGGTAAACAAGCGATTCGATTAGCACAGATTTCCCCTTAAACGCAGGATTTAAGACCCACGCGAACAATGCACAAACACGAATAGGGCGTTTCCGCCCGAACCCATGATAACCCGCATGAACGTTGAGGCGCGCAGTGCGTTTCCGCTCCCGAAAAAGGCTAGAATCACAAACGGATAAAACCAAACGGAGCGCATCGAGACAATTCGAAGGGAGAGAACATGGCCGCGAACCACCACGACGAACTTATAAGCCTGATCGAGTACCTATATACCGAGCGCCAGCAATTCGACCAAGTCGAACAGCTCGAACGCGCCGAATCGGGCGGTACCCTTGACGACGACCGCCTTTGGGCTATCTTTCGCGGCCTGGTGAACACCCGCCACCCGCAACCTGCAAGCGAGAACTTCCTTGCCACGCAAGACCAACTGCTCCAGAGCCTTATTGCCGAATACGGCATCTCGACCCTGGACGACACACGCCCTTCGCCCGCCAACGACCGCATCCGCCTATGGCTCGGCGACATCACCACGCTGGCCGTTGACGGCATTGTGAACGCCGCGAATTCGCAAATGCTGGGGTGCTGGGTTCCCGGTCATCATTGCATCGACAACGCCATCCACACGTATGCCGGGGTGCAGCTGCGCATGGAGTGCGACAGGCTGATGAAAGGACAAGGGCACGAAGAGCCAACGGGAGCGGCGAAGGTAACCAGCGCTTACAACCTGCCCAGCAAATACGTAGTACATACCGTAGGCCCCATCGCCAACGGAAACCCCACCCCCGAACACAAGCGCGAGCTGGCCTCGTGCTACAAGAGTTGTTTGGATGCAGCGGCGAAGCACGGCATGTATTCAATTGCATTCTGCGGCATCTCGACCGGCGTGTTCGGGTTCCCCGAAAAAGAGGCGTCGCAGATCGCAGTGGATACCGTAAAGGCATGGCTTGCCAGCCACCCCGAAACAGATATGACGGTGGTATTCAACGTGTTCTCGAAGAAGGGCGAGCGGCTTTACGAGAATCTGCTGGGGTTCTGAACGGGCTTGCCAGAGCCCCTCAAGATTGCAAGGACGAGCAACACCGGCAATGTAGCCAAAAGCCGCCAACCCACTCGTCTAGAAGCTGCCGTACATGAAAAAACGCTGCGGGGCCATAGAACCCCACAGCGTTTCAACTGCGCATATGTCCAAATGAGACAGGCTAGCAAACACCCTGAGCGATCATGGCGTCGGCAACCTTCTTGAAGCCGGCGATGTTCGCGCCTGCAACGTAGTTGCCCTCCATGCCAGCTTCGCGTGCAGCGTCATCGGCGGCATGGAAGATGCCCTTCATGATGCCCTCGAGCTTGGCATCGACCTCGTCGAACGACCAAGAAAGACGCTCGGAGTTCTGGGTCATCTCAAGACCGCTGGTGGCAACGCCGCCGGCGTTAGAGGCCTTGCCAGGGAAGAAGGTCACGCCGTTGTCCTGCAGGTACTTGGTTGCCTCAAGCGTGGTGGGCATGTTAGCGCCCTCGGTGACCACCTGACAGCCGTTTGCAACAAGCTGCTTGGCATCGTCGAGGAGAAGCTCGTTCTGCGTAGCGCACGGCATGGCGATGTCGCACTTGATCTGCCACACGCCGCGACCCTCATGGTACTCGGCATTGGGGCGATAGTTGGTGTACTCGGAAAGACGGGCGCGCTTGACTTCCTTGATGTCCTTAAGGGCGGCGACGTCGATGCCCTCGGGGTCGTAAACCCAGCCGGTGGAATCAGAGCAGGTGACAGCCTTGGCGCCAAGCTGGTCAAGCTTCTCGATGGCGTACGTGGCAACGTTGCCGGCACCCGAAACGACAACCGTCTTGCCTTCAAGGGTATCGCCCTTCACGCTGCGCAGGTACTCGGCGGTCAGGTAAACCGCGCCGTAACCCGTGGCCTCGGTGCGGGCAAGCGATCCGCCGAACGCAAGGCCCTTGCCGGTAAGAACGCCCTCGTAGCAATCGCGAATGCGCTTGTACTGGCCGAACAGGTAGCCAACCTCGCGAGCGCCAACGCCGATATCGCCGGCCGGAACGTCGGTATCTGCGCCGATATGGCGGTACAGCTCGGTCATGAACGACTGGCAGAAGGCCATGACCTCGCGGTCGGACTTGCCCTTGGGGTTGAAGTCGGAGCCGCCCTGACAAGTTCGTCGGCGCGTCCCGCCGCCTCGGTACACAGATGAAGGCCACGGGCGAGGTCATGGCCATCGGCACGA
>URZP01000013.1 GCA_900552365.1 uncultured Coriobacteriaceae bacterium
GTGGCGACCGTCTTTCGCAAGGGCGAACGTAAGGCCGGCTTGAGCCAAGGTCATAGGCGCACGGGCGGTGCAGATGTCGAAAAGGCCGTCTTGGACATCGGCTTCGGGGCAAACCGCGAAGCCTCCCCCATAAGTTCTGCCGATCTGGACGGCAAGCAAATGCATGTCGACGGTTTGGGGCGGCAGATCGTCGAAGCGAACCGTTGCAGTATGGATATCGAGATGATGGAGCAGCTGATCGATTCCGCTTGCAAGATACAGCTGAGTGCCTGTTTTGCCTGTGCGCTTGCGACGTTCGACCGTATCGAGCGCGATTGCGGCATCAAGACCGAAAGACAGCGTTTCGCAGAAGTACTCTCCGTTGCATACACCTACATCGAGCATTGCAGGTTGGGCCTCAGCCAGCTGCACGGCAGCTGTTTTCAGGTCAGTCGACATCCCAAGGGTGCGGGCATAATCGTTACCCGACCCAAATGGGATGAGGCCCATCTGAATGCGCGCGACGTCGCTGCGAACAGCGACGTCGTCACGCATCATGATTCCATTGCACACCTCGTGAACCAGGCCGTCTCCGCCCAGCGCGACAAAGGTGTCGAAACCCTGGGCCTTGGAGGCGATGTCTTTTGCATGGCCCGGAGCATTGGTCGTGGCCACCTCAAGCGACTCGCAACCAGGCAGAACCGAAACAAGGCCCGCAGCGACGTCGATCGCTTCACCTGCCGCGCTGTTCTGCGCCGTAGGGTTCGCTATGAGAAGTACGCGACCGAGCATCGGCTACTCAGCCTGCTCTTCCTGAGTCTCGGGGTTCTTGTAAGCGATCTGAGCATGTTCGACAACCCACTTGCTGGCGCAGTAGCGCTCGGCGGACTCGCGCAGAGAGAAACCGTAGCCCTGCTCCTCCATCATCTTACGAGCCTCATCGGGCAGCTGCGGGTTGATTTGCTCGCAGACGTCCTTGATATCCTGCTCGGTAACCTTAAGACCCTGGGTGCGGAAAATAGCGTCAAGCGCATAGCACTGCACCAGCGACTGACGCGTCTGCATGAAGATGTTGCGTTCTACTTGCTCTTCCCCACCGTTGCGGGAAACGAACTCCTCCCAGCGGATGCCCTGAGAGCTAACCTGCTGACGCAGGTCGTTGGTGATCTTGGTACGGGTGCCCTCGAAAACCTCGTCGGGGATATGGCCCATGAAGCGCTTGGAAAGCTCAACCGATGCGACATTGCGAACATAGTCATCGTACTGTGCGCGACGAACACGGTGGACTTCCTTGGTAAGGGCCTCGCGAAGCTCAGCAACCGTCTTGTAGTCGGAAGAATTCTGGGCGACCCACTCGTCGGTAAGCTCGGGCACGATCTCCTTCTGGATGGAGATAACGCCAACGGTTGCCTCATAAGGCTCGACCTTGTCAGAGGATCCGTCGTAACGCGGAGCCTCGAACGTGAACGTCTTGGTCTCGCCCTTCTTCATGCCGATGACGTTTTGCTCGAAAGTAACGGGCATGCCGCCAGAGCCCAGCACGTACGTGCGACCTTCGGTGGTAAGGGGCTTGATCTCGTTACCGTCCTGCTTGCAGACCAAGGACAGGAAAGCTGCGTCGCCGTTAACAAGAGGGCGATCCTCTTCGACGTCGACGAACTCGGCACGATTGACGAGCATCTGATGGAGCTGCTGCTCAACCGTGGCCTCGTCGCCATCGTATGGGAACACGGAGATGGAAACTGGGTCGTACGATGCAAGCTCGAATTCAGGCTTGACGATGACGTTCACGGTGAACTTGAACGGTTTGCCGCGCATGACAAGGTCGGCGTTCTCGATGGAGGGCATGAACGCGGGGCACACGCCATGTTTGTCGATGGCCATGGGAACAAGGGCATCGACAGCCTGCTGGTTCACCAGCATGTCGAGGTTGCTGATGCCCATTTGCTCGGCCGCAGACTGTGCAAGAGTTTTCTGGGGATCCATGCGAACACCCATAGCCTGGCAGAAGTTGATCTCGGCAACTTCGAACGCACGATTGACTTCCTGCTCGGTTGCCGCGACCTCAAGGGTCACCGACTGCTCGTCTTTTGCAAGCTGAACTACCTTCATTGATTGCTCCTTAACAGCCGACGTCGGCTGCACGCCGACGTCGCTCCCGTCTAATTAACCAGATTATTCTAACGTATGTCCCCTACTCCATGGATTTCAAACTTTCAACCATGTCGATTCGAGCCAACTTATGGCGCATGAGGAACAGGACCAGACACGCGAAAACAACCGTGAGCACGAACGATATGACGAAACTCATGGGGTGGATGATTCGACCGAACATGGCTTGATCAACCTCGGCGGATTGAACCACGAACGCCTCGAGGAAGATGCCCAGGAACAGGCCGAGCAAGCAACCGAGCACCACCGTGATAAGGATTTCGCGGAAGATATATGCGTACGTCTCGCGCCTGGTGAAGCCAAGCACCTTGAGCGTCGCGATTTCGCGAACGCGTTCCTCGACGTTGATGTTGGTGAGGTTGTACAAAACGATGTACGCAAGAAGCGCAGCTGCAACAACCAGAACAACCACGATCAAGTCGACGCTCTTGAGCATGGAGCGGTACGATTTGATGATCTCATCGTTGTACGCAAGCGTCTTAACGCCGTCGATCGCAGACATCTGCTCATCAAAAATGGTGCGTTCGTCTTGATCCTCGCCGATGCAGGCGTACCACGTCGCGTAATCAGGGTCGCTTCCGAACGCCTCACGATAGGCACCCTCGCCCACGAACAGATAATCATGAAGATAATTCTCGGCGATGCCGGTAACCGTAAGCGAATGACGCTCGTTCTCGGCATTGCCCATGGTGTCTTGGGCGGCGACGCTTAAGGTGTCGCCAACCCGAACACCCAGGTCGATAGCAAGTTTCTCGGAGACCACCACACTATCGGCCGTCATGGGAATGGGATCGTGCGACAAACGATCGCGCAGAGTCCACACGTTGGGGAACCCGGTCAGATCCTTCGGGACGACGATGCTTGCGCGATGGTCTTCCCCCGCCTCGTCAACGACCAACATGGTCTCGTAATACGCCTCGGTAAAATCAGTCACAACGGAATCGTTAGTCAGAACAGATTCGATCTTATCGATGTCTTCCTGAGAAGCGTCGCTGGTACGCGTGATGGTAGAGGTGTAATGGATGAGCTGGCCGTACTGCGTGTCAATGATGTCGTTGATCGAGTCGCGCAGACCCCATCCGGTAAGCATGAGAGCCGTGCAACCCGCGATTCCGATAAGCGTCATGAAGAAGCGCTTTTTGTAACGGAAGATATTGCGCGCCGTAACCTTCCACGAGAACGACAAGTGACTCCAGATCGGCGTGATCCGCTCGAGAATGATTCGTTTACCGGCCTTCGGCGCACGAGGCTGCATAAGGCTTGCCGGGTCTTCCTTCAGCTGCGTGAACGCCGCAATCGCAGTAGCGAGGACGGTGATGCCGATGCCCAGGCCCGCTGACAAAGCAGTGATGAAGGGGTCGAATGAGAGACCGCCCATTGGAACGTAATAAATGATCGCGTACGCGTGCATGATGACAATGGGCAGGCTCTTGCCCATGAGCAAGATACCCAAGAGAGAACCGATGCCCGAAGCCGCCACGGCATAGCCGAGGTACTTCCACGCGATGCGGCTGCGAGAGTACCCCAAAGCTTTGTAGGTGCCGATAAGCACGCGCTCCTCATCGACCATGCGCGTCATGGTGGTGAGCGCGACCAGTGCGGCAACCAAGAAGAAGATGAAGGGGAACACGGACGCGATGTGGTCGACGCGATCGGCGTCGGACGTGAAGCTTACCAAACCAACGTTCTTCGTTCTATCCATGATAAGCCAGTCGGGGCGCTCGATTGAATCGACCTTATCCTGGGCGTCGGCGATCTTTTGTTCAGCCTCGGCGAATTCGCTGTCAGCCTTGGCGCGACCGTCGTTGTACTCGGCAAGACCGGTTGCATAGCTGTCTTTGCCCGACTGGATTTGAGACCACCCGTCGTTGATTTGTTGCTGAGCGCTAGCAAGCTGCTGCTCGGCAGCAGCCATAGCTGCTTCGGCTTCGGTCTTTTGCTGCTGAAGCTGGGTATTCGTTTGATCGATTTGCGCTTGACCCTCGTCAAGCTGAGCTTTAGTTTGGTCGAGTTGAGTGCGCGACTGCGCAAGCTGAGCTTTCACCTCGTCAAGCTTCGCCTGAGTAGCTGATATAACAGCCTCGGTATAAGGATCGATCACACCCGATTGTTCATATGCGGCCCGCTGGGCATCAAGTGCGCTTTGGTTCTTCTGATACTCGGCCTGACCTGCTGCGTACTGCTGCTCACCCTGCTCGAGAGCTTGGCGCCCCTCGTCGATCTGTGCCTGATTGTCGACGATTTGCTGTTCCGCAGACTCAAAAGCGGCTTTGGCGTCCGCTCTTTTCTGGACGAGCTCGCTGACGCCCGTATCATGCTGACGCTGAGCTTCGATGAGGTTTGACTCGTTAACCGTAATCTCATTCAGCGCATTGTCGAGCTTCGTTTTAGCATTGGACAGCTCGGCTTCAGCATCGGCTTTTTCCCTATCGAATTCGGCGCGGGATTCATCAAGCTCCTTTTGGGCGTCGCCCTTCAACTGCTCAAGACGCGCTTGCTCGCGATCGTCGGAAATCGATGCGATCTCTTCAGAAACCGAATCGACAAGGCTTTGGTACGCATCGGATGAGGCATGCAACCCCTTTGCGCCCTTAACCGTTACGAAAGCCTCCGTGATGGGGTAATCCTTGGCAAATGTGGACTCGGTTGTGTAGACGTACTCCTGGACCACGCCCGAACCCAACGTGCTTGTGCCAAGGCTTGCCGATTGGACGTAATAGGGCGAATGAACCTTGCCGACGATGGTGAGCGTGCGCGTTGTCAGAACGTCATCGATGTCGCCCACGCCGGAATCGACGGTGATGACATCACCGATCGAAGGGGTCGTTTCCAGAACCACGTCAGCCGAGATGACGCATTCCCCCGCCTTCTCGGGCAGTCGTCCTTCGTCAACAACAAGCTGGTTAAGATAAGCCCCTTTCGCGTTTTCTCGAACTATCCCCGATGTGCGAAAGTCGGATTCGCCAGTTGCGGCTTCAGGCAATGAATGGATGCGAAACGTGTGCTGCTTACCGTTAAGGGATGCGACGGCATCGGTTTCAAAGGCGGGCATGACCTGATCGACGCCGTCAAGCCCGGCTATCGCGTCGATGTCGTCGGCATTAAGGCCCATGGTGGATGCGATACGCAGATCCATGGTTGAAGTTGAGTCGTAGTATTGATCGGCCGTGCTTTTCATGTCGGGCGCAGTCATGCGCAAGCCGGCAAAAAAGCCCACGCCCAAGCCGACGATGACAGCCAAGGCAATGAACCTGCCAACCTTCTTGGTTATCGATCGAAGGACATCTTTTCCGAATGCGCTAGCCATAGATCTACCATTCAAGCGTGTCGGCGGAAACAGGGTTGGCATTCACTTCGACGGATGCCGCACGGCCCTCGCGCACATGGATCACGCGGTCGGCAATTGACGTGAATGCAAGGTTATGCGTGATGAGAACGACAGTTTTGCCGGTGTTGCGACAGGTATCCTGAAGCAGTTTAAGAATTGCCTTGCCGGTCTGATAGTCAAGAGCACCCGTGGGTTCGTCGCAAAGAAGAAGCTTGGGGTTTTTCGCCAACGCACGCGCGATAGCGACTCGCTGCTGCTCGCCACCGGAAAGCTGCGAGGGGAAGTTGTTCAAGCGATGCGACAAGCCAACCTGCCCCATAACCTCAGCTGCATCAAGCGGATTACGGCAGATCTGAGAGGCAAGCTCGACATTCTCGAGCGCAGTGAGGTTTTGGACGAGGTTGTAAAACTGGAACACGAAGCCGATGTCGTGGCGACGGTACAGAGTAAGGTCTCGCTCGCCAAGGCCGCTGATCTCGCGCCCATCAAGGAGAATCTTACCTGACGTGCAGCCAGTCATGCCTCCGAGCATGTTAAGAAGCGTGGTTTTGCCGGCACCGGAGGGACCCACGATGCAGACGAACTCGCCTTCCTCAATGGAAAAAGTCATGCCCGCAACGGCAACGACTTCGACCTCGCCCATTTGGTAGATCTTTTTAACGTCATGAAACTCCACGAAACTCATGCACGTCACCCCTCCGAAGGCAGGCGCACCCGCGATACTCTATCTCTTTCAACTGATTATACCCAAAAAGAAAGGCACCCTATGCAGGGTGCCTTTCTAAAAACCGAGTTGACAGTCAACCGTCGATTAGGAAGCGAAGATCTCGATGGTGTCGCCGTCCTTAAGGGTGACAACAGCCTTCTTCCAGGTGCGGGTAAGACCCTCGACAACGCGAACGCGCTTGGTCTTGGGCTTGACGTTCAGGGTGTTGACCTTGACGACCTTGACGTTGAACAGCTCTTCGATTGCCTTGGCGATCTCAACCTTGTTGGCGTTCTTGGCAACCTCGAAGGTGTACTTGTTCTGCTCCATTGCATCGTAGCTATGCTCGGTGATGATGGGGCGGATGATGATGCTGCGAGCGTCCTTCATTATGCAAGCACCTCCTCGATGCGCTTCAGAGCCTGCGTGGTGATGACGAGGTTCTTGTTGTCAAGAATCTCGTAGGTGTTGATCTCGGTTGCAGGAACAACGATGACAGCCGGAACGTTGCGGAAAGACAGGAACGTCTCGATGTCGTCGCTGGCAACGATGATGGTGGTACGACCCTCAAGGCCGAGTGCCTTCATGGCAGCGATTGCAGCCTTGGTGGAAGGCTTCTCGAAGCCGAAGTCGTCAACGACGGTCAGCTGGCCGTCAGCGAGCTTGGCGGAGAGAGCAGAACGCATAGCAAGCTTGATTTCCTTGCTGTTCACCTTGAAAGCATAGGAACGAGGATGCGGACCCCAAACGGTGCCGCCGCCACGCCACTGGGGCGAACGGATGGAGCCCTGGCGGGCACGACCGGTGCCCTTCTGCTTCCAAGGCTTCTTGCCGCCGCCACGGACCTCGCCGCGGGTGCGGGTGTCATGAGTACCCTGACGCCAGGAAGCACGCTGAGCGCGGACGACCTGATGCATCACCGGTACGTTCGGCTCGATGCCGAACACGGACGCTGCGAGCTCGGCGGTACCCGCCGCTGCGCCCTTGGCGTCTTTGATATCGATAGCAGTCATGTGATATTGCTCCTTAACGGTTCAGTTCATTAGGCCATGCGCACGCGGACGATGCCGTTCTTGCCGCCGGGGACGGCGCCCTTGACGAGGATGAGGTTCATGTCCTCATCAACGCGAACGACCTCGAGGTTCTTAACGGTGACGCGGTCGCAGCCCATGTGACCCGGCATGCGGACGCCCTTGAAGACACGGGAGGGCGTAGCGCACTGACCGACGGAACCGGGAGCGCGATGGAAGTGCGCACCATGTCCACCAGGGCCGCCTGCGAAGCCATAGCGACGGATAACGCCAGCGAAACCCTTACCCTTGGAGGTGCCGGTAACGTCGACCTTCTTCACGTCAGCGAAAGCAGCGACGGTCTGGAGTTCACCAAGAGTGTGCTCGGCGCCGGACTCGACGCGGACCTCGCGGAGGTAACGACGAGGTGCAACGCCCTGTTTGGCGAAGTGACCGCCCATGGGCTTGTTGACCTTCTTCTCCTTGATGTCGCCGAAACCGAGCTGAACAGCCTCGTAGCCGTCGGTCTCAGCGGTCTTCACCTGGCAAACCGTGTTGGGCTCTGCCTGGATAACGGTGACGGGGACGATCTTGTCGTTCTCGTCGAAAATCTGGGTCATGCCGACCTTTTTACCGAAGATAGCGTTGATCATTCTCGGTATCCCCCTTACAGCTTGATCTCGATGTCGACACCAGCCGGGAGGTCGAGGCGCATGAGCGAATCAACCGTGTTGGGCGTGGGCTCGAGGATGTCGATGAGGCGCTTATGAGTGCGCATCTCGAACTGCTCGCGCGAGTCCTTGTCGACGTGCGGGCCGCGAACGACGGTGAACAGGTTGCGCTCCGTCGGCAGCGGGATGGGACCACTTACTTTGGCACCCGTCTTCTGAGCGGTGTCGACGATGAGCTTGGTGGACTGATCCACGATCTCATGGTCGTAACCCTTCAAGCGGATGCGAATCTTCTGATTAGCCACTTGTTTTCCTTCCAAATTAAGCTACGTGCATCCGCTTAAGAAGCGTTGCCGCCGGCCTTGCTGATAATGTCTTCTGCCACGCTCTTGGGAACCGGCTGATAAGAGTCGAACTGCATGGTGTAAGTAGCGCGACCCTGAGTACCGCTGCGCAGCTCGGTTGCGTAACCGAACATCTCGCCCAGAGGAACCTTAGCAGTGACGGCAACGGTGTTGCTGCGCTGCTCCTGACCCTGGATCATGCCACGACGGCTGGGGATGTCGCCCATGACGAAGCCGAGGTACTCTTCGGGAGTCTCGACCTCGACGGCCATGACAGGCTCGAGGATGACTGGAGCGGCCTTCTTCATAGCGGCCTTGAATGCCATGGAGCCAGCAACCTTGAATGCCGCCTCGGAGGAGTCGACTTCGTGGTAAGAACCGTCGATGAGCTCGACACGGATGTCCTCAACGGGATAGCCAGCCAGAACACCGGTGGAGAGAGCCTCCTGGATGCCCTTGTCTACCGAAGGGATGTACTCCTTCGGCACGACGCCGCCGACGATCTTGTTCTCGAACTCATAGCCCTTGCCCTGCTCCTGCGGGTACAGGTTGATGACGACGTCACCGTACTGGCCACGACCGCCGGACTGGCGGACGAACTTGCCCTGAACGTTGAGAGCGGGCTGGGTAGCCGTCTCGCGATAAGCAACCTGAGGCTTACCGACGTTAGCCTCGACCTTGAACTCGCGCAGCAGACGGTCGACGATGATCTCCAGATGGAGCTCGCCCATGCCGGCGATGATGGTCTGGCCGGTTTCCTGGTTGGTGGAAACGCGGAAGGTCGGGTCCTCCTCGGCGAGCTTCTGAAGGGCAAGGCCCATCTTATCCTGCTCAGCCTTGGTCTTGGGCTCGACGGCAATGTCGATAACCGGGTCAGCGAACTGCATGGACTCAAGGATGATCGGAGCGTCCTCATCGCACAGAGTGTCGCCCGTGGTGGTGTTCTTCAGGCCGACAACGGCAACAATGTCGCCAGCGGAGCAAGCATCGATGTCGATACGCTGATTGGAGTGCATCTGCAGAAGACGGCCGATGCGCTCTTTCTTGTCCTTCGTGGCGTTGGTCACATAGGAACCAGCCTCGAGGCTACCGGAGTAAACACGCAGGTAGGTGAGCTTGCCGACGAAGGGGTCGGTCATGATCTTGAAGGCCAGCGCGCTGAACGGAGCCTTAGGATCGCTCGGACGCACGTCCTCTTCGCCGGTAGCAGGGTTGGTACCCTTGATGGCGGGAACGTCGTTCGGAGCAGGCAGGTAGTCGACAACGGCGTCGAGCAGTTCCTGAACGCCCTTGTTCTTGTAGGCAGAGCCAACGAAGACCGGGTTGATCTTGCAAGCGATAACGCCCTTGCGCAGAGCAGCCTTGAGCTCTTCGACGGAGATCTCCTCGTCCATAAGGACCTTCTCCATCAGATCGTCGTCGCAGTCAGCTGCGGCGTCGACGAGCTCCTGACGATACATGGCAGCATCGTCTGCGAACTCGGCCGGGATGGCGTCCATAGGCTCGGGATAAGTCATGCCCTTGTCATCGGCCTTGAAGTCCCATGCGGTCATGGTAACCAGGTCGATAACGCCCCAGAAGTTGTCCTCGGCGCCCATGGGGAGCTGAGCGGCAACTGCGTTTGCGCCAAGGCGGTCACGCATGGTCTGGATAGCATGAATGAAATCAGCGCCAACGCGGTCGTACTTGTTGATGAAAGCGATACGCGGAACACCGTAACGCTCGGCCTGACGCCAAACGGTCTCGGACTGGGGCTGAACACCGGCAACGGCGTCGAAAACCGCAACGGTGCCGTCGAGAACGCGCAGGGAGCGCTCAACCTCGGCGGTGAAGTCGACGTGACCCGGAGTGTCGATGATCTGGAAACGGTAGTCAGCACCGTCCTTCTTCCAGAAGCACGTAGTAGCAGCTGCGGTGATGGTTACGCCGCGCTCCTGCTCCTGAACCATCCAGTCCATGGTGGCAGCGCCGTCATGGACCTCACCGATCTTATGAGTCTTGCCCGTGTAGTAGAGGATACGCTCGGTAGTGGTGGTCTTGCCTGCATCGATGTGGGCCATGATACCGAAGTTACGCGTATGCTCAAGGGAGGTTTTAGCAGCCATTATGCTTAACCTTTCCTAGAAACGGTAGTGCGAGAACGCACGGTTGGACTCGGCCATCTTGTAGAGGTCCTCGCGACGCTTAACGGAAGCGCCCTGACCCTCAGCGGCGTCCATGATCTCGGCGGCAAGGCGCTCTTTCATGGTGTGCTCACGACGCTTGCGGGAGAAGTCGACGATCCAACGGATAGCCAGCGTGGTTGCACGACGGGAGTTGACCTCCATCGGAACCTGGTAGGTTGCGCCACCGACACGCTTCGGCTTAACCTCGAGCGTGGGGCGGACATTGTCCATGGCCTTCTTGAAGACGGACAGGGGATCCTCGCCGGTCTTAGCCTCGACCAGGTCGAAAGCGCCATAGACGATGCCCTCAGCGACGGACTTCTTGCCGTCCAGGAGGACCTTGTTGATCAGCTGGGTGACCAAACGATTGTTGTACTTTGCATCCGGCTGCACTTCGCGGCGGATTGCTGCTGCACGACGCGGCATGTATTACTCCTTCATGTTCCTGCGCGCTTCGAGGGACCCTTTGTCCCCATTAGGCTTTTTGCCCGCGCGACTTATTGATTACTTATTTAGGACGCTTAGCGCCGTAGCAGCTGCGAGCCTGCATGCGGTTGTTGACTGCAGCGCAGTCGAGAGCCGCACGGATGACCTTGTAGCGGACACCAGGGAGGTCCCTAACACGACCGCCGCGGATAAGCACCATGGAGTGCTCCTGCAGGTTGTGGCCGATGCCGGGGATGTAGGCGGTAACCTCCATGCCGTTGACAAGGCGGACACGGCAAACCTTACGCAGAGCCGAGTTCGGCTTCTTAGGCGTGGTGGTGTACACACGGGTGCACACGCCGCGCTTCTGCGGGTTGCCCTTCAAAGCCGGGGTCTTCTTCTTGTCGACCTGCTTCTTGCGGCCCTTGCGGACCAACTGGTTGATTGTAGGCAACTTCTTCTCCTTCTTTAATCCTTCACGCCGACCTGCGCTTCAGCTAGGCGTTGGCCTTCCCCTTTGCGCTGTTCATCCGTGGTTGCTACCAAAGTTGTTACCATTTCTCGCTTTCTGTGCGTTCAGCTGATACGCACACGAAAACTTACGCCCTTTCAGACGCGAATCGAAACTTTATCATCGGCTACAGGGGCTGTCAAACGCCACGCACCCGGGTGTGTCCATACTCCATACCCCACATTTATGCAGGTCAATGTGTTGTTCGACTTCCACAATCACAAACACGTCACATCTCGCGCGTATTTCATTCGCAATCTGTTGATTAGCGGATCAAAATCGGACACTGACGCCTTCCAACTACCCGATAGCCGCCAAACGCAGTGCAGCAAAATTAAGAACGCTCCCCCGTCGCAGTGCCGAGGGAGCGTTGCGTCATTGCTTTTAAAGCAGCCAAGGGGGCTTCGAAAAGCACATCCGATATGGACGTCTAAGCGCCAAGAACGCGAGCGGCAACCTGCTTCTTGCGCGAAAGAACGCCGGGCATCCACGTGCCGCCCTCGCCCGTGCAGCTGATGTCGAACGCGCGATTGACGATGCGACGATCGCCTTCGCAGATAAACTGGCTGCCCTCAGCCAGAATATCGGTGACCATAAGCAGAACGAAGACATAACCATGATCGTTAAGAAGCTTGTTCATGTGTGCGCGGATTTCCTTCTCACGCTGCATGCACGTGGCAAGATCGACGGTCTCATGCTGAGCGATGAGAACGACGCCGCCGTCGGGGAGCTCGAACTCCTTGGAGTCGGCGCCAACGAACTTCTCGATGGGCATGTCGGCGTCGCCGCCGCGCATACGGAACACGCGCATGCCGTAAGCGATGGGCTCTTCACCGATGATCTCGCCCAGTTTGTTAGCGACCTGAGCATCGATGTCGGTTGCGGTCGGGGACTTCAGCATGACCGTGTCGGTCATGATGGCCGACAGC
This sequence comes from uncultured Coriobacteriaceae bacterium, assembly GCA_900552365.1. Taxonomy (GTDB): domain Bacteria; phylum Actinomycetota; class Coriobacteriia; order Coriobacteriales; family Eggerthellaceae; genus UMGS1502. The sequence goes on from URZP01000013.1 coordinate 12,242, forward strand.
AGCACGCGAGCGATGTTCTGCGGAAGCTCGACGCCCAAGCGGTTGAACTCCATGGCAACGATCGTTGCAGTCGAGCCTACGGGGAGGTTCATGAACTTGATGGGGTTGACCGTGCTGACGTCGGCGATACGATGATGATCGATAATCTCAACGACCTCGGCCTCCTCGATGCCGTCGGCGGCCTGACGAAGCTCGTTGTGGTCGACCAGAATGACCTTGCGGCGGGGACGAACGGCGACGTCGGAACGAGTGACGATGCCTGCGGCGCGACCCTGCTCGTCGATGACGAGAGCCTCGCGAAGGGAGCTGGTCATAAGCTCGTCAACAGCCTCGGACAGGATGCCGTCCTTGTCGAGTTTGAGAACCTCGACCTCGGTGAGGTCCTCGACCTTCTGATCAAGGGAAGCGATAAGGTCCTCGGCGACAGCCTTCTCGGCTGCACCGGTCTGCATGAGATCGGTAGCGGAAACATAGCGCCATGCCAGCATGCGCAGGGTCATAAGGCCACGGCACGTGCCGTCCTCGTTCTCGACGACCAAAGCACGAACATTGTGCTCGCGCATGGCGCGACCGGCATCAAGAAGACGAGCGTCAGCCTTGATGGAATACGGATTCGACGTCATGACATCGGAAACACGAGCATGAAGGTTGCTGATGAGCATGGGAGGCTCGATGCCGTTCTCTTCGAGAACCTTCGCCGTTTCAGGCGGAAGAGGCCCAAGACGAGCCGGAACGTATTCGGTCGGCTTGGTCTTGCCATCGGAATCGCGCTTGGCCAGCTCGTTCTTCAAGTATGCATAGCCGACTGCCGCACAGATGGCGTCGTTATCCGGATTCTTGTGGCCAACGACGATGGTAGGTGCCGTCATGTACTTCCCCTTTTATCTTTTCGTTCCCGCATGCTGCGGGGCCTTACACCAGCCGACTCGATCGGCTGGACTTTCACTGATACCCTTGGCTATTTTACGCCGCGATTCGCGCCCTTACGAAATCTTGACAATGGGTGCGTAATCCTTAAGCAGCTTCTTGGTCTGACCAAGCTTGCTGAAGTACACATATATAGTGTCGCCGTCCACTTTCGAAACGGTTCCGCGGCCGAAGGTCTTGTGGGTAACCGCATCGCCCTTGGCGAACGTTCCTGCGGCTCCTGATTTTTTTTGAGCAGCAGGAGACGGAGCGAAACTCGAAGAGCCGCCACGTGCCCTGGCACCCGAGCCCGAAGCGCTCGACCTGCCGAACACGCGCCCTCCCCCAGCTTCCGAGCCGGAACCAGCGATGCCGCGACGGCTTCCACGCTTCTCCCAACCCGTGCCCGAAAAACCCGCGGAGCCCACACCCGACGTCGCACGAAGCTCGTCAGGGATCTCTCCGATGAAGCGCGACTGCGGGTTCACCTGCGTCTGGCCGAAAATCTGGCGCTGCGAAGCACAGGTGAGGTACAAGTACTTGCGCGCACGCGTGATGGCGACGTAGGCAAGGCGACGCTCCTCTTCGATGCCCGACGAGTCGCCCATCGAATTCATATGCGGGAACAGGCTTTCTTCCATGCCGGCCACGAACACGCAATCGAACTCGAGGCCCTTCGATGAGTGCACTGTCATAAGCGTGACGGCGGTTCCGTCATCGGAGGCGCTATCAAGGTCGGTGCGCAGACGTACCCATTCGACGAAATCGGCCAGAGAGTCGCCGCGCAGAACGCGAACAGCAGGAGCCCCGCCGTCTTCAAACAGGACGGTCTCATCGCCGGCATCCTCGCGCAGCGCCGCAGTAGGAGCCTCGAAAACGGCATCTTCGTCTTCGTGTGTGTCGACGAACTCGTCGACAACGCCCAGGAATTCCTTGATGTTCTCGATGCGGCTGCGCGCCTCATCGGTGTTCTCTAGCTCGAGCGCGGTGACAAGACCCGACTTGTCGATGATGGCCTCGATGACTTTGCGCAGGTCGCCTTCATAGGAACGAGCCTCATTCAGCACCGATACGAACCCAGCGATAGCGTTTCGCGTGGGAGCACGCAGATCGGGGTCGACGATGGAAAGCTCAGCCGCATTCATGAACGTGGTTCGGTTCTCGGCGGCGATGGCCGCGATGCGCTCGATGGTGGTCTTGCCGATACCTCGGCGAGGCACGTTGATGACGCGCTTGGCAGCCATGTCGTCGGCGGGGTTCACCACCAGCGTGAGATAAGCCATGACGTCGCTGATTTCCTGACGCTCGAAGAATCGCGTGCCGCCGACGATACGATACGGCACACCCGCGCGCAGAAGCATATCTTCGAGCATACGGCTTTGAGCGTTCGTACGGTAGAAAACCGCTATTTGGTTATAGCTCATGCCCTCGCTGCGGCGCTTCTCGATCTGACCGGCGATCCAACGCCCCTCATCGCGCTCATCGGGCGCGGTATATACATGGATACGCTCCCCGTTCTCTGAATCGGTGAAAAGGCGCTTGGCTTTTCGGTACTGATTATTGGCGATAACCGCGTTTGCCGCCGCCAAGATATTGCCAACGCTGCGGTAGTTCTGCTCGAGTTTGACCGTGACGCAGTTGGGGTAGTCCTTCTCGAATTCAAGGATGTTGCGGATGTCCGCGCCGCGCCAACTGTAAATGGACTGGTCGTCATCGCCGACGACCATGATGTTCTGATGCCCCGCAGCAAGAAGGCGCGTAAGCTCGTACTGGGCATGGTTCGTATCCTGATACTCGTCCACCAACAAATAGCGGAAACGCTGCTGGTAAGCGTTCAGAATCTCGGGATGGTACTTCAGCAGAAGGAAGGCGTACAGCAGCAGGTCGTCGAAGTCGAAGGCGTTGGCTTGCTTCATGCGCTCCTGCATGACCTTGTAAACGCGCGCGGCCTGTTTTTCCACCGGGTCGCTTGCCGCGTCGGCGAAGACGTCCGCAACCTGCAGCTCGTTTTTCGCGGTGGAGATGCGATTGCGCAGAGCGTTGATGGGATAACGACGCGGATCGATATTGAGCTCGGCCATGATCTCCTTCACCAGACGCTTCGAATCGGAATCGTCGTAAATGGTGAAGTTCTTCGAGAAACCGAGCACGTCGGCGTCGGCGCGCAAGATGCGAACGCACATGCTGTGGAACGTGGACACCCACATGCCGCGAACCTGACCACCGATGATACCCTGCAAACGCTCGCGCATTTCGGCTGCGGCCTTGTTCGTGAACGTGATGGCCATGATCTCCCACGGAGCCACGCCGAGGTCTTGGATCATATGGGCGATGCGGTATGTAAGCACACGCGTCTTGCCCGAGCCAGCGCCGGCCAATACAAGCAGCGGCCCTTCGGTGCACTCGGCGGCCTGACGCTGCGGGCCGTTCAATACGCTAAGATCTACCGGCATGGATCCCCCTGGTTTCATGTGTTGGAAAATGCTCCGAAACGAAGCGCATGAAATGATAGCACGCAAAAGACCCGCCTCATGAAATGAAGACGGGCCTTGATGAAAGAACGTAACCAACGATTGGAAAACGTCGACGATTCGCTGAACAGGAAATTCACTCACTGCCAGCGAGTTTCAATCGGAAAAGGCCATACGGTACGCAACCGCCCAGGCCTCGCACGGGCTTAATTAAGCGTTTTCCTTCTCGAACTGCTCCATGAACGACACAAGAGCCTGCACGCCCTCGATGGGCATGGCGTTATAGATGCTTGCACGCATGCCGCCAACCGAACGGTGGCCCTTGATGTTGGCGATGCCGTGCTGGGCGGCCTCGGCGCAGAACTTGGCGTCGAGGTCGGCGTCGCCTGTGATGAACGGAACGTTCATGATGGAGCGGTCCTCCTTGCGAGCCGTTCCCTTGAAGAGCTTGCTCTGATCGAGGTAGTCGTACAGCAACTGCGCCTTCTCGCGGTTGCGAGCCGCGATGCCTTCAAGACCGCCCTGGGCTTTGAGCCACTTGAAAACCAAGCCGCAAATGTAAATGGTGTAACACGGCGGGGTGTTGTTCAGGCTACCCTTATCCGCATTGATCTTCCAGTTAAGGATGGTCGGGGTGCCAGCAAGAACCTCGTCGGTAACCAGATCTTCGCGAGCGATGACAATGGCGACGCCCGCAGGACCGATGTTCTTCTGCACGCCGCCATAGATAACGCCGTATTTCGAGACGTCCATAGGCTCGGAGAGGAACATGGAGGACACGTCGGAAACAAGGGGCTTGCCCTGGGTATCGGGGAGCTTGTGATACGTGGTGCCGGTGATGGTCTCGTTCTGGCAAATATAGACGTAATCCGCGTCGGGCGAGATCTCTAGGCCGTCGGTTTCGGGCACATAGCTGAAATTACCGTCCTTGCTGCTTGCCAGGATGTTCACCTGACCGTACATCTGGGCTTCCTTGGCGGCCTTGTTGGACCAGCTGCCGGAAACGATGTAGTCGGCAACCTTGTTGCGCATAAGATTCATGGGGATGGCCGCGAACTGGGCGGTGGCGCCTCCCTGCATGAAGATAACGCGGTAGTTGTCGGAAATGCCCATGAGCTCGCGCAGATCGGCCTCGGCGTCGTCGATGATTCCCTGGAACTCCTTTGAGCGATGGCTCATTTCCATAACGGACATGCCGCACCCGTGGTAGTCGAGCATCTCGGCGGCAGCCTGCTTGAGAACCTCCTCGGGAAGGACGGCGGGACCGGCGGAAAAGTTGTAAACCCTGGTCATACGAATCTCCCTAACTTGTTGAATGAAACGTTGCGGACAAAGTCTACCGCTAATGTAGGACTTGTCGAATATACCACGGTGTAAGGCATTGCAAGCCTTAACCGCGAAACGTCTCGGTAATCAGTTTGCAAAACCGCAGCGGACGACTACGAGCGACGAAGGCAACGCCCGCCGCCCGATCGACGGAATGAAGCGCCAAACCCGAACAACAGAAGCGAAGGCGCTAAGAAAGTCCCTTTGCAAACCGTTTGTAAAGAGACTGTAAAAAATGACCTTTAGCTGGACGATAGTGCCATTTCCCATTCGCATATCCCAATCACTTACCAATCGTTTACACTCTTTTTGCATGGGATTTACCGTGTAAAACCGTATCGGTCAGCTTGAAGGACATCGATGGACCTTTCACTCGCTGCGTTCGTGGCTCAGATGGCCACGTACCCGTCACTTGCAGTCATTATCCTGCTCGTGCTTCTTGTAACCATTATTTCGGGCGCCACCGACGCCCCCAACGCGATTGCCACCGCGGTCTCCACCCGCTGCCTCTCGCCCACCGCCGCGCTCATCCTTGCCGCCGTGTTCAACTTCATCGGCCTGGTTGGCATGACCTACATTTCCACCGCCGTTGCGCATACCATGTTCGGCATGGTCAATTTCTCTGGGCAAACGCACATGGCGCTCCTGGCGCTTGAGGCTGCCATGATCGCCTCCATTAGCTGGGGTTTCTTCTGTTGGTGGAAAGGAATCCCCGCCTCGAAGTCCCACTCCCTCATCGCCGGCATCACCGGCGGCGCCATTGCGATGAACGGTTTCGCAGGCGTTGTTCCCGGCGAATGGGTAAAGGTCATCTACGGCATGGTCTTCTCGCTTGCAGCAGGCTTCCTTTTGGGTTGGGTTGCCGTGCGCGTCGTCGAGTGGCTGTTCGCGCGCGTCGACAGACGTAGGACTTCAACCGTATTCGTCATCACGCAGGATATCTGCGCAGCGGGCCTTTCCTTCCTCCATGGCGCCCAGGACGGCCAGAAGTTCATGTCCATCGCCATGCTCGGCATTGCTCTTTCGTTCGGCATGGAAACCGACGGCTCCACAGGCTTCCCCCTGTGGCTGATGATCACCTGCTCGTTGGCAATCTCGCTCGGCACGCTTATCGGCGGCAAGCGAATCATCAAATCGGTTGCCATGGACATGGTCAAACTCGAGAAATATCAGGGCGTCGCCGCATCGACCAGCACCATCATCACGCTGTTCATCTCGTCGATCACCGGCATGCCCGTCTCCACCTCTCACGCATCGACTGCCGCCATCATGGGCGTCGGCGCATCGAAGAATCCCCGCCATGTCAAATGGGACGTCGCCAAGAACATGGTTACCGCCTGGATCCTCACGTTCCCTTGCTGCGGCCTTATCGGTTACGCCTTGGCAAGCCTGTTCATGATGGTCTTCTAAACAAGCCGCGAAACACCAAACAGAAAAGGCAGCGAGATTCGCTGCCTTTTGTTTGGCTTGCTACCGGGGAATCTAAGCCGACTTACGTGCCGTAAGAACGCGAGGGCGATCCGTAAGATCGAAAACGACGCGAACATCAACGAGACCAGCCTGTTCAGCAATGATCTTCGCTGCGTCGAGGCATGTCTCGTGCAGCTCGAAAGCGCATCCGCCGCCAGGCTTAAGCGCCAAAGCACACCAGCCAACCAAACGACGGAACAAATCAAGGCCGTCAGCACCGCCGTCAAGAGCAAGGCGCGGCTCGAACTTCGACACTTCGTCGGGAATGTCATCGAGAACTGCAGTGGGAACGTATGGCGGGTTAGAAACAACCAGATCGAACGAACCGATGAGCGAAGGGTCGATACCCTCCCCCAAGTCGCTTTCGATGACGTCAACGCGATCCATCAGACCAAGGGAGGTGGCGTTGCGCCCAGCCAAGGCAAGCGCTTCGGGAGCGATGTCGGTTGCGACGACATGCGTTGACGGGTGTTCGTAAGCGATTGAGCAGGCGATACAGCCACTGCCCGTGCAGATATCGGCAACCAAAAGCCCCTGATCGCCCTGGCGCGACGCGACCTCGTCTCGCGCAGCCTGAACAGCGCGGCGCACGTTGTCGTAGGAATCGCCCTCGACCGACCCCTCAAGAACAGCGTCGGCCCCGTTGGCAAGCGCCTCGATGAAGCCATCGTCGGCAGCACGCGGGCGCGGCGCCGCGGGAAGAAGCGATAGCGCCTCGCTGACCAGGACCTCGGTTTCGGGCCTGGGGATAAGAACACCGGGGGCGGTTTTCACCATGATATGGCGGAAGGCGACCTCGCCCGTGATGTACTGCAAAGGCTCTCCGGCAGCGCGCCTGACCACATAGTTGTGAAGCACATCAAGCTCTGCCTTAACCAGCTGACGGTCAAAGCTCATGTAAAGGTCCGTACGGCTCATACCGCACGCTTCCGAGATCAGCCACTCTGCAGAAAGCCGCGGGTTCCCATCGCCTTTAGACTGAAGGTAGGTGCGCGTCCAATCGAGGGCGCGCTTCACCGTCCAGCTTTCGCCGGCAGCGCTTTGAGACGATGCGGCCATGTTTAAACGACCTGCTCAAGCTTCTTCGCACGGTCGGCAGCCTGAAGCGCCGTGATGAGGTCGCCCAAATCGTTTCCGGTCAGAACGCCGCTGTAGGTGCCGTTGTACCCGATTCGATGGTCGGTCACACGGTCTTGAGGCGCATTGTAGGTGCGGATCTTCTCGGAACGGTCGCCTGTGCCAATCTGACCGCGACGCTCAGCGTCTTCAGCTGCGTGCTGCTCTTCGAGCATCTTGTCATACAGGCGCGCGCGAAGAACGGCCATTGCCGCGATCTTGTTCTGAAGCTGGGACTTCTGATCCTGAGACTGGACGACCAAGCCCGTGGGAAGATGCGTGATGCGCACAGCAGAGTCGGTGGTGTTAACGCACTGACCACCCGGGCCGCCCGCACGGTACACGTCGATGCGCAGATCGTTTTGATTGATCTCGATTTCGAGTTCGTCAGCCTCGGGCAGGACGGCCACAGTTGCCGTGGATGTATGAATGCGGCCCTGGCTCTCGGTCTTAGGAACGCGCTGCACGCGATGAACGCCCGACTCGAACTTCATGACCGAGTAAACGCGATCGCCCTTCACCTTGAACTGAATTTCCTTGTAGCCACCTGCGTCAGAAGGGGAAACATCGAGGGTCTCGATCTTCCACCTACGGGATTGAGCAAAACGCTCGTACATCTTGTACAGATCGCCTGCGAAGATGGCGGCCTCGTCGCCGCCTGCACCGGCGCGAATCTCAACGATGATGTCCTTGTCGTCGGCAGGATCGGCGGGAATGAGCATGAACTTGATGTTCTCTTCGATCTTCGGGAGACGGGCCTCGATATCGGCGATCTCGGACTGCGCGAACTCCTTCATATCAGGATCGATGAGCATCTCTTTAGCAGCCTCAAGATCATCCTCGGCCGAAAGGTACGCACGAGCTTCGGCAACCAACGGGCCCTGGTTCGCGTATTCCTTAGCCAGACGGTTGTATTCCTTCTGGTTCGCGATAACGCTTGGGTCGGTCATCTTAGCCTGAAGCTCTTCGTAAGCCTTGATGATCTTCTCGAGCTTCTCGCGCATGTTCGCTTCTTGCATGTTCGTGTCCCCCACTGAATCTAAAATGGAATGGCGCCATTCTAGCAAGAAGGCGCACAACGAAAAAGCTGCAAGGAGCGATTCTACAACCACTCCTTGCAGCTCTAGTTTTAAATGGCAGCTACAGCGCGATGAACTCGGCGGCGTTCTCGGCCGCCTGCGCGCCGTCGGCAACGGCGGTGACAACCTGGCGCAGCGACTTGGTGCGCACATCGCCCGCAACGAAAACGCCCGGCACGCTTGTTTTGCCCGACTCGTCGGCAACGACGTAACCCGCACCGTCAAGCTCGAGCGCACCGGCAAGGAAGCCCGTGCTGGGGGCATTGCCCACCGCGACAAAGACCGCGCTGGCGGCGATCTCGCGCAGGTCGCCGGTGTTCACGTCCTTCACGCGAAGACCCGTGACAACGCCTCCCTCGGAAAGGATGGCCTCGGGGGTTGAATTCCAAACGAACTCGATGTTCTCCATCTCGGCCAGGCGCTGGTTATACACGGGGGTTGCGCGAAGCTTATCACGGCGATGGACCAAGTAGACCTTATTGCAGATGCGCGCAAGATACAGAGCGTCGCCAACAGCGGTGTTGCCGCCGCCAACGACGATGACGTCCTTGCCGCGGAAGAAGTTGCCGTCACACGTGGCGCAATACGAGATGCCCTTGCCCTGCAGCTCATGCTCGCCGGGAAGACCAAGTTCGCGATGGTGGGCGCCGGTTGCCACGATGACGCTCTTCGCTGCATACGTGCCGTTCGGCGTGACGACCTGTTTGCGATCGCCGGTAAAATCGACACCCGTCACTTCCTCGGTGATGATCTTCACGCCGAAATTCAAAGCCTGCTGCTGCATATCGAAGGCAAGCTGCCAGCCCTCGGCGCCGTTCGGGAATCCAGGGTAGTTCTCGACTTCGGACGTCTGCGCAAGCTGACCGCCCGGCGAGATGCGCTCGAACACGGCAACGGAAAGACCGCCGCGTGCGGCATACAGACCGGCCGTCAAGCCCGCAGGGCCCGCGCCGATAACGATGACATCGAATTCATTGGCAGGTGCATCGCTCATAGGAAACTCCTTCACAAATGAAAAGTGCGCTTCGGTTCAGTGGCACCAGTATATGCCACGAACGGCGAAGCGCACGCGTCGTATCGGTAACTGCTTCATGCGGGGCCGCGCGAAAGCCCGTTTGGACCCCGCGAAAGCAGTTACATGAAGATGAACATAACCAGAAAGGCCGCTGCGGCGATCCACATAAGCGGTTTGATATCGGAAGCCTTTCCCTGGGCAACCTTGATAGCGACGTAGCTAATGAAGCCGAAGCCGATGCCGTTGGTAATGGAGTACGTGAACGGAATGCCCATGATGGTGATGAACGCGGGGAACGCGTGCTCGATGCGACTCCAGTCGATATCGGCGATCGAGGTCATCATAAGGTAGCCGACGACGGTAAGGGCGCCGCAGGTGGCAGAACCCGAAACCATGCCGACGATCGGAGCGAAGAACGCGAAGACGACGAACAGCGCGCTGATGACGAGGTTCGAGAGACCCGTACGTGCGCCGGCGGCAGCACCGGAAGCAGATTCGACGAACGTGGTAACCGAGCTTGCGCCCATGAAGCCGCCGACGATGGCGGCAGCGGAGTCGACCGTCAAGATCTCCTGGATATCCTCGACGTTACCCTCTTTATCCACGAAGTCGCCACGCTGGCCAACGGCCACAACCGTGCCCATGGTATCGAAGAAGTCGCTCATCAAAAGCGAGAACACGAACAGAAGCAGCGCAGGCTGGAGGAACACCTGAAGAATGGCCATCTTGCCCGTCTGCGGATCGGTCTGGAACGGAGCGGCGAATGCCGAGAAATCAAGGCCGAACTCCCATGACGTAGGCAGCGACGTGACGCCGAACGGGATGCCGATGATCGTAGCCGCCACAATGGAGATGAGCAGCGCGCCCTGAACGTCCATGACCGTGAGGATGACGGCGATCACAATGGAGATGATGGAGACGATGCAGGCCGGGGAGGTGAAATCGCCCGCGCCAAGCAGGTTGGACTGATTGTCGGCGATGATGCCGCCGCCCTTCAGGCCGATGAAAGCGATGAACAAGCCAATGCCGATGCCGATGGCGATGCGCAGGTCGACGGGGATGGCGTCCATGATGGCCTTGCGCAGGCCGCAAACAACCAACACGAGAATGACGACGCCCTCAAGGAAGACGATCGCCATGGCCACGCGCCAATCGATGCCCAAGCCGCCCGTGTCGCACAACGTGAATGCGACGATAGCGTTGATGCCCATGCCGCTTGCCAAAGCCAGGGGCCTGTTCGCAATAAGGCCCATGGCGGCAGTCATGATGGCCGCGCCAAAGCAGGTTGCCGTCAGTGCGGCATTGAACGGAATGCCCGCCGCCTGCAAGAACGTCGGGTTAACCGCGATGATGTAAGCCATGGCCAGAAATGTAGTCAAACCACCGATGACCTCATTTCCAACCGTGCTTCCGCGCTCGCTGATCTTGAAAAACTTGTCCACGCTCACAATCCTTTCTTTTTTCGTTGCCGGGGTGAGTTGCCATGCTGAACCCGATGCCGATCCAAGACATCAGGCGCCGCTTCGATCAGAGCGGCTCCATGAACGATCCCTTCACGCTGATTCACCGTGCAAAGTCTAGCACCCCACGGCCAAAAACAGCAGGCGGCATCCCCTCATGACCGCCAATTCGCCCACAATGCCGTTCGGCGGCGGCGCGAAACCGCTCGGAAAAGCGGG
>URZP01000014.1 GCA_900552365.1 uncultured Coriobacteriaceae bacterium
GCTACAACCTTCATTGGGCATGGGCAAGCGGCATGCTTGCGGGCGTTTCCGCCGCCGATTCGCTTTTGGAACACCCATTCAATCCCGATCTCGGACGACACTGAAATCTGTTGTTCCCCTCGATCAAGAACAGGATCAGAGCATGATAGAAGCATCGAACATCAGCATGGCTTTGGAGGAAGGGGCGCCTGACAACCGCGATGGCTTGGTGGCCGCGGCAGCTCGCGCCCTAAGCGTCGAGCCCGATGACATCAGCGAGGTTGTGCTGCTCAAGCGCAGCGTTGACGCCCGCAAGCGCAAGGACATCCACTTCGTGGTGACTCTTGGCATTGCGCTTGACGATGCGTCTCTCGAGCAGAAGATCCTAACAGGTGAGGCTCGCTATCCGTTCGGCACGAAGGTGAAGGAGCATGTGCCCATCGAGCCCCTTCAAGCCCCCGACCTTTCCGAGAGTTACCCGGCATCGTATCGCCTGGCGAACACGCGCCCGGTGGTCGTCGGCTTCGGCCCGGCGGGCATGTTCGCTGCGCTGTATCTGGCCGAGGCTGGTCTTCGCCCGGTCGTTATCGAGCGTGGCGGCTCCATCGAAGAGCGCATGGAGGCTGTCGAGCGATTTGACAATGGCGGCCCGCTTGACACGACCACCAACATCCAATTCGGCGAAGGCGGTGCGGGAACGTTCTCGGACGGTAAGCTCACTACGGGAACGAAAAGCCCGCTTGTACGCCATGTTTTGCAGACGTTCGTCGATGTGGGCGCTCCGCCCGAGATCCTGTGGGAAGCAAAGCCCCATATCGGCACCGACAAGCTCGTCGATGTTGTTCGCGCCATCCGCACGCGCATCGAGAAGTTGGGCGGCGAGGTGCGTTTCCACACCAAACTGACCGGGCTTTCGGTGGAAGGCGGCGTCCTTTCGTCCGCTTTGGTCGAAACCACCAAGCCCAACCCGGTCCCCGCGCCCGAGATCCCCGAGGAGCATCGTGTTCCCGGTTATAACGGCTCGCGTAGCATGCGTATCCCCACGCGTTATCTGATCCTCGCGTGCGGCCATTCGGCGCGCGATACGTTCGAAATGCTGAAGGACACCGGCTTCAACCTCGAGCAAAAGCCCTTCTCGATGGGTGTGCGCATCGAGCATCTTCAGTCTGTCGTGAACAAGGCTCAATACGGTCCCGCGGCGAAGAACCCGGCGCTCCCGGTTGCCGACTATAAGCTGGTCGAGCATCTGAAGGACGGCCGCAGTACCTACACGTTCTGCATGTGCCCGGGCGGAACGGTCGTGTGCGCAGCCAGCGAAGAGGACGGTGTCGTTGTGAACGGCATGAGCCGTTTCGCGCGCGACGGCAAGAACGCGAATTCCGCGCTGCTTGTCGGCGTTTCCCCTGACGATTTCCCTAGCGACGACCCCCTGGCCGGCGTCGAGCTTCAGCGCCAGGTTGAGCGCGCCGCACAGCGGATCGTCGCCAAGGTAGGCGGTTCCAAGTTCCAGGCTCCGGCTCAAACTGTCGGCGACTTCCTTGCCGGCACGTCGGGAAATCCTTCCGCCACTGTCGAGCCTTCGTATGCTCGCGGCGTTGTGTGGTGCGACCTGCACGATTGCCTTCCTGAGTTCGTTTCCAAGACGATCGAGCAGGCGCTTGCCCCATTAGGGCGCAAGCTTCGCGGCTTCGACGATCCCGACGCGGTCATGACCGGTGTCGAGACGCGTAGCTCGTCCCCTGTGCGCATCGTGCGCGATGGCGCGGACCTTACCGCCCATCTTTCCGAGACGGGCGAGGATGAGTCGTTCTCGACGAACGTTTACCCGTGCGGTGAAGGCGCCGGTTATGCAGGCGGCATCATGAGCGCCGCAGTCGACGGCCTGCGCTGCGCTATGGCTCTTGTCGATCGCTTGGCCGAAGAGCTTCCCGAAGAAGAAGGCGAGGAGCCCGCTGACGTGTGGGATTCCTTTTGGACGAATTGCCCGGTGGATTAACATGGAAATCAATATGAACGAATCGTACGGCCGCGCCGACGACGTTAGGCGCGCGGCGCGTGCTCTCAGGCGCGGCGGTGTCGCGTTGTTTCCGACTGACACGGTTGCCGGCGTGGGCGTTGCCGTCGACTCCAGTGATTCGCCGAAGGTCTTGGCCGATCTGAAAGGGCGCCCCTCCGACAAGCCCATCGCTTGGCTGGTGGGAGGCCCTGTTGCCCTGGACGCTTACGGTGCCGCTGTTCCTGGGTACGCGCGTCGTATGGCGCAGAAGTGGTGGCCGGGCGGCCTGACGCTCATCGTCCATGCGTCGCCTGCGGTGCCGCGCGCTTTCTGCTCGAAAGAGGGGACCATCGGTTTGCGCATGCCCGATTGCGAAAGGGCGCTCGACCTGATTGCCAGGGCGGGATCCCCATTGGCAGCCACGTCGGCGAATCTGTCCGGTGAACCTTCCCCGCGTTGCGTCGCGGACGTTTCGGCGGTTATCCGCGATAAGGTTGATGCTATCGTGGGCGACGGTTCAGCGGCTGAAAGCGGCGTTGCTTCCACTGTCGTCGACTGCACGGGCGCTTACCCCGTCGTGGTAAGGGAAGGGGACATCACGTCTGCCGACATCGAGCGGCTTCTCCTTGCCGATGACTCGGTTTGCGAAACCAAGGACGTCTCCTTCGCTTCGGCGGACGGACTTTCGACCATCTCCGCACGCCTGTGGTTCCCTCCGGTCTGCGCTCCCGATTCGGGCGTCAAGCCCAGAGGCGTCGTACATATCGTTCATGGCATGGCGGAACACGTTCGCCGTTACGACGATTTTGCTCGCTACCTTGTTGGGCACGGGTTCGTCGTCTGCGGAAGCGACATGATCGGCCATGGTGAAAGCGCGGCTTCGAAAGAGGATCTGGGGCATATCCCGGTTCGTGCGGGGCGCAGCGCCTTGGTCGCCGACGTTCAGTCGCTGCGCGAGATCGTTTCGGCGCGTTACCCGGTCGACACCCCTTATCTCGTCTTCGGCCATTCCATGGGCAGCTTCATCACACGCGCCTATATCGCAGAACACGGCGCCGGTCTTGCTGCTGCGGTTCTGTGCGGTACGGGAAATCCGGCTCCCGTTGCCTCTGCGGCGGGAAATTTCCTTTCACGCGCCATCGCCCGCGTGCGCGGCGAGCGTTATCGCAGCTCTCTGGTTGACAGCCTGGCGGCAGGCGGCTTCGGCAAGCAAATCCCTGATGCCCGCACGCCTCTTGACTGGCTCTCGGTGAACAGCGATAACGTGGACGCCTACCTAGCCGACGAGTACTGCGGCGCTATGTTCTCGGTGGGCGCGTACTCCACGCTCACTGATCTCACGCGTTGGGTTGTTTCTCAAGAATGCGCGTCGCATGTCCCGAAAGATCTGCCTGTTTTGTTCATTGCGGGCGATCAAGACCCCGTCGGTGACTGCGGCCGGGGGGTTCACCAGGCAGCCGAGCTTTTGCGCAGCGCCGGCGTCGAGCGCGTGGACGAGCGCATTTTCGCGAACATGCGCCACGAGATTCTGAACGAGACCGATCGCATGAATGTGTTCACCTTCGTATCTCAATGGATGGAGGCGCTTCTGTGAAACGCAGCAAGTACATCGTTGCACTTGACGAGGGCACTACTTCGGCCCGCGCTGTTCTCATTGACTCGTCGGGTAAGATCGTGGGCATCGTGCAAAATCCGTTCCCGCAGTACTACCCGCGTCCGGGTTGGGTCGAGCATAACCCTCGCGAGATCCTGTCCGCCCAGCTTGGCGCCCTGACCGAGCTTCTGATCACTTACAATCTGGAAACGCCCGATATCGATAGCATCGGCATCGCGAACCAGCGTGAGACCACGGTTGTGTGGAACCGCGAGACGGGCGAGCCTGTTTATAACGCTATCGTGTGGCAATGCCGCCGCACGGCGCCCATCGTCGAGACGCTTGCGGCCGATCCCGAGATCGCCCAGACGGTCAAGCAGAAGACGGGTCTCGTTCTTGACCCATACTTCTCGGCCAGCAAGGTGAAGTGGATCCTTGACAACGTCGAGGGCGCGCGCGAGCTTGCCGAGCAGGGAAAGCTCGCATTTGGCACCATCGACTCCTGGTTGATTTGGACGCTCACGGGCGGTCGCGTGCATGCAACCGACGTCACGAATGCCAGCCGCACCATGCTGTTCAACATCCACGATATGTGCTGGGATCCGTGGCTGTGCGAGCTGTTCGGCGTGCCCATGAACATGCTGCCCGAGGTTCGCCATTCGTCTGCCGATTTCGGCAGAACATCCCATGCTGGCATCGTTTCCGGCGTGCCTATCTGCGGTGTTGCGGGCGACCAGCAGTCGGCTTTGTTCGGTCAGTGCTGCTTCGAGGCGGGTCAAGCCAAGAACACCTACGGAACGGGTTGCTTCCTTCTCATGCACACGGGCGAGGTCGCGCCTGTTTCTTCCCATGGCTTGGTCACCACCGTCGCCGCCAGCGCGCCTTCAACGCGTCATCCCGAGTACGCGCTCGAGGGCAGCGTGTTCATGGGCGGCGCTGTTCTTCAGTGGATGCGCGATGAGCTGGGGCTTATCTCCAACAGCGCCGAGTCCGAGTCGGTGGCGCAGTCCGTTCCCGACACGGCGGGCGTTTACTTGGTTCCCGCATTCACGGGTCTTGGCGCACCGTACTGGGACGCCGAAGCGCGTGGCGCGATCTACGGCTTGACGCGCGGAACGACCCGGGCCCATATCGTGCGCGCGGGTTTGGAGTCGCTGGCTTACCAGATTCACGATCTCGCCGAGGCCATGAAGGCCGATGCCGGCGTGCCTCTGTCTGTGCTCAACGTTGACGGCGGTGCTGCGGCGAACGATTTCCTGATGCAGTTCCAAAGCGACATCTTGTCCACTTCGCTGCGTCGCCCGGTCAACCCCGAGACCACCGCGCTTGGCGCTGCGTATCTTGCTGGTTTGTACACGGGTTTCTGGCAGTCGCTTGACCAGTTACGCAGCCTGCGCACGGGCGACACGGTTTACGATCCGAACATGGATCAGGGCGCCCGCGCTCAGTTGGTTGCCGGATGGCATGACGCCGTCGGCCGCACCCGTTCTTCTCGTTAGCCCTTCTTGCGCCGTGCGCTTATCCCGCCAGGGGATAGCCACGGCGTTTTTTTTCGCGAACGGCGTCGCCGCTTAACCTTTATAAGGCTGGCTTGGCAGCCGCGATGTAGCGGGTGCGCGGGTTTTTCTCGCGCCTGTGGCACAGCCGCCCGACGATGGGTTATTCTTTCGTTGTTCACGATCGTCAATGCACGCGTGCGTGCACTTCGCCAAAAAGGAGCATGACATGAAAGTCAGCATCGCAAGCGATCACGCTGGTTTCGACGAGAAGCAGCTGCTGATCCCGTACCTTCAGGAACTTGGCTACGAGGTGATCGACCGCGGCCCCGAATCCGCCGATCGCGTCGACTATCCCGATTACGCCGCTCTTGTGGCGAAGGACGTCGAGGATGACGAAGCCGAGCGCGGCGTTCTCATCTGCGGCACCGGCATCGGCATGTCTCTTGCTGCCAACAAGTGCAAGGGCATCCGCGCCGCCAACGTCACCATGCCCGAGCTTGCTGCTCTGTGCCGTCAGCACAACGACGCGAACGTCATCTGCATTTCCGGCCGCTTCGTCTCCGACGAGGACAACAAGAAAATCGTGAAGACCTTTCTCGAGACCGACTTCGAGGGCGGACGTCACGAGGGTCGCGTGAACAAGATCTCCGCTCTCGAGGCGTAGGTCGCGCGGGCTTCCCGTTTCGATCATTCGTAGACAACGCGGCTACTGCGTTGGAAGTGGCAATCGTCAAAGGAGTCATTCGCATGGCACTGCAGTACGTACCTCAAACCGATCCCGAGGTGGCAGACGCTCTTCGTCAAGAGCTCAACCGCCAGCGCGGCACCATCGAGCTCATCGCTTCCGAGAACATCGTTTCTCCGGCAGTGATGGAGGCTATGGGCAGCGTTCTTACCAATAAGTATGCCGAAGGCTATCCCGGCAAGCGCTATTACGGCGGTTGCGAAAAGGTCGACATCGTCGAGAACCTGGCCATCGAGCGCGCCAAGGAGCTGTTCGGCGCCAAGTTCGCCAACGTTCAGCCCCACTCCGGCGCACAGGCAAATTATGCGGCCTACGCTGCGCTCATCAAGCCCGGTGACACCATTTTGGGCATGAGCCTGGATAACGGCGGCCACCTTACGCATGGTTCGCCCGCCAACTTCTCGGGCAAGCTGTACAACGTGGTTTCGTACGGCTTGGGTGAAGACGAGCGCATCGACTACGCCGACATCGAGGCCAAGTGCAAGGAATATCAGCCTAAGCTCGTCGTTGCGGGCGCGTCTGCCTATCCTCGCGTCATCGATTTCGAGCGCATCGCCAAGATCGCGCACGACAACGGCGCTTATCTCGTCGTCGACATGGCCCACATCGCCGGTCTGGTTGCCACGGGTGCGCATCCCAGCCCCGTTCCTTACGCCGACATCACCACCACGACCACGCATAAAACCCTTCGCGGCCCGCGCGGCGGCCTGATCCTCACCAACGACGAGGCTTTGGCCAAGAAGGTGAATTCCGCTGTGTTCCCCGGCACGCAGGGCGGCCCGCTCATGCACGTCATCGCTGCCAAGGCCGTGGCTTTCGGCGAGGCTCTCAAGCCCGAGTTCAAGACCTACATCGACAAGGTCGTCGAGAACTGCGCTGCTATGGGCGCCGGCATGATCGACGGCGGCCTTCGCCTGGTCACCGGCGGCACTGACAATCACCTGTGCTTGGTCGACCTCACTCCCGCCGATGTCACGGGCAAGGACGCCGAGAAGCTTCTTGAAAGCGTTGGATTGACGGTGAACAAGAACACCATCCCCAACGAGCAGCGTTCCCCGTTCGTTACCAGCGGCATTCGCGTCGGCACCGCTGCCGGCACCACGCGCGGCCTTACCAAGGACGAGTTCCACACCGTTGGCCAATGCATCGCCAAGACTGTGTTCTCGGTTAACGACGAGGCTGCTCTTGCCGAGGTCAGGACCACGGTTCAGGCCATCATCGATGCGCATCCGCTGTATCCTGGCTACGATTACTAAGAAACGATCGCGACAGGGGGAGGGGCTATGACAGAGATCATCGACAGGCGCCCTTCGTGGGACGAGTACTTCATGACACTGGCGGACGAGGTGTGCACGCGAACCACGTGCACACGTCGCGCCGTCGGCGCCGTCATCGTTAAGGACCACCGCATCCTGTGCACGGGCTACAACGGCGTGCCCACGGGAATGCATCATTGCGTCGAAGTGGGCTGCCTGCGTGAGCAACTCGGCGTCCCCTCGGGGCAGCGGCAAGAGATCTGCCGAGGCCTTCATGCCGAGCAAAACGCCATCATCCAAGCTGCCCGTTATGGCGTCGATATTCGCGGTGCGTCCATCTACATCACCACGCAGCCGTGCGTGACGTGCGCGAAGATGCTCATCAATGCGGGAATCGCCGAGATCATCTTCAAAAATCCGTATCCCGACGAACTTTCGATGTCGATGCTTGACGAAGCAGGAATGAAGCATCGCGTGTTCAAGCCGGCCGAAAAAGAAGAGTAACCCCTGCTCAAACATTGGGTTGCGCTATAATTGAACTAATATCGCGAGTAGTGTGCGATCGACCGTCGGGCGAATATGGGTACCGCTCGTGAAGAAATCGACTGCATTTGCTCTGTAAACGTTACGTGCCTGTTGTTTTTCGTTTATGATACGAAAGGCTTGTCATGAAACGTAGCAAGGCAATACAGGTGGAAAGCAGGTTATGGTTGCAGCAGTGATCGTCGGCGTGGTTGTCGGCTTCTTGGGCTTCATGCCCCTCATCGCCGGTCTCAACCTTGCCAGGAAGGCAACCGCAACCAGCAACCTCGGCGAAGCCGGCGGGTTGCTGCTGGGCGTGTTCGGATCGTTCGCGGTCATCATCGTCCCTGCCATCATCTGCATCGTCGTTGCTCGCGACATGACGGTACCTATGGTCTTGGCCGAGGCTGCAACCCTCGTCGTCACCGCTGCGGCGTACGGCGTCATGCGCCTCGTTAAAAGGTAAGTGGGAAGGATTAATTCGTGGAAACTGCTTTGGAAATGGTGAATGAGCTCGTCCCCGAGCTTCAGCATTCGCTCATGAACCCCGATTGGGTTTTCGAGTTCGGCGACACGGGCATTGGCCTGACGCAGTACATCTTCTGGATGCTCATTCTGTTCGCCCTCACCCTTATTGTCGTGCTCTCTGCTTCCAAGAAGCTCGCTGTCGTTCCGAACAACAAGTTCGTGAACATGGTCGAGTACGGCTACCAGTTCGTCCGCAAGGACATGGGTGAAAGCGTTATCGGCCACGGCTACAAGAAGCACATCCCCTTCTTGGCCACGCTGTTCTTCTTCATCCTTCTGTCCAACTTCGTTGGCCTGATCCCTGGCTGCAAGACGCCTACCGGCACCATCAGCGTTACCTGGTGCCTCGCACTCATCTCGTTCGTGTACTTCAACTACTGGGGCATCAAGGCCCATGGCGGTTGGGGCTACATCAAGAGCATCGCTCCTTCCGGACTCCCGAAGCCCATGGTGCCCGTCATCTGGTTCTTCGAGTTCATTTCGCTTCTTCTTCGTGCTCTCACGCTGGCCGTCCGTCTTTACGGCAACATGTTCGCCGGCCACATGGCACTCGGTATCTTCTCCATCCTTGCCTATGCATTCTTCTGGCAGTGCATCCAGGGCGCAGGCGCATGGCTCGGCGGTGTTTCGGTCGTCTGGATCCTGTTCCTGGTCTTCATGTACTGCCTCGAAACCCTGGTTGCATTCATCCAGGCATACGTGTTCACCATCCTGTCGGCGTCCTACATCTCGCTGGCAACGTCCGAGCACTAAGATCAAACGCAGCCTGGTGAAAGCCCAGGCACTCGAATTTGGTTTATGCGGCTCAACCACGGCCGTTTGAACATAGTAAAACCGGTGTCTTCGGACGTGCGTTTTCCGAAGACGACAAAAGGAGGAAATCGTGGGAACCACCGTAATCACCCTTGCTGCCCTGAAACTCGTGGGCTACGGCCTCGCGGCAGTCGGCCCTGGCATCGGCATCGGCATTGCTTGCTATGGCGCTTGCGTCGGCACCGCCCGTCAGCCCGAGCTCGCAGGCCGTCTGTTCACCAACTTCATCATTGGTGCTGCTCTTGCTGAGGCACTTGCACTGCTGGGCTTCGTTCTTGCATTCATCCTGTAACCCTGGGTCAATCGCATAACACATGCAATAAGGCCTGAAGGAGGTTACACAGTGAAAGTAAAAGCGAACAAGGCAACTGCTTGGTTGACTGCTGCTGGTGCATCTGCTGCCAGCATGGCGTTTGCTTTCCCCGTGTCCGCGTTTGCAGCAGAGGAAAAGACGGGTATCGCAGTTATCCTGCCCGATCCCATCGAGTTCATCCCGATGCTCATCGCGTTCCTCATTCTTGCAATCGTCCTCGGCAAATTCGGCTGGCCCAAATTCGAGGGTATGCTGGAGAAGCGCGAGAAGACGATCGCCGATGCACTTGAGCAATCCGAGAAGGCCCGTCAGGAAAGCGAGCGCGTACTCGAAGAGTACAAGCAGCAGCTGGCCGACGCCAAGTCTCAGGCTGCTCAGATCATTGCTGAGGCAAAGCAGACCGGCGAAAACACGCGTGCACAGCTTGCCAAGCAGGCGCAGGACGAGTCCGCTGCCATGATCGAGAAGGCACGTGGCGCTATCGAGGCCGAGAAGAACGCAGCTTTGGCTGAGCTTCAGGGCTCTATCGCCGACATCTCGACGCAGGTTTGCGCCCGTCTCATCGGTGAGGACCTTACCACCGACGAGCACCGCAAGGTCATTGAGCGCTACGTGAACGAGGCAGGTAGTTTCCATGCCGAATAATCGCCTTATCGTTAAAGAGCAAATCGCCACGTATGCAAACGTTTTGTTCGATTCCGCACAACAGCTCGGCGGTCAGGATGCCGTGCTTGCAGTGCGCGAGCAACTGAAGCAGACCCTGCGCGCCATGCGTACCAGCGCCGATCTTCGTGAAGCGCTGAAGGATCCTGCTTACACGTCCGAACAGCGCGCGCAGATCGCACGCGGTATGTTCGGGGAGTGCAACGAGGCTTTGGTCGGCGTTCTGGCTGTTATGGCCGAGCGCGGCGAGGCCGACATGTTGTCTCGCGTAGCGGATGCTTACGAAGGGCTTTTGGCAGACAAGCTGAACTTGTGCGTAGTCGAAGTCGTCACTGCTGTAGAGCTTGACGACCACCTGCGCGAGGTAATTAAGAAGAAAGCCGATCAGGAACTGGGCAAGAACGTCGTGCTCGAAGAGCGCGTCGACAAGTCCATCCTTGGCGGCATCATCATGAGCGCTAACGGTCAGCGCATCGATGCGAGTGTTCTCACTCAAATCGAGAACGCCCGTGAAACGCTCAAACAATCGTAAAGACGGAGGTGAATGTTAGTGACTGAAATCACCGCACAGTCCATCGACGAAGCGCTGCGCAAGCAGCTCGAGGCCTTGGAAGTTGGCGTTGATTCCCGCGAAGCCGGAACCGTCATCCAGGTTGGCGACGGTATCGCACGCGTGGACGGCCTGAAGAACGCCATGGCTGGCGAGCTTCTGGAGTTCATCAGCGAGAGCGGCAAGACCGTTTACGGCTTGGCTCAGAACCTCGAAGAGGACGAGATCGGCGCCGTACTTCTGGGTGACGTCACCGCAATCAAGGAGAACGACCAGGTTCGTACGACCGGTCGTATTATGGAGGTTCCGTCGGGCAAGGGTCTTCTGGGCCGCGTCGTCAACCCCCTGGGCATGCCTATCGACGGCAAGGGCGCTATCGAAGCTGAGGGCACCCGTCCTGTCGAGTTCAAGGCCCCGGGCGTTATCACGCGTACCCCGGTTAACGAGCCTATGCAGACGGGCATCTTGGCAATTGACTCGATGATCCCCGTTGGCCGTGGCCAGCGAGAGCTCATCATCGGTGACCGCCAGACCGGCAAGACCGCTATCGCGATCGACGCTATCATTAATCAAAAGGGTCAGGACATGATCTGCATCTACGTCGCAATCGGCCAGAAGGCCTCTACGGTTGCGAACGTTGCTGAGACCCTCGACAAGCACGGCGCGATGGATTACACCATCATCGTGTCCGCTACCGCTTCCGACTCTGCACCGCTGCAGTACATCGCCCCTATGGCCGGTGCTGCAATGGGCGAGTACTTCGTCTACACCGGTGAAGACGGAAAGCCTGCTGGTCCTGAGAATCATGGTCGCCACGTACTGATCATCTACGATGACTTGTCCAAGCAGGCCGTCGCTTACCGTCAGATGTCGCTTACCCTGCGTCGTCCGCCGGGACGCGAGGCTTACCCTGGCGACATTTTCTACCTGCATTCGCGCCTCTTGGAGCGCGCAGTCAAGATGAACGAGGAGTACGGTCTTGGTTCCATGACTGCACTGCCCATCATCGAGACGCAGGCAGGCGACGTTTCCGCTTACATCCCGACGAACGTCATTTCCATTACCGACGGTCAGATCTTCCTGTCCACCGACCTGTTCTTCCAGGGTCAGCGCCCTGCCGTTAACGTTGGTATTTCCGTTTCCCGCGTTGGTGGCTCCGCTCAGACCAAGGCAGTCAAGTCCGTTTCCGGTACTCTGCGTCTTGACCTCGCTGCTTATCGCGAGCTTCAGGCCTTCACGCAGTTCGGTTCCGACCTGGACAAGGCAACTCAGGATCAGCTGAACCGCGGCGCTCACATGACCGAGCTTCTGAAGCAGGGTCGTTACGTGCCGATGACGTTCATGGACGAGGCCATCGCGGTTTACGCCGGCGGCAACGGCTACCTGGATGACATCCCGGTTGCCGACACCGTTCGCTTCCGTGACGAGCTCCGTCAGTACATCAGCGCCAACAAGCCTGAGATCGTCGAGAGTCTCCAGAAGGAGAAGAAGTTCACCGATGAGACCAAGGCCAACCTTAACGCTGCTATTGAGGCGTTCAAGGGTCAGTTCGCGGCATCGGTGTAAGGTAGGTAAAGCATGCCTAACCTTCACGACATAGAAAGACGCATCAACTCCGTCTCCTCGACGAAGCAGATCACGCGCACCATGGAAATGGTTGCTGCGGCCAAGATCCGCCGCGCATCCGTTCGCGTAGAGAACTCTCTGCCGTGGTCCACGTCGTTGATGAACGCCATGCAGAGCACCGCTCTGTACGCAGTCACCGACGCCGTTCCTCTGCTCGTCGAGCACAGCGAAGTCAAGCGTAGCGTTGTTATGGTTGTCACATCCGACCGTGGTCTTGCCGGTGGCTTCAACAGCAATGTTTTGCGCGAAGCCGACAAGATCATCAAGGAGAAGGAGCGGCAGGGCATCGAGGTAGAGGTTATCTCGTGCGGCAAGAAGGGTTGCGGCTATTTCGAGTATCAGGGCATCAAGCCCATGCTCGAGTTCCGCGATCTTTCTGCCGACCCGACTTACGACCAGGCGGCTCGTATCGCCTCGTTCGTGAGCGACGGGTACGTTAACGGAAGGTATGACGAGGTCATCATGGTTTTCAACCATGCGAAGAACAACGCCGAGCAGACGTTGATCTCCGAGAACCTCCTCCCCATTCCGGAAAAGCGTCTCGATGAGATTCTGGGCTTGAAGACGAAGGAGCAGGATATCTACTTCGGCTTCCGCGAGCATATTGACGACCATTACGATGGCGACGTCGATATCGAGCCGAGCCCCGAGCGTACGCTGACTGACCTTATGAAGGCGTACCTCCAGTCCACCGTCTACCTCGCGCTCATCGATTCGGCTGCTGGCGAGCAGGGCGCACGCCGTACTGCTATGAAGGCGGCAACCGATAACGCAAACGAAATGGTCAAGACTTTGACCAGGTTGTACAACCGTGAACGTCAAGGCGCCATCACGACCGAGATCACCGAGATCGTCGGCGGCGCAGCGGCTTTGGAGGAATAAATGAGCCAGACACTGTTTTCTAGAGAGGAGCTGGAGGCCAGCAAGGGTGCTGTCGGACGCATCGTTCGTATCGTCGGTCCTGTCGTCGATGTCGAATTCCCGCCCGAGCAGCTGCCTGCGATCTACAACGCACTTACCGTAGACGCAAAGACGCTCGCAGGCGACATTCACGTCGTCCTCGAGGTTGAAACCCACCTTCCTGGCAACCTGGTACGCTCCGTTGCAATGAGCTCGACCGACGGCATGGTCCGCGGCCTCGAGGCTCAGGATACGGGTCATCCTATTGTGATGCCCGTCGGCCCTGCTACGCTTGGCCGTATTTGGAACGTCATGGGCGAGCCCGTCGACGAGAAGCCGATTCCCGAGGATGTTGCAGGCTACATGCCTATCCATCGTCCAGCACCGGAATACGACGAGCTGGCCACGAGCACCGAGATCTTCGAGACGGGCATCAAGTCCATCGACCTTCTCGAGCCCTACGTCCGCGGCGGCAAGACCGGCCTGTTCGGTGGCGCTGGCGTTGGCAAGACCGTTCTGATTCAGGAACTTATCAACAACCTCGCTCAGGAGCATGGCGGTACGTCCGTGTTCACCGGCGTAGGCGAGCGTACTCGTGAGGGTACCGACCTGTTCCTGGAGATGAGCGAGTCCGGCGTTATCAACAAGACCTGCTTGGTTTACGGCCAGATGAACGAGCCGCCGGGAGCGCGTCTGCGCGTCGGTCTGGCTGGTCTGACTGAGGCTGAGTACTTCCGTGATCAGGGCCAGGACGTTCTGCTGTTCATCGACAACATCTTCCGCTTCACCCAGGCTGGTTCCGAGGTTTCCGCACTTCTCGGCCGTATGCCTTCCGCAGTAGGCTATCAGCCCACCCTCGCTACCGAGATGGGCGACCTCCAGGAGCGCATTACGTCCACGAAGACCGGTTCGATTACGTCTGTTCAGGCCGTTTACGTTCCTGCAGACGACCTTACCGACCCGGCTCCGGCGACTACCTTCACCCACTTGGATGCTCGTACGGTTCTTTCGCGTTCCATCTCCGAGCTTGGTATTTACCCGGCTGTCGACCCGCTGGAGTCCTCCTCCCGCGCGCTCGACCCGGCTATCGTCGGCGAAGAGCATTACCGCGTTGCCGTTGGCGTCCAGGAGTTGCTGCAGAACTACAAGGACCTGCAGGACATCATCGCCATTCTTGGTATGGACGAGCTGACCGAGGACCAGAAACTCACGGTTAACCGTGCGCGTAAGGCGCAACAGTTCCTGGGCCAGAACTTCCACGTTGCCACGCAGTTTACCGGTCTGCCTGGCGCGTACGTGAAGATGGAGGACACCGTCCGTTCCTTCGCTGCCATCATCGACGGCGAGTGCGACGAGATTCCCGAGCAGTGCTTCCGTATGACCGGCTCCATCGACGATGTGTACGCCGCATACGAGGCCATGAAGAAGGACGAAGCCAATGCCTAAGTATCGTTGCGTAGTGGCTATCCCAACGCGGGAGCTGTTTTCCGGCGAGATCGATTACGCCAACATTCCCGGTTCTATCGGCTACATGGGCGTTCTCAGCAACCATGAGAACTTCGTGGGCTTGAACCGCACGGGCAAGTTGACGCTTTGGCTCGACCCGGACGGAAATGAGCGCAAGGAATTCCTCATTTCCGGCGGCTTCACTCAGGTGCTCAACAACCACCTGTCCGTTCTTCCGCGTTTCGGTTGCACGTTGGATAGCATCGACGTCGACGAGGTTCAGGCCAAGATCGAGGCCCTCAAGGCCGACATCGCAGAGGCTGAAGCTAAGGAAAGCGGCGAGCTCGAGGATCCTTTCTTCGAGACCTCCCTGCAGACCATGAAGCTTTGCCTTGGTTGGTACGAGACTAAGGTCAAGGCCAAGACCGAGGGCGTTATCCAATAGCTTCTACGGGGATACCGCAATTCATTACGAGGCGCAGCGTAAGCTGTGCCTCGTTTTTTATGCCCTCGTTTAGCTCGGTTCGGATTTGGGGATTCTAGGACGGGGTTAGGCTTATAGGAAAAAGTAGGCTTATAGGACAAAAAGTAGGCTTATAGGACAAACAGCATGTTCTAGACGGGGGCGTCGGATTGATCGCTGGTTGCAGGCGTTTCAAATCCAGCACGAGCCGCATCCTCTTCGGGAACTGGTTCGGGTTTCGGATCGAAAGCGTCAGGTGCGATCTCGGCGTCAGGGTTGGTGACGACATCGGCGTCGATGCCGGGGCAGTTGCGGAAGGCGCGCGCGTCGACAAATTCGACGTTATCGGTAAGATTAAGCGCTTGAAGCGATTTGCAGCCCATGAAGGTTTCCTCTTCGATCGAGCGAACAGCTTCGGGCAGGATGATCTCGGAAAGTTTCGCGCAGTCCTTGAACGCGCGCTGCCCGATCCACATCAAGTCGCTCGGTAGCTTGATTCGCCTAAGTTCGGGGCAGTTTCCGAAGGCATCGTTGCCGATTTCGGAAACGCTTTCGGGCAAATTCATCGTGTCGATGCTCAGGCAATCTTGGAAGACGCCGTCTTCGATCGCCGTGATTCCTGCGGGTAACTGCACATCTTTCAGATCGACACAGTGCCTGAAGCACTGCATGCCGATGGACTGCAGCGTGCTTGGAAGATCGACATGCGCAAGGCGCCTGCACCGGATGAAAACGCGTTCGGGAAGCTCGGTTACGCCTTCGGGGATGATTGCTTCTTCAAGGCGCCAACAGCCGCGGAACACTTCTTTTTCGATGACGCGCACGGTGGAAGGGATGCTGACGCGAACCAGGTTCGTGCAGCCCGAAAACGCACGAGCGCGAATCTCGGTGACACCTTCGGGAAGGATGACTTCCTTCAGTCGGCGCTTGTTCATGAATGCCTCTTCGCCGATAGCGCTTATGCCTTCGGGCACCACAACGCATTCGTCTTCGTCGTCAACGCATTCGTCAAGCGAGATCTTGAACTCTGCCATGGTCGTCCTCTCTTCCGTTATAGGGAAGGCTACCACATGTTCAAAAACTCCACCGTATGTTCGTGTCGTAATCTGTTGGACGCTGGTAAGATTGATGGGTTCAATACGTTAAAGACAAGCAAGATTCGACTCGGTACTAAGGCGGAACAGCATGGCATTCGTTCATCTGCATAATCATACGGAGTACTCCCTGCTTGACGGAATGACGCACGTCAAAGACATGGTGAAAAGAGCGGCTGAGCTGGGCATGCCCGCCGTTGCCATCACCGATCACGGCGTTATGTCGGGCGTGCCCGAGTTATGTGAGGCGTGCGAGCAGGTCGAAAAGGAAACGGGCAAGCATGTCAAGCCCATCTATGGCTGTGAGGTTTATTTCACCACCGACGACGAGCTTCGTCGCGACGGAAAACCAAAGCTCTACCACTTGCTTCTTCTGGCGAAGACCAACGAGGGTTACCACAACCTTTTGAAGCTGGTCAGCGAATCGCACGTGGACAACTTCTACTACAAGCCTCGTACCACTTATGCAATGCTGCAGAAGTACGGCAAGGGCATCATCGGCTCGTCGGCTTGCATCGCGGGCATCATCCCGAAGTATCTGGACAACCGAGATTTCGACGGCGCAGTTGAATGGGCGCGCAAACTTGCGGCCTGCTTTGACGACGGCGACTTCTACATCGAGCTTCAGAACCAGAACATCATGACCGACGGCGGCCTTACGCAGACCCAGCTCAATCACGAGCTCAATCGCGTGGCCCAGACTATCGGCGCGAAAACCATCGCCACCAACGACTTCCATTACCTTGTTCGCGAAGATGCTCAAGCGCACGACGTCCTGCTGTGCATCGGCACCGGTTCGAAGGTGAACGAAGAGAAGCGCATGCGCTTCCCGAACGACGAGTTCTATATGAAGACCGAGGACGAGATGCGCGAGGCCTTCAGGGACTTCCCCGAGGCATGCGACAACACCGTCGAGTTGGCAGAGAAGTGCAACGTCGAGCTTGAACGCGACGAGATTTTGCCGCGATTCCCGTTACCCGAGGGCTACACCGAGGAGATGCTGTTCCGTGAGGAATGCGAGAAAGGCCTCGAGCATCGTTACGGCCCTGATTGGCGCAATGTCACCATCGCCGACAACACTGGCAAAGAGAAGTCGGTCAAAGAGCAGTACGAATACGAAGCCAACATCATCGTCCAGCAGGGCTTCCCAGCATACTTCCTGATCGTTCAGGAATACATCCGCTGGGCGCGCGAGCATGGCATCGGCGTTGGCCCGGGCCGTGGCTCGGCTGCTGGTTCGTTGTGCACGTACGCCATGGGCATCACCGACCTTGACCCCATCAAGAACGGTCTGATGTTCGAACGCTTCTTGAACCCCGAACGCGTGGAGATGCCCGATATCGACGTCGACTTCGACGACCAACATCGTCAGGACGTCATCGAGCACATTCGCGAGTTCTATGGCGAAGACCATGTTGCAGGCGTTATCACCTTCGGCAAGCTGCAGGCGAAGAACGCAATCCGCGACGCTGCACGCGTGCTTGACTATCCCTACGGTGTGGGCGACCGTATCTGCAAGATGGTCGGCGACGAGCTGGGCATCACCATTGACAAGGCGCTCTCTGAGAACGCTGACCTGAAGAAGGCATACGATACCGAGGAAGACGTCAAGCGCGTCATCGACGCCGCATTGGGCATCGAGGGTCACCTTCGTGGTGAAGGCGTTCATGCATGCGCCACCATCATCTGCCGCGACCCGATGAGCGACCACGTTGCCATGAAGCGCGATACCAAGGGCGGTGGCATCATCACGCAGTACGATGGCCACTACACGCCTACGCTGGGCCTTCTGAAGATGGACTTCCTGGGTTTGCGCACGCTGGGTGTGCTTTCGCGCGCGTGTTTGAATATCGAGGAGACCACGGGCGCGCATATCGTGCCCGAGGAAATCCCCATTGAAGACGATCGCGCTTTCGCGTTGATGCGCGGCGAGCTTCGCAACCGTGGTCAGGTCATGAACATGGACGGCCTGTTCCAGGTTGAGGGCGGCTTGTACGTCAGTCTGTTCGCTCAGATCCCGCCGCAGCGATTCTCGGACGTCGTCGCTTCGATCGCGCTTAATCGCCCGGGCCCGTTGGAGTCCGGCATGGTTGAGGACTACGTCAAGGTTGTTCAAGGTAAAACGCCTGTTCACTATTACGACGAGCGTCTTCGCCCCGTTCTTGAGGAGACGTACGGCACCATGGTCTACCAAGAGCAGATCATGCAGGTGTCCATGGTCATGAGCGGCTTTTCGGCCGGTAAGGCAGATAAGCTGCGCAAGGCAATGGGTAAGAAGAAACTCGATATCATGCGCCTGCTTCAGGACGACTGGAACAACGGCGCGGTCGAGAACGGATACTCGCTTGAGATCGCCAAGGAAATTTGGAACGACGCCGAGAAATTCGCAAAGTACGCATTCAATAAGTCGCACTCGGCTGCGTATGCTCTGTTGGTCATGCGCACGGCATACCTGAAAGCACATTACCCGGCGGAATACATGTCGGCGGTTCTTTCCAGTTACATGGGCGCAACCGACAAGCTGGTCCGCTATATCGCAAGCTGCACGAAGTCGGGCATCAAGGTCTTGCCGCCCGACGTCAATTCGTCGAAGGCCGAGTTCACGCCTATCAATGGCGACATCCGCTTCGGTCTGGTTGGTGTGCGCGGCGTTGGCCAGGCGGTTGCCGACGCCATCATCGCCGAGCGCGAGGCCAACGGCCCGTACACGTCGCTGCATGATTTCGTGAACCGCCTGGATGCCAAGTGCTATAACCGCAAGACGCTTGAAGCCCTTATCAAGGGCGGTGCGTTCGACTCGACGGGGTACACGCGCAAGCAGTTGATGTATTTCGTGGACGAGACCCCGCTTCTCGAAGGGGCTGCGAAACGTCAGCGCGACCGCGACAAGGGCCAGGTCAGCATGTTCGACATGTTCGCCGACGATGACGATTCGGGTTTCGAGGAAGAGGTTCCGGCTCCTGACGGGGTCGAATGGCCCAAGCGCCAGCTTCTTGCCTTCGAGAAGGAGATCATGAAGATCTACGTCTCGGACCATCCGCTTCGCCCGTACGAAGGCTTCATCGCAGGCTTGACCAAGTATTCGATCGGCGACTTGGCCGACCGCGACCGTGACATCAAGAGCGCCACGTTCGTGGGCATGATCTCGGGCGTCGTCACCAAGCCCACCAAGCGCGGCACGCGCATGGCTACGTTCACGCTTGAGGACACGACGGGCTCGGTGGAGTGCATCACCTTCAAATACGACGACTTCAGCGAGTGCATCGCCGAGGACGAAGTGGTCAAGGTGAAGGGCAAGTTCGAACACGGCGAGCGCGGCAACCAGATCATCGCGTACGAAATCGAGCGTGTTGAGTTAACCGAAGAGGACGCGCGCCCATCGAACCTTGAGCTTCGCGTGCCCGCATGCGAGTTCAGCCAGACGCGCATTCAGCAGCTGAACCGCATCCTTCAATCATACCCCGGGCGCGATTGCGTGGTGCTGTTCGTGCAGCAAAGCGACGGACGCAAGTTCCGCGCCGAGCTGCCCGTGAGCGTTGACTCGCGCAATTCTATCATGCGTTCCGAGATTCAAGACCTGTTCGGACATCCGGTGTGGTAACCATGAACACGAAAGGCAATATGATCGATGCCGCCGCAGCTGATGAGCTCCACGCTTTGTCTCTTACTGTGGGATATCGCGGCGCGTCGTTTTCGGGATACGCCAAGCAACCGGGGCAGCTTACCGTTCAGGGCGAGCTTGAACACGCCCTTGAACTGGTGTTTCGTCATCCGATCGAAACCACGTGCGCCGGCCGTACCGATGCTGGCGTTCATGCGCGTGGCCAGGTGGTCAGTTTCGCCGTTCCCGCGTCCGACCTTAACGGTCGCGAGCTTAGGCGCGTGTGCCGTTCGCTGAGCGCGCTCACGCACGATGACGTGGTCGTGTATGACGCGCAGGAACGTCCTCGGGGTTTTTCCGCGCGTTTCGATGCTGTTTCCCGCGAGTACCGCTACTTCATCGCGCAGGGCGACATGCCGCCGGTGTTTTCGCGCGATTTCGCTTGGTACGTTCCTGGCGAACTTAACGTGGATGCCATGAACGAGGCGGCACAGCACCTTATCGGCGAGCATGATTTCAAAAGCTTCTGCAAGGCTGTTTCGGCCGAAGGGAAGCCGACGCATCGTTTCGTCAGCGAGATCTCGTTTTCAACCGACCGTGCATTCGGCGAAGACCTGCTGGTCATGCGCATTATCGGCAACGCCTTTCTGCATTCGATGGTTCGCTCGATCATGGGATCGCTGGTTATGGTCGGCCGCGGGCAGCGTGATGCGGCGTGGATCTCCTCGGCGCTTGCAGCCTGTGACAGGCGTGCGGCGGGGGAGTGCGCGCCGGCATGCGGCTTGGTGTTCTGGAACGTCGACTACGACGGCGAAAGGCTTTGGACCGGGGGCAACGATGAATCGTAGCGACAGATATCGCGAGCGTCGCTGTCGGATATCCGCGGAAAGCGCCCGGCTGCGTGGCGAGATCGGCTACTCCGATCTTATGCTTCAGGACGGAGGCGCATGTGGCGATCGGTTTC
This sequence comes from uncultured Coriobacteriaceae bacterium, assembly GCA_900552365.1. Taxonomy (GTDB): domain Bacteria; phylum Actinomycetota; class Coriobacteriia; order Coriobacteriales; family Eggerthellaceae; genus UMGS1502. The sequence continues at coordinate 20,553 of URZP01000014.1, forward strand.
AGCGTTCGGCGGCGACGTTTCGCCTGCTTCATGAAAGCGACGACGCGCGCTTCTGCTTATTCGAAACCGAAGACGCCCATCTTAATGCTGTGAATGCTGCGCATTTGGCTTAGAGGGGCGCCGCTACGACGCGTCGTGGGATATCATTTTCAGAATCCGATGAATTATTCGACGTAATCGAAGAATCGAACCAAATCGTTCCAAGGAGATGCGCATGTGCGGTATCTGCGGATTTACCCAGGCAACTGAACAGGACAGGCCCACGTTGAAGGCCATGTGCGACATCATCGCGCACCGCGGCCCCGACGGCGAGGGCCAATACATCGACGACGGCATCGCCTTGGGCCATCGTCGCTTGTCCCTGATCGACCTTGAAGGCGGAAGCCAGCCCATGGTTCGCTCCACCGGCGAGCACGACGCGCAGATCACCTCGCCGTCGCGCGATGCGAACGGCAACCCCTGTGGCTCACCTGCCGAAATGGACGCGAAGGGCGACTTCGTCATCGTCTTCAACGGCGAGATTTACAACTACCGCGATCTGCGCGCGCAGCTCGAAGCCGAAGGATGGACGTTCAAGAAGAACTCCGACACCGAGGTTTTGCTTGTGGCGTACCTTGCATGGGGCGAGGACATGCTCGACAAGCTTCGCGGCATGTTCGCCTTCGTCATTTGGGATCGCGCCAAGCGCGAGTTGTTCTGCGCGCGCGACTTCTTCGGCATCAAGCCCTTCTACTACACCGTTATCGACGGTCAGTTCATCTTCGCCTCCGAGATCAAGAGCATTCTCGAGCATCCCGCGTACCATCGCGAGCTGAACCGTGAGGCGCTGGCGCAGTACCTGTGCTTCCAGTTCTCGGCTCTCGAGGAAACGTTCTTCAAGGGCATCTTCAAGCTGCAACAGGGCTTCTGCATGCGCGTTCACGCCGACGGCAGCATCGAGAAGAGCCGTTACTGGCAGCCCACCTATCACTTCGACGAGGAGCGCACCGAGGGTGAGACCGCCGACGCCATCGACACCGCCATGCGCGAGTCGGTTCGCTATCACAACGTGGCCGACGTCGAGGTCGGCAGCTTCCTTTCCAGCGGCATTGATTCCAGCTACATGGCCGCCTGCCTTACGCGCGAGAATCCCGACATCCACACGTTCACGGTTGGCTTCTCGCTGTACGAGGGCGAGCGCGACGAGATCTCGTGGGCACGCGAACTTGCCGATCAGCTGGGCATTCAAAACGACTACAAGCACATTCAGGAAGACGAGTACTGGGAAAGCCTGAAGCGCGTTCAGTGGCATATGGACGAGCCTTCCGCCGACCCCAGCGCCGTTTCCCTGTACTTCGTCGATCAAATCGCCGCGAAGAAGGTCAAGGCCGTTCTTTCCGGTGAGGGCGCCGACGAGTTCTTCGGCGGCTACAAGATCTATCAAACCCCGTTTGCCAATGCGAAGCTCGACTGGGCGCCGAAGGGCCTGCTGAAGGGCGCTTCGAAGGTTGCCCGCAAGTTGGGCGTGCGTGGCGCGAACTACCTTGAGCGCGCAAGCCAGCGCGTTGAGGACTGGTACTACACCAACGCAAACGGCGTGGCGTTCTCGCCGGCCGAGCGCGACCGCATCATGCGCGATGTCCCCAAGGGCATTCCCACGCCGCAGGAGCTGTGCGCGCCTGTGTACGCAGAGGTCGCCGACCTGGACGAAACCACGCGCATGCAGTACGTCGACCTGTGGTTCTGGCTGGTGGGCGACATCCTGTTGAAAACCGACAAGATGTCGATGGCTCATTCGCTGGAAAGCCGCGTGCCGTTCTTGGACAAGAAGGTGTTCGAGCTTTCGGCCACCATTCCCACGTCTCAGAAGGTCAATGAAGAACAAACCAAGCTGACGCTCCGTCAAGCCTCCGAGCGCGCCATCCCGCGCGATTGGGCCCAGAAGGAGAAGCTCGGTTTCCCCACGCCGGTGGTGGCATGGCTTCGCGAGGACAAGTACTACACGCAGGTCAAGCGCGCGTTCACCAGCACCGAGGCAATGGAGTTCTTCGACGTGAAAGAGCTGCTAGCTCTTCTTGACCAGCACAAGTCGGGTGCGAAGGACAACAGCCGCAAGATTTGGATCATCTACATGTTCCTGATGTGGTACCGCATCTACTTCATCGACTGCGCAGTCCCGGAAAAACCTGTTGCACGCTAACGCGACGCACGTAGTGCGTCCTGTTTTCCACCTGCGAAGTGGTAGGATAGGGCGCGACTGAATTCTAGTGAAACAACGAAGAGGAGCACCATGGCCCTTTCGATAGGCATCGTCGGCCTTCCGAACGTCGGTAAGTCCACCCTGTTCAACGCGCTGACGAAAAACAACGCCCTTGCCGCGAATTACCCGTTCGCAACCATCGAGCCCAACGTGGGCGTCGTCCCCGTTCCCGACAAGCGCCTTGACGAGCTTGCGAAGATCGATCACCCGCAGCAAATCGTGCC
>URZP01000015.1 GCA_900552365.1 uncultured Coriobacteriaceae bacterium
TCATCCAGGCGGTCATCACGAACGGCCTTGCTCTGATCCAAAGCGTCTGGGATTCCATCTGGTCGGCAATCGGCGATTGGGTGGCGAACCTCTGGAACACGATCAAGTCCGTCGTGCAGGGCGGCATAAACAACGTCAAGTCGTTCATCTCAAGCGGCCTTTCGACCGTGCAGGGCCTTTGGAGTTCGGCGTGGAGCACCGTGCAGAGCATCCTCAACAACGCCTGGAGCGGAATCACCAACGGCGTTTCGAGCGGGATCAATTCCGTTGTGAGCTTCGTTTCCTCAATCCCCGGGCGAATCGTAGGCGCTCTCGGCAACCTCGGCTCACTGCTCTACAGCGCCGGCAGCTCCATCGTGAGCGGCCTGCTCAACGGCATCAAGTCGAGTATCGGCGGCGTCTACGACTTCGTGTCCGGCATCGCCGGAACGATCGCGAGCCTGAAAGGCCCGAAGCGCAAGGACTTGAGGCTCCTGATCCCCAACGGCGGCTGGATCATGCAGTCACTCGAAACGGGCCTCAAAAAGCGCTTCGAGGGCGTGAAGGATACCGTTTCGGGCTTCGCCGACGAGCTGAGCATGTCGTTCGGCGGGCCTGATGTCACCTACGAGACCGGGGCCGCTGCCGCAGTCGGCGCGGTGGCCGGAGGCGACACCTATTACATGACCATCGACGGCAACACGGCAGACGCAGACATCGCGGTGGCTAACGCCATCGACGTGCTGGTATCCGCCGCACGCCGTTCTTCCACGGCGAGGAGGTAGACGTGGGAACCTATACAAGAGAGATCCAGATCGCGGGGCTCAACCGCTGGTATTGCGGCTACATCTCGGTCGATGCGGTGAACACCGTCAACGACACCACCTCGCGCATCACAGTCACCGCCGCGCTCGAAGACAAGTACGCCGCGCAGTACGGCACGCACTATGACGTGATCGTCAACGGCACCACCTACAGGTCGCGCGACGTGCTGCTCAACAACTACGGCAACTGGGCCACGCGCGACGCCGTGACCTTCACCGTGGACGTCGGACGCGGGTCCAGCGGATGGAACTGCTCCGTGCAGATCCACGTCTACGGCAAGACATACAACAACTACTACGGCAGCGCGGGCGGCGACGCCTGGGCAACAGAGTACGCTTGGATTCCCCAGCGCGGGTACTCGCAGCCGCATCCGCCCAAGAACCCGAAGCTGGCCCGCGTTTCCGACACCTCGCAAAAGATCACGTGGGACGTCGACTACACGGGCATGGACGGCGCGTACCCCTGGGCTGGCGTGTACGTAGACCGCCGCGCCGACGACGGCTCATGGGTGAACATCGCCGACGTCTCGTGGGACGTGACCAACTACACCGACAACTCGACGACCGCAGGCCACAAGTACGAATACCGCCTTTGCGCCCACGGCCCTGGCGGCAATTCAACACACGTATCGTGCGGAACCGCCTACACCACGCCCTCCGCGCCGTCGCGCGTGGAGGCCGTTAAGGCAGGCGCCACCGAAGTAACGCTTCGCGTCTACGGTGCTTGGACATATGCAGCCGCATGGGGCATCCAGCGCTCGACGGACGGCGGCAACACATGGTCGTCCATAACGGCCAGCACCGAGGGTGAAGACCCCGCTTGGCTCGACCTGCACGACAAGGCCGCTCCTGCGGGAACGGTCGTATACAGGGTCAGGGCGAAGCGCGGCAACCTCATGTCCGCATGGGTCAAGTCGAACTCCGTCACAACGATCACGCCGCCGCTCGCACCGAAGGTAACCGCCGATTCCGTTGTTCCTACCGGGACGGCTGTCACCGTCTCATGGGTTCCGAACCATCAGGACGGCTCGGTGCAGAGCGCTGCACAGGTGGAGTTCAGCGGAAGCGAGACGATCACTAAATCGTATACGACGACCAAGAGCGCATCCGTTTCGCTTGCCAAGGGAAGCTGGAAGGTACGCGTGCGCACCAAGGGCCTGCACGCCGATTGGGGCGCATGGTCTGGCTATGTAGCCATCGTTGTCGCGGACTACCCGCAGTGTTGGGTCGCGTCTCCCGCGACTGACGGCATCCTAATCGACCGGGTGCCGCTCACCGTGCAGGTTGCCGCAACCGACGAGACGGGCATCGCCCAGGCCACGCTCTCCCTCGCCGAGGTCGGCGGCGCAGTCATCGCAACCGCAGACGTGACGAGCCTCAATCCCGTGCAGTTCGGCAGCTACGCAACCATCAAGAACGGCATCGACTACATGCTCACGCTTGTGGTCGTTGGCGGCTCGGGGTTGTCGAAAACCGCCACGCGCCGATTCAAGACTCATTGGGCGGAACCTGCGACGCCGGTCATCACCGTTTCCTACGGTGACGACCTTACGTGCCACGTGAGGGTCGAGAACGGCGTTTCCGCCTACAACGTCGAGGAGACGACGCTTATCGGCCCGATGGCCTACGACGAGGACAACAACGAGCTTCCCATGCTGGGAACGATTACGTGCGATGGCCATGAGCTTGTGATTGGCAACGCATCGAAGTGCGAGAGCTTCATCGTCGAGCGAATCTACGACGATGATTCCAGCACGCTGGTAAGCGGCCTGCTCGATGCCCAGGAGACGATCGACCGCGTGCCGCCGCTCAATGCGGACATGAAGTACCGCGCAACAGGAACCGCTGCGAACGGAACGTCTGCATATGCCGAGGTCAATGCGAAGCTGATAGCAAGCTGCATGGCGCTCAATTTCGGCCAGGACGCATCAACGCTCATCAAGATGGAGCTCAATGCGGACTACTCCACGTCTGCGGGACGCAGCTACAAGAGATACCACTTCGCCGACGGCGGGGATAACGGCGGTCTTCCCATGTCGTACCCACTCGACGAGTGCGACCTTGCCACATCCGCCTCGTGCCTTTTCCGCCGCGACGGCCACGATGCCTTCCGCCGCGCCATGAGAAGCCAGTGGCAGGGTTGGTGGCGCGGCCTCGCTGGCGAGCGTGCCTTCGGAGCGATGACGTTCAGCGAATCGCTCAAAGCGGCAGGGCTTTGGTCGGCGTCCGCGAAGATAGAGCACGACGTATTCGAGGAGCCGAACAATGCCTAATTGGAAGAAGCGCTTCGCATCGTCCTACCGCTACATGCGCGTAGACCGCAAGACGAACCTAGACATCGAACGGCTTAGGAACATCTGCAACGGCGGGACGATCGAGCGCAACCTGGATACCAACTACGAGACGGGCAAGGTCAGCTACAAGGGCGCGCTAGACCTCGGGAGCGACCTTTTGCGCGTGTACCTTGAGGCAGCGTTCCCAGATGGCTCGGTTCACCTTGAGCCGCTGGGAACCTTCCTCGTGTCAACGCCGAAGCGCCCGATCGGCCAAGCGCTGGCCGAGGCAGACCTTTCGGGCCGCCTTGCAGAGGTCGACGAGGACGAGTTCGACCAGCCGAGGTCGATTCCCGCCGGCGCAAACGCCGTAGATTACGCGGCGAAGCTGCTGCGCGAGGTCGGGCTTGAGGTCATCGCAGACCCATCGGACTTCGTGCTCACGACAACGTGGGTGGTCGGCGCGATCGGAAACGGCGAGAGCAACTACCGAACGCGCCTGAAGGCCGTCAACGCGCTTCTCGCGGCGGCTGGGTTCAGCTCCGCTTCGTGCGACCCGCTGGGCCGGGTGCTGCTGCGAAAGTACATCGAGCCGGACAAGCGAGCGCCGTCCATGGTCATGGAAGAGGGCAAAGAAGCACGCTTTGTCGACGACGGCACCGAGGAGTTCGACAAGTCGAAGGTTGCAAACGTCGTCCACGTCGACTACTCGACGAGCGAGGAAAGCATACGCGGCACGGCCATCGACTCCAATCCGAGCAGCGAGTACTCGACCGTCCGCCGTGGCTGGCGCAAGGCTGTCTCGTATACGAGAAGCGAGCTTCCGCCCGGAAGCACTGCGGCGGAAAGGCAGGCAAACGCAAATGCCGAGGCGCAAAGCTTGCTCGCCACAGAGCAATCGGCCATCCACCGCGTGACGGCCACGCACATCTACGCGCCCGTCGGCATTTCCGATGTTATCGACGTGCGCTGGCCAAGCGAAGGTATCAGCGGGAACTTCGCGATCAGGAAGCAGACTCTCACCCTCGTGGGAGGATGCCCGATGGAATTGGAGATGAGACGCTTTGAACGTTAACGACCTAAGCAACGCGGGCGATATGCTCGCCGAGCTTTTCACTCCGAAAGGCGGCTCGGGCCATTCCATGGGCTTCGCCACGGTCAAGTCGGTGTCCAGCGCGAAGGTCACCGTCTCGATGTCGGGGGCCACGCTTTCCGGCCTGCCGATGACCACTGGCTGCTCAAGCGCCAAGGCAGGCGACCGCTGCATCGTCGAGACGATCGGGCCGCAGGCCATAGTAACCGGAATCATCGCGAAGTAGAGGAGGTGCGATGGCAGACGAAACGCAGATCGCGGCGTTCATCCTCAACGAGAACGGCAACATCGACCGCGTGAGAACGACCGATGGCTCGATTTTCCGCATAGAGTCAACGATCGCCGTGGAGGCGGCAGAGGAGGCGAAGACGGCAGCCGCCAACTGCAAGACCATGACGGAAAGAGCTGAAACAGCCGAGAAAACGCGCATGTCAAACGAAAACGCGCGGAAAACGGCTGAGACCACCCGTAACAACAACGAGACCACCCGACAGAACAACGAGACGTCGCGCAAGAACGCGGAAACCACCCGCCAGGACAACGAGACCGCGCGAAAGGATGCCGAAACCACGCGCCAGAACAACGAGACGAGCCGATCGAACGCCGAGATCGAACGCAAAAAGGCCGAAAGCCAGCGCCATGACGAGCATATCGCCGACCAGCAGGCATCGAGCGACGCGACCTCGTCGGCAAACGGCGCGGCATCGCGTGCTGACGCAGCGGCCAACCAGGCGTTGCAGATCGCCAACTCCGTTGCGCAAGGAAGTGCGGGCGATTCGGATATCGCGGCACTGCGCGAGCAGAACGCGATCCTGGCAAACATGCTCGCCGAGTCGAGCGGCAAGTTCGTGTTCATGGACGGCACGGTGTACGCGCCGTCTTCAAAAGCAACGTTCGAGGACGGAACCGTGAGACTCGGCTCCTCCTGCACGGTATCAGGCACGACCATCGTGCTCGCATAGAAAGGAAAACGAATGGCAAACGTAAATGCCGAGCGCTTCAACGTGAACGGGGTGAGCCATGAGATTATCGACCAGATGGCCCGCACTACCGCCACAACGGCGCTCAACAACGCCGAGTACAACCGACAGGGCCTGATCGGCAAGTACCCGGGCCAGTCGCTCGCGACGCTGCTCGCGGGCGAGGTGTCCGGCTCCACCACGATCTACGACGCGCTGCACAAGCGCGTGCAGGCCGCGAACTTCAGCGGCATGCGCGTGGGCGACTACATCGACGTGCCGCTCGTGAGCGCGTCAAACGTGGCGGCCCAGCAGTCCGTGCGCTTCCTGCTTGCGCACTTCGACCCGTACCTGTACTGCGGCGACAACAGCAAGGGACACCACATCGCGTTCGTGGCGTCCGCGCCCGTCGCCGTGGCCAAGACCGTGGCCGGCGTGGCCAACGATAGCTTCCTGATGTGGAACACGACCAACACCAACCAAGGGACGGCCGAGACCAAGAACCCTTACCTGGGGAGCAACCTCAAGGCGTGGGAGACGGCCTTCGAGGCGTGCCTGCCCGAGGGCCTGACCAAATACCTGCTGACCCAGCGCGTGCTGCTTGAGGAGCGTTACAGCGCGAGCGGCGCGCTCAGCGACTCCAACAGCTGGAGCTGGCAGGACATCGGCAAGGTGTGGTCGCCCTCCGAGATGGAGGTGTACGGCTGCCCAGTGTGGGGCACCAAGGGCTACAGCGTGGGCTTCGACTGCCAGTTCGACCTGTTCCGCGATACCGCGTACCGCTTGAACGGAACTCGGTACTATTGGTGGCTGCGTTCCGTCATGGGTGGCTCCTCGTCCTACGTGTGCTGCGTCAACAACACCGGCTATGCCAACTACACTTCGGCGACGTACACCTGGGTTCGCCCCCGCCCCGGCTTCCTCGTCGGCTAGCCAGCCGAGTGCTCTATACTTCTCTTTCGATGCGACCGCCTTGCGCGGTCGCATCCCTGCCCGCGCAGCGGGCCGTTTTTTTTCGCCACTATTTCCGGGAGGTGCCATGAGCGGCGTCTACCAGCGAAACCGCGAGGTGTCCGAGTACAAGTTCTTCACGCAGGCCATCGCCATCCGCGTGGAGGTCAACAAGCTCATGGCCTCCTCGTCGGTCGTGCCGAAAGCCTACAGGCTGCTGAACGCAGTCCCCACGGTGGAGACCGCGCGCAGCATCGTATACAACGTCAACCGCGCCGACTGCTTCTACCCCAACAGTTCGTTCAACGCACTTGAGCGCAAGCGTTACCTGACGCTGGCGATAGCCGACTGCGAGCAACTGATGCTCGACATGCAGTGCCTCATGGACATCGGCCTGCCCGTGAACGCCAACCGCTTCGAGGCGCTGGCGGGCATGGTCGAGGAGGAGATCAAGCTGCTCAAGGGCGCGCGCAAGAACGTACGCGTCACCGGCAAGAAGACGACCGACGAGCGCATAGCCGAGGCCGAGGCCGAGCTAGAGCGCCTGCGTTCGTTATAATGGGCGGCGGTCCCGCCTTGTACATCGGTACAATTGGTGGCTGCGTTCCGTCATGGGTGGCTCCTCGTCCAACGTGTGCTACGTCAACAACAACGGCAATGCCAACTACAATTCGGCGACGAACACCTGGGTTCGCCCCCGCCCCGGATTCCCTTACTGCCAGACCGAGTAGGCCCCAGAGCCGAAAGCAGAGCGCGGAGAGGAAGGAAGGCGCGACCATCGGGCGCGAGCCCGTAAATACGCACCCCGCGAGGGTGGCCGGACGCTGCTTGCATGGCGCGGCGCTCCGTGGCTTCGCCGCGTTTCATGGCCATACCTCAAGCGGCTGTCAGAGCCACATCGCAAGCCGTGCGGGGTGCCCTCTATGAACTCGGAGCAAAGGCGGGCCGCACGCCGGAAGCGCCGCGAGGAGAAGCGCGCCAGGGCCAAGGCCGAGCGCGTCAAGGCGTGCACCCTTGAGACGGTGGCCGACCTCAACAGCCTGTGCAAGGCTTCCAAGCAGGCCGCGCGTGGCGTCATGTGGAAGGCCTCGACGCAGCGGTACATGAAGGACTACCTGCGAAACGCCGTGAAATCGCGCCAAGACCTTTTGGAGGGCCGCGACATATGCCGGGGCTTCATACGGTTCGACCTATGGGAGCGCGGCAAGCTGAGGCATATCAGTGCAGTGCACTTCCCCGAGCGCGTGGTGCAGAAGTCGCTGTCCCAGAACGCCCTCGTGCCCGCGATAGTCCCCACGCTCGTATCCGCGAACTCCGCCAACATCAAGGGGCGCGGCACCGACTACGCCCTTAAGCTGCTCAAGCGCCACCTGGCCGACCACTGGCGGCGGCATGGGCGCGAGGGCTACATACTGCTGGGCGACTTCTCCGACTACTTCGCGCGCATTGCCCACGAGCCGGTCAAGCGGCAGGTGGCCGACGCGCTGCTCGACCCGCGCGTGGTCGCCCTTGAGCACCGCCTGATAGACGCGCAGGGCGAGGTCGGCCTGGGCCTGGGCAGCGAGCCAAACCAGATATGCGCGGTGGCGCACCCCAACCGCATCGACCACTACGTGGCCGAGATGCTGCGCCCCGAGGCCTACGGGCGCTACATGGACGACTTCTACCTGATCCACGAGTCCAAGGAGTACCTGCAAGTGTGCCTTCTGCTGATAGAGCACGAGTGCGCGAAGCTCGGCATCGCGCTGAACCCGCGCAAGACCCGCGTGGTGAAGCTGACGCGCGGCTTCACGTGGCTGAAGAAGCGCATCTTCTACACCGAAACGGGCCGCATCGTCATGAAGCCGTGCCGCAACTCCATCACGCGCGAGCGACGCAAGCTGAAGAAGATGGCCCGCATGGTGGCCGAGGGGGTCATGACGCCCGAGCAGGTGCAGCAGAGCTACCAGAGCTGGCGCGGCGGCATGGCTCACTTGGACGCGCACCGCAGCGTGCTGGCCATGGACGCGCTGTACCGCAGCCTGTTCGAAAATCTCGCGGGGGGGGGTTGCTCAATGCAACCAAGCCCGAGAGACGATTCGGGCGGAACGCCCTCGCCATAGCGGAAGGGCGGCAACTCAAAACGGCGGCCTAGACGGGTCGAAAACGAAATAACCAAGACAGCGAAGGCGTGCTGCGGCGCGCCTTCTTTCTTCGCGCCCGCCCAAACGGCCAGGCAATCTCACGGCGCTAATACGATGGCGGCACATTCCCCGATAAGGAAGGAGTCCGCATGGACACTGAGGAAGACATGCCGCGCCCCGACGAGCTTCGAGACGGCACCCTGGCCGCGGTCAACGCCCTGCGCGACCTGCTGTCGCAGATCGGCGACCCCGACGCGGCGCACGACGCGGGCGTTATCGACGACGACGAGTACGTGGAGCGGAAGGCGCGAAAGCTCGCCTACACCTCCGCGCTCGCCGCCTACGCCAACGGCGAGGTGCCCGACCTCCCGGCGCTGCTCGAACAGATGCGCGAGCAGGCGTCCCAGCCGACGCAGACCGAGACCAACACGGCGAACATCGACTACCTGCTCATGACCGTGGGAGGTGACCAGTAATGGCTACGAAGAAAACCGTTGAGCATTCCAAGCACTTCGCGAAGGTCAAGAAGTACTACGACAAAGACCTTTGGAGCAAGGCGCGCGTCTACAAGGCTGTCGAGTGCAAGTGGATCACCGCTGACGAGTACAAGGAGATCACCGGCGAGGAGTACAAGGAGATCACCGGCGAGGAGTACACGGCCGAATAGGCGGAAGGAGGGCACCCAGGATGGAAGTGCTCAAGCTTTTTGCGCCTTACGGACCGGCTTGGCTTGGCGGCGTGCTCCTGGCGCTCGTTGCGTTCTACTTCGGGAAACAATTTCTTGAGGAGTACAAACGCCAAAACCAGCGGAAGGGCGAGCTCGACCTGAAGCGCGAGGAGCGCAAGCAGGCCGAAGTCGACGAGAGGGCGCAGCGCGACCGCGAGCGGTCCCAAATGGAGGGACGCATCGCCGCCCAGATGGAGCGCAGCAACACCCTGATTGAAGGAATGAAAACGCTCATGGAGTCGGTTGTCGCGTCAAATGACGTCCTCCACGCGGACTTGGTCCACAGCCAGGCGCGTAGCCAGGGCATGGCCGAGAAGGTCGACCATATCTACGACCGAGTCGACCTCATGTACAACAAGGAGACAGGGAGATAGAGATGACTGATATACAGGCAGGGCTCACGGTGCTGACCGTCCTCGTGGTGCCCTATATCGTGCAGGCTATCAAGACGAAGGCGATGACCGGCAATGTCGCCCGCTGGACGGCCATCGCAGTATCGGCGCTGTGCGGCGCATTGACGGCCATGGCCGGGGGTATGCCGACTGACCCCACGGCGTGGGTTACGTCCATCTTCGCCGCGGTAGGCGGCGTGCAGGTGGCCTACGCCGCCTTCAAGGCAGTCGGCGTGACGGACAAGTGGCTCGACGCGCTGCTCGCCATGGGCACGCCTAAGAAGGACGACTAGGCATGGGCGGCAAGCGCCTTGCGCGCATAGCCGCCGCCATTTCGCTGCTGGCAATGCTCACCGCCTTCGCCGACGTGGCGCTGATTGCCTCGAACGTGCCGAAGGCGCCAAAGGAGGAGCCTTTGCCCGTTATCTACGACAAGCCGCTCGACAAGCCCGCCGAGGTGCCCGTCTACCTCCAAGCAGACGAGCGCTGGGGCGGGCTTTCCTATGCTGGCGATGATCTCGCGACATCGGGCTGCGGCCTCACGTGCGCGGCCATGGCATGGGAATGGCTATACGGCCAAACCTGCACGCCGGCGCAGATGCTCGATCTCGTTGGCGAGTCGTGCCTGACCGACGGCGTGAACGACATGGACAAGTTCTGCCGCTGGATGAACGCGCACGACCAGGCTTTGGGCTACACGCCGATCCATGACAACGCCGATGCCGCACTGAACGAGGCGGCAAGCGGGTGGATGGTGTTTTGCAGCCTAACGGGCCGGCTGCGCGAAGGCGGCAAGAGCTACGGCGGTCACATCGTCCTGCTCTGCGGGTGGGATGGAACCACGGCAACATTCCACGACCCTTGCGAGGGCATAGTGCGACTGAGCCGCGAACAGTACGAACAAGTGAATTGGGCTTATTTCATAGCTATAGGGAGCGCTGAATAATGAACGGCATCGACATTTCCAACTGGCAGAACGGCATCAACCTCGCGGCTGTGCCTTTCGACTTCGTTATCTGCAAGGCCACCGAGGGCACGCATTACGTTTCGCCCGACTGCGACCGCCAGATCCAGCAGGCGATCGGCCTCGGCAAGCTCGTGGGCGTGTACCACTACGTCAACGGCGGCAACGCCGAGGCGGAGGCCGAGTGCTTCTACGAGCACTGCAAGGGCTACGTGGGCAAGGCCGCGTTCTTCATCGACTGGGAGGACAAGGGCAACAAGGCGTGGGGCGACACGTCATACCTCAAGGCCATGGCCGAGCGCCTTGCCGAGCTGCTTGGCGTGAGCATGGATCGCATCGGCATCTACGCCAGCAAGAGCGTGTTCCCGTGGAACCTCACCACGGCCAAGACGTGGGTGGCGCAGTACGCCGACATGAACCCCACGGGCTACCAGGACGCGCCATGGAACGAGGGCGCTTACGACTGCGCAATCCGCCAGTACTCCTCGTGCGGGCGTCTGGACGGCTGGGCGGGCAACCTCGACATCAACAAGTGCTACATCTCCCGCGCCGAGTGGGAGGCAATGGCAGGCGGCTCCAACGGCGATCCCGACTCGCTTATCCACGGCATCGACGAGACGCCTGCGGCAGACCTCGCGGCAAAGGTGCTCGCGGGCGAGTTCGGCGACGGCGACGACCGCAAGCACGCGCTGGGCAACCGCTACTCCGAGGTGCAGGCGCTCGTGAACCACATCCTTACGGCATCCGCCGAGGATCTGGCCGCTGAGACCTGGGCGGGCGATTACGGCAACGGCAGCCGCCGCAAGGCTGTTTTGGGGCCGCGCTACGACGAGGTTATGGCGGTCATCAACGGGCAGACCGAAACCGAGCAGGTATACGTGGTGCAGAGCGGCGACACCCTTTCCGGAATCGCCTCAAAGTACGGCACCACGTACCAGGATCTCGCCGCCAAGAACGGCATCTCGAACCCGAACCTGATCTATCCCGGCATGCGCCTGGTTGTTTCCTAGGCCGCTCGTGGTATCCTAACGAAGATAATCGTGCCGACTGCGCACACCTCGGTTCGAGGAGATGCGCAAACGGTGCGCCAGTTTTCCTTCCGCGCATACATAGGAAAGAAGCAAGCGGCCATGCCCCAGAACGACGCCAATAAAACGCCTGATTACAGAAGCGTTGCCGTCATCATTCCCTGCTACAACGAAGCAGTCACCATCGCCAAGGTTGTCGACGACTTCCATCGCGTTCTCCCTGGAGCCACGGTGTACGTTTACGACAACAATTCCGCAGACGGAACCGGTCAGATCGCGCGCGAGCACGGCGCAGTCGTTCGCCTTGAGACCCGTCAGGGCAAAGGCAACGTCGTCCGCCAGATGATGCGCGACATCGACGCCGATTATTACATCATGGTCGATGGCGACGACACCTACCCCGCCGAAGCAGCACCGGCGCTGCTTGCGCCCCTTATGAGCGGCGAGGCCGACATGACCGTCGGCGACCGCCTTTCCAACGGCAGCTACGGCGCCGAGAACACCCGCGCTTTCCATGGCTTTGGAAACGACCTGGTGCGCGGCCTTATCAAAATGATCTACCGCTTCGACTTCAGCGACGTCATGACCGGCTATCGCGCCTACAACAAGGTGTTCGCCAAGACCATGCCCGTCACCTCTCCCGGCTTCGAGATCGAAACCGAGCTTTCCATCCATGCCGTCGACAAGGGCTGGCGCATTGCCCAGATCCCCATCGACTACCGCGATCGCCCCGAAGGCTCCGAATCCAAGCTCAACACCGTGTCTGACGGCATCAAGGTCTTGCGCATGATCATGTCTCTGTTCAAGGACTACAAGCCGTTCGCGTTGTTCGGCTGGCTGACGCTGATCTTCTTCGTCATCGGCCTGATCTGCGGTATCCCGCTGATCGTCGAGTTTGGCTCCACGGGCTTGGTCCCGCGCATCCCCACCGCCATCCTTACCATCGCCTTCATGATGCTGTCCGCCCTGTCGCTGGTCTGCGGCCTTATTTTGGACACCGTGGTGAAGGGAAACCGTAAGGAGTACGAGCTACGCGTGATCGATGCATACCAAAAGTACACACATTCGCAGGTTTAACCCCTTGCGCTGATTGTCATTGTTTGCAATAATAATCAGGATTTTGCACGTCCCCATAGTCTAGAGGTCAGGACGCGGCCCTTTCAAGGCTGAGACACGAGTTCGATTCTCGTTGGGGGCACCACCGATTTCAGAACCCGCATCCCTGTGGTTGCGGGTTTTATTTTTGCCGTCGATGTCCAGCGCGCTTACTGAAATACCGCGCGACGGCCATCATCCACATAACAATGATTAGAGGTACTTTGAAACGTTTCGACGAACTCGGTCTGAGCGCGAAAACGCTCGAAGCCGTTAAAACCATGGGCTATGACAGCCCCACCCCCGTTCAAGAGAAGGCGATTCCCCTTGTTCTTGAAGGCCGCGACATCATCGCAGCCGCGAAAACCGGCACCGGTAAAACCGGCGCTTTCTCGCTTCCTTCCATGGACAAGCTCGGTCATGCCAAGGGCGGTCGCGGCCCGCTGATGCTGGTCATCACCCCCACCCGCGAACTTGCCGACCAGATCGGCACCGTATGCGGCCAAATCGCCCAGCACACGAACCACCGCATCACCACCGTGGTCGGCGGCCTTTCCTACAACCCGCAGATCGAGAAGCTGCGCCGCGGCACCGACGTGCTCATCGCAACGCCCGGCCGTCTGATCGACCTCATGGACCAGAAGGCCGTGAACCTCTCGGAGGTGTCGCTGCTGGTGCTTGACGAGGCAGACCGCATGCTGGACATGGGCTTCCTGCCCGCTGTGCGCAAGATCGTCGCCGCATGTCCGAAGCAGCGCCAAACGCTGCTGTTCTCGGCAACCATCGACCGCTCCATCACCAACAACATGAAGTCGCTGCTCAACGACCCCGCCGTCGTCGAGATCGCCCACAAGGGCGAAACCGCCGACACGGTCGAGCAGTACATCATCCGCACCCCGCAAACAGTGAAGGCCGCCCTTCTTAAGGCAGTCCTCGAAGAAAAGGGTTCCGAGCGCGTCATCGTCTTCGCACGCACGCGCAGCCGCGCCGATTCCACCTGCCGCCGTCTCAAGCGCGCCGGCTACACCGTCGAGGCCATTCACTCCGATCGCAGCCAGAATCAGCGCAAGCGCGCTCTTGAGCGCTTTGCGAACGGCGAGGCCAACATCATCGTGGCAACCGATGTCCTGGCACGCGGCATCGACGTCTCAGAAGTGAACTACGTCATTAACATGGACCTTCCCTCTCAGCCCGAGGATTACATCCACCGCATCGGCCGCACGGGCCGTGCCGGCCAGAACGGCTTCGCAGTCTCCTTCGTGTCCCCCGACACCGAATCAGCCCTGCGCGACATTCAAAAGCTCATCAAGCGCGAGATCCCCGAGATGGAGCTTGCCAACTTCGATTTCGCCGCCGCCGAAGCCGAGGCCGTCCAGAAAAGCCAAAACGCCCAGGCTCGCCGCGACCCCGAGCTTGCTCAGGCAAAACGCGAACTGGCCAAGCGCGAGCAGAAGAAGGCCAAACGCCGCCAAGAGAACGCCGAGAAGAACGAGACCAAGGCGTCAGCCGGCCGCAACGGTAAGCGCAAGGGCCAGGGAAGCGCCAAGCCCGAGCGTCCTGTCAACGGCCGTAAGAACCAAGGACGCGGCAAACAGCAAGGCTCCAAGCAGCTAAGCCAGTCGCAGGCCCCCAAACGCGCAGCTTCCGGCGCAAGCGACATGAGGCCCGGCCGCGCCCACCGCGCTGCCATGCAAAAACGCCGAAGCCGCTAAACTCCATCGGCGATTGCACGCCTGCTTTCACCGACAACGCCCGCAATAGCCATCCGGCCGTTGCGGGCTTTTTCACGTTGACGAGCACCCCTTCCGACCACTCGAGAAACAAGCCCACAATACCGCGCATGCTACAATAGGATAGTTCGCACTGCGCAAGGAGGGCCCCATGACAGGTCATGTCGAATCCGCTCTTTCTCACCGTTCTTCCCTGCCCGAAAAATCGAAATCGGCGCAGATCGTAACCTGTCTCGCCCTTGCGTCTTTTCTGCTATTCCTATCATTCGTCCCCTGCTGCACTCTTACCGCCAAACCGGCGTTCGCGGCCGACATCACTACCATCGACATAGGCGACAAAGGGGCGAACACCACCATCAAGATCACCGAACCGGGTGCCTACCGCCTAACGGGTAGCAGCTCGAAAACTTGGGTTGACGTGAAAGTTGGCAACGTCGACCTATACCTTGCCGATGGATTGAACATAACCCCGGGGATTTCTGCCAACACGGGCGCCAGCTGCCCGTCCATCAAAATCGAAGAAGCGGGCGGCACGGTCAACATCATCAGCGAGGCCGGCGCCGATGCGTATTTTGGCAGCTACTCAAGCGCCCCCGCCATTCAAAAAGAAGGCAACAAGACGAAGCTCATCTTCAAAACCGCCGACCCTTCAAACCCCGGCACCATTACCGCAAAAGCCTCTGATCCTAGCTGTTCGGCGGGTATTGGCAGCTGCCTTTACGTCATCGACACGTCAAAAGCTTCCACGGGCAACATGGTGTTCGAAAGCGGAAAAGTAATCGCCTACGGCGGCACGAACGCTGCGGGCATTGGCGGTGGAGCCGGCAAGGACCATACAACCGGCATCGCCGTCAAAGGAACCGCCGAGGTTGAAGCGCATGGCGGCAGCGGCGGCGCGGGTATCGGGTCGGGCTCTCACGGGGCATTCAACGATATTCGCATCGAAGGCGGAACCGTGCGCGCGTATGGCGGCAGCGGCAGTTACAGCGGCACCGGCATTGGTTCTGGATTCGACGAGCTTTCCCTGACCCATGGCACCATTGCCATTACCGGCGGAAACGTTTACGCCGAAGGCGGGCGTGCGGGCGCGGGCATTGGTGGAGCGTATCGCGCGATCGTGGATGGCATTACGATTTCGGGCGGAACGGTCAAGGCCGTCGGCGGCAAATACGGATGCGGCATTGGCAGCGGAGGCGGCTCGACTAACAAGCACTATTGCAAGTCCATCAAAATCTCAGGCGGGGATATCACCGCTTTCGGCGGAGACACGAGCAACCCTGCAGCAATTGGCAATTCCGGCAATTCACCAGGGCGTCAAAACATCACCATCTCTGGAGGCATCGTCCGCGCATATGCGCAAACCGATCACGCCCATGCCATTGGGGGCGGCGGCACGAATGGACCTGGCTCGCAAGCCTATGTAGCGGTTGACATCAGTGGCGGAACCGTCATCGCCAAGGGCGGCAGCAAGGCAAGCGCATTCGGCTGCAACGGCAATAGCTACGGCACCAAAAAAGACAAATACTTCAAAGCCACCATTACCGGCGGCTCGATCCTTACTGCATCCGATGGAACCGTAAGCAACCTGGGCACGTTTCAAGTGACTCCCACTAATGCAGCCGGTAGCAAGCTTTCGCCCGCTACGGCTGTCATGGCTGAGCTGACAAACGTACGCCTTGATTTGAGCGGTGCATTGGCTGTTGTTGATGGTCTGACCAGCGGTTATGGAATGAATGGCGTCATTGCGGTAAGCCTTGACAGCGAGCTTTGCACAGGTAATCAGGAAGTGCTGTTCTGCCCTTATCTGCCCAGTGGCACAACGCTTCAACGCGTTACGGCGCGCGTGAACAGCGCGGACGTTCCTTATACGGGGTCGGTTGCGCCTGGCGAAAGAAAGACGCTCTTCCCCTCCACCAAGTTGACCCTCGATGCGAACGGCGAAGGGAAAAACGGCCAAGCGATCGCCCTGTACGGACACGGTCTCGAGCATTTCGAAAACGCAACGACCCCTGGTCGCGTGCTGGAGTTCTACACCAACAAATCAAGGCGAACAAGCACCGAAGTGCTGCAGCCAAATGGCAAGCTCGCTTCCAACGTCGTCGTCGATGGCGTACGGCTTACCGACGAGAACGGCAACTGGGTCTACGCAGGCGGAGCCGATATCTCGGGAGCCGGAAGTTTCTATACGTTGTATGCGCAAGCCCGCCCCCTATCTTTCACCATCCACTACGACGCGAACATCCCGGCCAGCGTAAGCTCTGCACCCGCTGGCAATGTCCCCGACGATGTCGAAGTTGAAGCCGGAAATCTCACCGAAATCGGTGCAGGGTGCACGCTGGCTCTTCCCGGCTTCCAGATTTCCAGTTGGAACACCGAAGCCGACGGTTCGGGCACGAGCTATGACCATCTTGATTGGGCATCGATTTCAGCCGCTGCCGATGGCGACGTCGTCACCCTTTATGCGCAATGGAAGCCACGGTCGTACACGGTCCACTTTGACGGCGGCGGTGCCGACAGCGGCCCTATGGCCGATCTCCAACTTGAAATAGGTACCACCTCGCAACTGCCCGCCAACACGTTCGTGAAAGACGGGTACAAGTTCGTCGGATGGGCGCTCCACGCATCCATAGGAGGCGCGATCAAAGATCAGGCGTGGGTGACGAATCTCTGTGCCAAAAACGACGACGGGAGCGTCAGCCTAGATTCAGAAGGCTCGCCGATCGGACTAACCTTGCGCGCCCTCTGGGTGAAAACGTCGGACACAAAGCATGATGCAACGATAGCCGTAACGATTGACGGTCAAGCAGCAACCGCTTTGGCCGACAGGTTGACATTGGCTTCCGGCGACACGGTCTTCGCCCCGTTCGAGCAGAGGGTGACTTCAGAAGGAAAGCCCTACTACGCGCTAAGAAGCACGGAACCGCTTCCTGCGGGAACGTACCGCCTCCTCTTTGACGGAAAGGACACAGGCAAAGAAGTTTCCGTGGGCGATGGGGCAGACGTTGTCTTGCTGAACTTCTACACACTCGAGACCGCCTTCGACGGAAACCTCGGCGGCGTCGACACCGCCCCCTTGTGGCCCGTCACCATCGACTCGAAAGAGGTCTATCTGGAAGGAAGCAAGATATCGCTTCAAGCACGTGAGCGCGTGTCGGGTTACCTGTTCGATACATGGACGGGCGTCGACTCCATCGTGCAGTACGCCGATGGCGCAACCGAAACGTCAAACCCGACAACCGTTGTGATGCGAGGTCCGCTGACGATGCGCGCCGACTCTAAACCCATCGACTACTTTGTCTCGTTCGATCCCAATGCGCCAGATGCGTCAGGCGAGATGGCAGATCAAAAGCTTTCCTACGGTTTTGAGGGGACGCTTCCTGCAAGCACCTTCGCTCGAACGGGATACGTTTTCACTGGTTGGAACACCGCAGCCGATGGCACGGGCGATGCCTATGCCGACGCTCAGAATGTTGCGAACCTTCTTGATTCGCCAGGGACGCTCACCCTGTACGCCCAGTGGGAACCGATTAAATACTTCCTGCACTTTGATGGCAATCTTGCTGGCGGACCCGCTATGCAATCGCTCGAGATAGCCTATGACCAGTTATTCGCTTTGCCTCCCTGTCAGTTCGTATTCGAAAACGAAGGCTTAGAGAACTCTAGGTTCCTTGGCTGGAATACAGCACGCGACGGCTCAGGCGAAAGCTTTGCCGATGAGGCAAGCGTCGTCAATCTTTGCGACAAAGCGGGTGCTTCGGTAACGTTCTATGCTCAATGGGAAGACCCCGAGCCAGCACCTGGCCCCGATCCCGAACCTGACCCAGATCCGGATCCAAGTCCTAGCCCGAGCCCCGATCCCGAACCTTCGGACAAACCCAAGCCCGTTCCCTCGCCTGACACTCCAATCTCGTCTGATGCGTCTGAGCCGAATAACGACGACACCAGCGCTCAAATACCAAACACCAGCGATCGCGCAGTTGCTCTTCTGCTTTCTGCCCTTGCAGCCTCATCTTTGACGCTCGCGCTTGCCGTTCTCTGTCTTAAAACACGTGGCACCATTCGAAAGGAATCAAAATAACAAGGAGGCATCTCCTGCCTCCCACCCCATGCGCTGAACGAAAAAGGCGGTGCCGCTCGCTTGAGCAGCGCCGCCTTACTGTTTCAAAGCTTTGGAAAACCAGCCAGAAAACACCTAGATGCTCTTCGGCTTGGTGTTGTCAGGTTCCTGATTGTCAACCTCGTCGCACAGGAAGCATGCGTCAAGAACGCCGGTAAGCGATTTGCTCAGGTACGCCTTGACAACGTCGAGCGCCGCTCCCTCGGCGTCGGCGATGACTTCAATGCCCTGATGGCACATGGAACCGGCCAAAGCGCAATCGATATGACCCACAATAAGGGTATCGGCGTTGATAGCTTGAAGCAGCTCTTTCAAGCCCGCCTCATCAAGACCTTGAGCGGGAAGATTCTTGCAATCGGTGATGATGCCACGCTCCACGGTGTACACCATGAAGCTAGTGGTCTGCGTGAAAAAAGGCGCGATGGACAAACCATCGCAGGAAACTGCAACTACCACGGGGTTTTCCCTCCACTTAAATCTGCAACATGCATACCATATTGCAGATTGAAAAGCGACGTTCTGATATTTTCGCAAGCGGGAATATAAAGGCGCAAACGATCCGCTACACCCTAGATTCCAGCAAACCCCATCGGCAATGCGGCATCGCCATCAAACGCGAAACGCAGCGGATCGGGCGCACAAGCCCACGGGGTGAACGCAGACGAACCCGAAGCAACCAACGAGGCCAGGTAGCCGCCAGCATCAAACGTAACCGCAAGCGGGTAGGAGGTACTCCAGATAGACCCCTTGGGCAACGTGTCCTTGGTTGCGAACACACGCGTGTATCCAAGCTCTATCGAGTCAGTCGAGCCCTCGCTTCGATCCTGACGCGTGAGAACGGCCTTGATCAAATTGCCTTCCTCATCGTACGAGAATTCGGACGAGACGATGCCCTTATTGTCGAGATACCAGTCGCTACCCTCGCCACTACTGACCCTCATCGCATTGGTAAGCACGCCGTCATCGTAGGTGAACTTCTCGTCGACGGTTCCTTCTCCCTGGCCATCCTTATCGTTGATCGCGTAGTTGATGCGCACGCAATTGCCCTCAGAATCATAAGCAAGTGTATAGGAAGCCAAAACCTCACGTGAGTCGTCAGTTGCGGTCTTGTTCTTCTCTTCTTTGCCGGCCCCAGACGACGCGGAGCTCGACGAAGCGGATGAGCTAACGGCAGAGGAGGAATCAGAGGCAGACGCCTTGGATTCGGAATCCGTTTCATCAGAAGAATCCTGCGATTTGGGCGCCGTAACCGCAATGCTGGTCACCCTGCTGCTGGTGTCGTAGGCGAACTCAGTTCGCTCGTCACCGCAGGCGATTGCGGAAAGAGAGCCGTTGCCGTCGTACTCGAACGAATATTCAGCAGCCAATCCCTTCGGGGCGCGCTTGATCTCATACATCGAAAGACGGCCCTTGTCATCGTACGTATAAGTGGCGTACGCGCCGGTCTCGCACGAAGCCTCGGACAAACGGTCCTCGTCGTCATAGGAAAGCGACCAGGAATTCTTCGTGGGCGCCGACGAAGATGTCTGCATATCGGCGAACGAAACCTTAGTCAAACGGCCATCGTCGTCATAATCGTACGACACAGTCGCAGGAGCGGTAGCCGAGCCTTCAGTAAAAGTTGCGGACGAAAGCCTGATGAGTTCGTCATAAGCGGCAGTGGCGTGAACCTTCTGCCCCTCTTCCCCTGCGAACATCGGAATGTTGTTCTTGAAATCGGTAACCAACCAGTACGCAGAAAGGGGCGTTTTCGAAAGATTCTCAACCTTCACGCTGTTCGCACAGCGAAGCGTCGAAAGGCTTGCCTGATCGGCAAGGTCAAGCTTCTGGATAGACGTCCCCGTCACATCAAGCGACGAAAGCGACCCAAGGCCCGAAAGCGACAGGCTTTCCACGTAAGTGTCGGCGAGGCACAGGTTCTCCAACAGCGTGGCCCCGGAAAGATCAAGAGAATCAACGGAAGTCCCCGATAGGTCGACTTGCTTGAGGTGGGAAGATCGGCCCAGATTCACATCGTCGACGGAAGCGGACCCCTTCGCGTCAAGAGCGACGAGGCTGGAAGCCTCAGAGACGTCAACGCTCGTGATTGAATCAGAATCGATGATCAGGCGAGATAAGTTCGGCAGAATGGAAAGACCCGACACGTTGGTCCCTTCGGTCACCGTAAGCTCGGTGATATCGGCAGCCTCTTCGCGTGTGATAAGGCCATCGCCGTCAGCATCGAGCGCGCGAACCGCAGCACGCAGACCGTCAGACGGGAAATCTTTCGCATTGATGGAATACGGGCGCAAATTGGTATCCCAAACAAGAAATCCCGCCACGAACACGATCGCAACGGCAAGAACGCAGCCGATGAACTTACGGCGGCGTTTATCGTCGTACTGCTTCTGGCTTTGAACCTGCTGCGCACGACCGGCATGGGCGCCCTTGTTGGGATCAGTCATGGAAGAACCTCTTCGCACTAAGAAAAAACCGCCCACAAAATCGCGGGCGGTTAGAAAACTTGCAATGACGAGCGCTTTTAATTAAGCGAGAGCCTTCTTGGCAACCTCGACCAGCTTAGCAAAAGCAGCGGGATCGCTGACAGCCATGTCGGCGAGGACCTTGCGGTCAAGCACAACGCCAGCCTTGTTCAGGCCGTTCATGAACACGCTGTAAGACATACCGTTCATACGGGCAGCGGCGTTGATGCGAGTAATCCACAGACTGCGGATCTCGCGCTTCTTGTTGCGGCGATCGCGATACTGGTACTGAAGCGAATGCTGCACCTGCTCCTTGGCCTTGGTGTAGGTACGAGACTTTGCACCATAGTAGCCCTTTGCACGGCCGAGGACGGTACGACGCTTCTTATGGGCGTTAACTGCGCGCTTTACACGAGGCATGTTGAATCTCCTTTATCAGATATCGGCCGGATTAGCGAAGGCCGAGGTTACGAGCGATGACGCGACGATCCGCGGGGGCAACTTCGGTCTCGTGACGGAAGTTACGCTTACGCTTCTGGCTCTTCTTTGTCATGATGTGGCTCTTGTAAGCCTTGGAACGCATGATCTTACCGGAACCGGTCACACGGAAGCGTTTTGCAAAACCGCGATGGGTCTTCATCTTGGGCATTATTCGTCCTTTCCTTCTTCAGCCATATCGGCCTCTTGCTTCTTGTTTTTCTTGCCAGCTTTAACGTCCTTCTTCTTCACCGCCGTCGGCAAGGGAGCGATGAGCATGTGCATGTTGCGACCCTCCATCTTGGGGGCGCTCTCGATGACCGCTACGTCCTTCAGGTCGTCAGCAAGTCGCTCGAGAATAGAGAGACCCTGATCGGGGTGGGCCATTTCGCGACCGCGGAACATGATCGTGATCTTGACCTTGTTACCCTCGGAGAGGAAGCGCAGGACGTGCTTCTTCTTCGTGGTGTAGTCGCCCACATCGATCTTCGGGCGGAACTTCATTTCCTTGGTTTCGATCTTGCTCTGGTTCTTACGCGCCTGCTTCGCCTTGATAGCCTGATCGTACTTGTATTTGCCGTAATCCATGATGCGGCAAACGGGCGGCTGGGCGTTCGGGGCGATTTCGACAAGGTCGAGACCCTGATCCTCGGCGATGCGACGAGCCTGCTGCGTGGGATAGATACCCAACTGCGAGCCGTCGTAACCGATGAGGCGACACTCGCGAACGGAGATCTCGCCGTTGAGCCTGGGCTCCTGAGCTGCTATCGCGCTCACCTCCTGTTAATTCACTGCGCTTTCGCGCACCAACAAAAAACCCGCTGCAAGGCAACGGGCGAACGAAATCAATCTGCGTGACATCGCACAAAGCGATGCTGCATGATATTAAACGTACCCATCGGCCTTAAAGCACCGAACCAGGTGGAAGCTCGTTCAATGAGCCTCACTTGATTAAACAGCTTTCATATAATAGCACGCCCGCCGCCAAAGGCAAGCGGGCGTGTCGTTCACATTCACAATTTCCAAACGAACTGCGATACCGGCCCATCTGCCCTACTTCGTTGAGACGTAGACGTAGATGATGCGCACGGTGTTGCCAAGTTCATTCGTGAGGTTCGCGTTGGAGTAGTCGTACGAAAGAACGCTCGACCACGTGCAAGGTTGGCCGTTCACATCGACGTCGCCGCTGAAGGAATAGCGCTCACGCATAAGCTTGGTGTCGGAAGCATAGGTGGAGTACTCCATCTTGTCTTTAGGCAGAACCGCAGCACCCTCGTTCACCATGACGTTTGCCTCCTGCAGCGTGCGCTCGACCACATGGTTCTGCTCGACCATGTCGGTGAAGCTGTACGCGCCGTAGCCAAGGGAGGACGTCGAGGTGGAATAACCCGCCTGGATGATCTTGCCCTCCTCGTTCAGGCTGAGATAAACCGTCGGCGTGCCCGTCTTCGTGTCGGCAGGTTCGTCAGTCAAAGCAACCGTG
>URZP01000016.1 GCA_900552365.1 uncultured Coriobacteriaceae bacterium
CGAGCATTTGAGCCGTGAGGCCAAATACTCAAAAAAGAAGGTGACGTTTTGCCGAGGTGCGTTAAAATGAGCTTAAGCAAGCACCCGAAAGCGGTGCGCAAACGTTTCACTAGGAGGCCCATCATGGCTCGCTACACTCGCATCTTCGCTGCTCTCGACGGCGGCTCTACGCAAGAATCCGTTCTCGAGCGCGCTATCAACTTGGCCGAAGACAATGGCGCCGAACTGCTGCTCGGTCATGTCATCGACTCTGTTCCGTATGAGGCCAACGGCATCGACTTCGTTGCCCTGTGCGACGATGGTCGCGCCCGCATCGAGGAAGATCTGAAGGACCTCTTGGACAAGGCTCGCAACTCCGAGAAAATCCCTTCCGTCAAGCTTGAGGTTCGTGCCGGTCGCATCAACGACACCTTGGCCGAGCGTCTGGTTCAGCCCTTCAAGCCCGATCTGGTTATCTGCGGCGCCCGTGGCCTGTCCAACATCAAGTACGCGTTCGTTGGCAGCGTTTCCACGTTCCTCATCCGCAACATGGAGTGCGACGTCCTGGTCGTTAAGCCCGAGGGCAAGTAATCGCTTCTGCGCTGCTGCGCAGCGTTGCGTTTATTAAATCTTCTGCACCCCGTCGAACGAATTCCCTTCGGCGGGGTGCTTTGGTTATAGTTTCAGGTATTCGAAAATTCACGAACGATTGGATGAACGATGATCAATCCCAGGATGCTGGCGCT
Source organism: uncultured Coriobacteriaceae bacterium (assembly GCA_900552365.1). Lineage (GTDB taxonomy): Bacteria > Actinomycetota > Coriobacteriia > Coriobacteriales > Eggerthellaceae > UMGS1502. The sequence continues at coordinate 726 of URZP01000016.1, forward strand.
TGGCCAAGAGCCCTCCGCCATTCGCAAGCTGTACGCTCATGGTCTGCGCCGCGCTGCAGAAATCGGTGCTGAGAACGTGTTCGACTACTCCATCGGCAATCCGTCCGTTCCAGCCCCCGCAGGCATTGCCGACAAGATCAAGGAACTTGCCGACGCCGATCCGGTCGAAGTGCATGCGTACTCCATGTCCGCCGGCTTGCACAGCACGCGCAAGGCCGTTGCCGACAATTTGAAGCAGCGCTTCGGCATTCCCGCTACGCCCGAGCGCATCTACATGACTGCTGGCGCCACGGCCGCTTTGGACATCACTATCTCGGCCCTCACTAATCCGGGCGACGAGGTCATCGTCAACGTGCCGTACTTCCCCGAGTATCGCGTGATGATCGAAACCGCTCAGTGCACCTGCGTCGAGGTCATGATGACTTCGCCTGAGTTCCAGCTTGATATCGACGGTCTGCGTGCCGCCATCAACGAGAAGACGTCCATGATCATCATCAACTCGCCCAACAATCCCGTTGGCTGCGTGTACTCCGAGGACAACATCAAGGCGCTTGCGGCTCTTATGGAGGAGAAGCAGGTCGAGTACGGTCATCCTATCTACCTGCTTTCCGATGAGCCGTACCGCGAGGTCGTCTACGACCTGGACGTGCCGTTTGCTGCGAACTACTATCAGAACACCATCGTGTGCTATTCCTGGGCGAAGAGCCTGTCCCTGCCGGGCGAGCGCATCGGCTACGTTTACGTTTCCGACCGCATCGACAATGCCGACGAAGTGTTCGCCGCGGTGTCAGGCGCAGGTCGCGCGTTGGGCTTTATTTGCGCTCCGGTTTTGTTCCAGCAGGTTATCCAGGATTGCATCGACCTGCCCACCGATGTCGAGGCATATCGTCAGAACCGTCAGTTGCTCACCGACATGCTGTCCGAGCTTGGCTTCGAGTTCGTGAATCCCGACGGCGCCTTCTATCTGTGGGTGAAGGCGCTCGAGGATGACGCTCAAGCGTTCTCTGATCAGGCTAAGACGCACGAACTACTGCTGGTGCCGTCCGACAGTTTCGGTATGAAGGGTTGGGTGCGTTGCAGCTATTGCATCTCGCCCGAGACCATCAAGAACTCCCGTGCTGCATGGGAGGCGCTGAAGCAGGACTACGCCAAGTAAGCCAGGCTTCTTGCTGACAAGGTCATAGGCGCCAAGAGGCGCTAGCGAAAAGGAAGGGGTTGCCGCCCATCGAGTGACAACCCCTTTTGCATTGCGGTTCTAAGCGACGCCCTATTCGGAGCGAAGCGCCTCTACCGGTTCACGCTTAGCTGCCATCGACGAGGGGATAAGACCCGCGACGAACGTCAGGACCACGCTGATGGCAATCAGGAACAGCGCGTTGCTAAGCGGCAGCGACATGACGTTGGGCACGTCGAACCCGGCAAGAACGATGGCGTTCACGGGGATTGAAGCCAAATACACCAGCAAGATGGCGAATATGCCCGAGATCAGGCCCTCGATGATGGTTTCGGCGTTGAAGATGTTCGCGATGTTCAGCTTCGAAGCGCCCATGGCGCGCAGGATGCCGATCTCTTTGCGGCGTTCGAGCACCGAGATGTACGTGATGATGGCGATCATGATCGAGCTGACCACCAGCGAGATGGCCACGAATGCGATCAACACGATGCTGATGGTATTCACGATGCTGGTGACCGAGCTCATCAGCGTGCCCACCAGATCGGTGTACTGGATGGTGGAGTCGTCGTCGCCCGCGGCGGTCATGTCGCCGTTGTAGGCGTCGATAAGGTCCATGACCTTTTCTTTGGCGGGAAAGTCAACGGGGTAGATGCTGATGGTTTCTGGGCTGTTCTTGTCGGCGTAGCCCAGTTTGGTCAGGTTGTTGTCGTAGGTCAGCTCCTCGGAGTTCATGTAGTTCGTCATGAGCGAGGCAAGATCTTCCTGCGTCATGTTGAACTGGATGGCGTTGGCAAACGCATTGGCGTCGAAATGGAAGCCGTTGGCAAGCGATTCGCTGAGGCCGGACATCTGGCTGGAAAGCTGGCTTGAGATGCTTTGCGACAGCTGCGTGCCCATCTTGTCGGTGTAAGCGGCCATTTGAGCCGCCATCTGCTGCGCCATGGCGGTTGCCATGGTCTGAGCAGCTTGTTGCATTAAGGCGCTTAGTTGCTGCGACAGGTAGGGCGCGAACTGGTTTTGCATGTAGTCGCTCATGGCCTTCTGGATGACGTCGGCATAGGCGCCTTGTGAAGCGGCCTGAACGGCGGCAGCGTCCTGGATACCCTCGTCGGTTTGCAGGAAGTCGCTATAGGCGCGGTTGTAATCAAGGGTACCGTCGGGGTTCATGTATGTGCCAGGGTCCTTCATGACGAACGACATGAAATCGGTCATCATCTTCCCCTGTGCCTGATTCAGCGCCTTCTGCTGTTCGGGGTCGATTTCCGCCTTCACTTTCGACATGTCGAACTGCGGGGCTCCTGCCAGGATCTTCGCCATAACCTCGCGGCTGAACGACTGGCTGAGCGTGCTGGTATCGATCTTGGAGACGTCGATGTCGCCGCTGAACGAAGACATGTCGATGTCCGACAGGTCAAGGCTCACGTCGGTGTTGCTGGAAAGCGCGCTGGTGTCGAAGCTGAATGCGTTCTTCAAGGCGTTCTCGTCGATGGAGAACATCGACTGCATGTCGAAGCCGCTCTCTTGGTCGTCTTGCAGTTCCTCAAATGACTTGCCGGTGAACACGTCGGTCTCGCTGTTGGCAAGCTGCTGCTTCACGATGTCGGAGCCTGCAGCCGCGTCGATGAGGTGATCGATCAGAGCGGGGGTGTAGGCAACGCCCTCGCCCAGCGCATGCGCCGTGGAAGCATCGGTGGGCTTCACAACGCCGACGATCTTCAGCTTGATGCCGTTGTTCACCTGCTTCGTCATGTACTCGGTGTCCTTGGACATGTCGGTCCAGGTGCCTTGCTCGGCGTTGTACTGGTATTTGGCGCTTGCGGGCACAATCGAGAACTCAAGGTTCAGCGCATCGTCGTAGGTGAAGTTCTTGCTGACTTCGGGAACGGTTACCTCGCCGCCGGAAAGCGCGTCGGTGACCATGTTCTTCATGATGGTCGGGTCGTAAACACCCAAGCTGTACAAGGTGTAGTCGCTGATATGGCCCTGCTTGGAAAGAACAAGCACGCCCTCGTCGTAGCTTTCGGGCCAGCGGCCCTCGACCACTTCCATTTGCGACTCGATGATGTCTTGGTTGTCCAACATTTCTTGGAATGCCGACATGCTGGAGGACCCGGTCGAAAGAGACGAGGTGCTCACGCCGTTTTGGAAGATGGCGGCCATCGATGACGGGTTCAACTGGTTGATGCCGTTCTCTTCGGGATCGGTCATATACACTTGCGGCTCCACGCCGTAGTTGTATTGGATGGTATGGACGTACTGGTCGATGCCCGAGTTACCGTTCTCAAGGTAGTCCCTGAACGCGACCAGGTCGTTGTTCTTAACCTTGGCGAACATGTCGCTCATGATGGCGGATTCGGGGATGGGCGTGCTGGACGTGCGCTCGGCGGTTTTGTCGACGTTGTTCGCGTCTTCACCTGTCATGTAGCCGCTCATGCCGCCCATAAGCGCGGTGAAGTCGAAGCTTGATTTGGTGATGGTAAGAGGGTAGCTGGTAAGCGCCTCTTCCTCGGTGTCGGCGATGTAGTTGTTCACGCCGTTTGACAGCGCCAGGATGGAGGCGATGCCGATGATGCCGATGGAGCCGGCGAATGCGGTAAGGGCAGTGCGGCCTTTCTTGGTCATAAGGTTGTTGAAGGACAGCGCCAGCGCCGTGAGAAACGACATGCTGGCCTTCTTGTCGGGCTTCTTCGCTTTGCCGGCGGTTCTTGCGGTGGCGCCGGCTGCGGCTTCGCGGCTTGCATCGCCCGGTGCGCCAACGGGGTCGTTGTCGCCGATGATGTGCCCGTCCTTCAGGTTGACGATGCGCGTGGCGTACTGATGCGCCAGCTCGGGGTTGTGCGTGACCATGATGACCAAACGGTCGGACGCGATGTCCTTCAGCAGGTCCATAACCTGAATGCCGGTCTCGGTGTCAAGCGCGCCCGTCGGTTCGTCGGCAAGGACGATTTCGGGGTCGTTCACCAAGGCACGTGCGATGGCGACGCGCTGCATCTGACCGCCGGAAAGCTGGTTGGGCTTCTTGTTCATGTGTTCGCCCAGGCCAACGCGCTCAAGCGCCTCGATGGCGCGGCGGCGTCGCTCGGCGCGCTCGACGCCGGTAAGCGTGAGGGCAAGTTCCACATTCGACAGGATAGTTTGGTGCGGGATAAGGTTGTAGCTTTGGAAGATGAAGCCCACGCGATGATTACGGTAGGTGTCCCAGTCGCGATCGGAGTATTCCTTGGTGGAAACGCCGTCGATTACTAGATCGCCCGAGTCGTAGTGGCCAAGGCCGCCGATGATGTTGAGCATGGTGGTCTTGCCCGAACCCGAGGTGCCCAAAATAGCGGCGAATTCGTTGTCGCGGAATGTGATGGAGACGCCGTCTAGGGCCGTTTGCGTGAAATCGCCGGTGGTGTACGACTTGCGGATATCGGTGAGCTGGAGCATGTGGTGCCTAACTTCTTCGTTTGAATCGGTGCTGTGCTTGGGTGGGTGTTCGCTACTTGGCCACGGCCCCGTTCACCAGTGCCGAGACGATGCTGATGATAATGCTGGCAAGGAACGCGCTTCCGAATCCTGCGATGCCGACGCCCACGTTGAACAGACCGTTTGGCAGCCAGCCGGCAACGTAGAGCATCAGCGTGTCCACGATAAGGTAGAAGATGCCGAACGTCATGAACGTAAGCGGCAGGCTGAGTATTTGGACGATGGGCTTGAGACTGGTGTTGACCAGGGCAAGGATAAGGCCCAGCACGATGATGCCGGTGATGCCGTCGGCGACGGTAAGGCCGGGGACGATCCAGATGGCGGCGGCGCAGGCGATTGCCGTGACCAGCCAGCGAATGACGAATGGCATGGTGGCCTCGTTTCTCGTTGGTTTTGCGTTGCCCGAAGCGGGCTGAAAACGCGCATGTTCAACCTCTATACTCGTTTCATTCTAGTATTTGTCAGCGCCCTGAAAGTCAACGGCGCGTTAATCGTAAAATAGCCGTTAGTTTTTCAATCACAAGGGGAGTACCGATGGCTCAGAAGCGATCCGATACCGCGTCGAAAAAGAAGACGGCGAAGAAAAAGCCGCAGGCAAGCAGGGTGGGCAAGAAGAAGATGAAGATGAAGCGCCCGGCCGCTTCGAATCCCGCGAACGGGGCAAAAAAGGGCGGCAGCCTTTCAGGCGTCGTCAAGGGCGCCGGTCGCCGTGGCAGCGACGTTAGGCGCCTTGCCGCACCCGCGCCTTCTAAAAACGACCCCTGCGGCGCAAGCTTCAAGTGCGGCGCGTGCCAGCATATCGCCAAGCCCTACGATCAGCAGCTTCGAGAGAAGGGCGAATATGTGCGTCAGCTGTTCGTCAATGCAGGCATCGTTGCGGATGATGTAGTGGCAAGCGAAGGCATTTTCGCCCCGGTTTTGGGCATGGACGAGCCTTATCGCTATCGCAACAAGGTGATCTCGCCGTTTGCGCGCGGCAAACGACTTGCTGACGGCAAGCGCGGCGCCCGCTATGAGATCAAGACCGGCATGTATGCGGCTCATTCGCACAGGCTGGTGGACACCGACGGCTGCCTGATCGAAAACGAGCAGGCAAAGCAGGTCGTTCGTCAGATCAAGCACCTTATGGGCAAGTTCGGCATCGAGCCCTATGACGAGGATACGGGCGTCGGCTTCATGCGTCACGTGGTGGTTCGCGTGGGCCACGAGAGCGGCGAGATGCTGGTTACCTTGGTTACGAACGACGACGAGTTCCCGGTATCGCGCGCATTCTGCCGCGAGCTGGTGCACCGCTGCCCATTCATCACCACGGTGGTTCAGAATGTGAACACGCGCCAGACCAACGTCATCTTGGGCGAGAAGGAGAACCGCCTGTACGGCCCCGGGTTCATTTTGGACACGCTGTGCGGGCTGAGCTTCCGTATCTCGTCGAAGTCGTTCTACCAGGTGAACTCGGTGCAGACCGAGGTTCTGTACAACACCGCCATCGACCTTGCCGGGCTTGATGGGACGCAAGACGTCATCGACGCCTACTGCGGCACGGGAACCATCGGCTTGGTTGCGGCGTCGCGCGGCGCCCGCTCGGTGGTAGGCGTCGATTCGGTTGAATCGGCCATTCGCGACGCTCGCGAGAACGCTCGCCACAACGGCATCGAGAACGCTCATTTCGCGGTGGGCGACGCAAGCGCGTTCATGCGCGAATTCGCCGCCGGCGGCGGCTTGGCTGACGAGGGGGTTTCTTTTGCCGAGGGTTCTGCTGCGAGTGCTGGCTTCGCGGAAGGCGAAACCGTCGTGTTCATGGATCCGCCGCGCGCGGGTTCGACCGAGAAGTTCCTTGACTCGCTGGCGACGCTTGCCCCCCAGCGCGTGGTTTACATCTCGTGCAACCCCGAAACCCAGGTGCGCGACCTGGCGTATCTACAGAAGCTCGGCTACGAAACAACGAAGGTTGTTCCTGTGGATATGTTCCCGCACACTAACCATGTCGAGACGGTGGCTTTGATCGTCAAGGGCAGGTAGGGACCGGAGGGCAGCGCCCTTGTTCGGGTTGCTTTCCTGTGTCGGCGCCATCCCATCTGTATACTTATTCGAATCGACGCCTTTAGGAGACGACGGTCTAAAGGGCTGGGGAAGTGAGGCAAACGTGAGATATCCGGAATTCATCGCGCAGGGCGAGACCATCGGGTTTCCCGCGCCATCGTTCGGCGCGAACATCGAGCCCTATCGAACCGCGTTCGACCATGCTCTTGAAGTGCTTTCGGCGCGCGGTTACGAAGTGAAGCCAGGCCCCAACGCATATGCGGGCGACGGTATTGGCATTAGCTCCACGCCAGAAAGCTGCGGGCGCGAGTTCACCGAGATGTACTGTGCCGACGATACTGCCGCGCTTATCGCGTGCGGCGGCGGCGAGCTTGCGTGCGAAACGCTTGCCAGCGTCGACCTTGATGCTGTGCGCGCAGCGAAGCCCACGTGGTTCGAGGGTTATTCCGACAGCACGAATCTCACGTTCACGTTAACCACGCTGTGCGACGTCGCCTCGGTGTACGGCCCCTGCGCCTCAACGTTTGGCATGGAGCCGTGGCATAAGTGTGTGGAAGACGCGCTTGGCACGCTGTCCGGCAGCAGCGCTTTCTTGGACGAAGGGGGCGTTCCTCACATCGTTGCGAACAGTTATCCTCGTCACGAAGTCGAGGGGTTGAAGGACGCCGAACATCCTTTGGCGCCCTACAACTGCACCGCGCTTTCGCTGAGGCGCGTGCTTTCGAACGGCAAGATGCGCATCGGCGATGGCGCTGCGTACATGGAAGGTCGCTTGCTGGGCGGCTGCATGGACATTCTTGCCATGTTGGTGGGAACGCGGTTCGACCAGGTGAAGGCATTCAACGAGCGCTACGCCGACGACGGCGTCATCTGGTTTTTGGAATCGTGCGATTTGAACCCCATGTCCATTCGCCGTGCTCTTTGGCAAATGGAGAACGCCGGCTGGTTCGACAAGGTGCGCGGTTTCGTGCTTGGCCGCCCGCTCTGCGGTGCCGACCCGTTCTTGGGTTTGGACGCGTATCAGGCTGCGTGCGGTATTCTCGAGAAGTACCACGCGCCCATTATCATGGATGCCGATATCGGGCATATTCCCCCGTCGATGCCGTTGATCTGCGGCAGCTTCGCGAAGGTATCGTGCATGGGCAACGATATCTCGATCGAGCAGATTCTAAGATAGGAAGCAGGTATGGACGTTCTTTCCAGCGCACGCGAGGTCATCGCCGCGCGCGGGCTTGCAACCGGCGAGACTTCGGTGCTGTTGATGGTTTCGGGCGGTTCTGACTCAACCGCATTGGCGTACCTCGCCGCCGAGCTTGTTCGAGCGGGGGACATCGGCCCTGTTGCCATGCTTCACGTGAACCATAAGCTGCGTGGCGCCGACGCCGACGACGATGCCCTGTTCACGGCTCTGCTCGCCGATGCGTTGGGGATCCCTCTGTTCGCATGCGAGATCAACGTATCGGGCATTGCCGCTGCTGAAGGCGGCAACATCGAGGCCGTTGCGCGTCGTGAGCGCTATGCCGCAGCGCACGACGCGCTGGTCAGCCTGTGCCGCCACGTGGGTGCACCCGTTTCCGAGGGACGCATTTTCACGGCGCACACTGCCGATGATCGCGTTGAGAACTTCTACATGCGCTCGATCGTGGGCACGGGCCCGGGCGGTTTCCGCGCTATGCGTTATCTGAACGGCCAGGTGGCGCGTCCGCTTCTTGAGGTCGGCCGACAGGATTTGCGCGATTATTTGCAAGAACGCGCCGATTCGAATCAGCTTGTTGTGCGTGACGGCCAGGGTGCTCTTTGGCGCGATGACGCCACCAACGAGCATACCGACCGCTTCCGCGCGTTCGTTCGCGCCGAGATCGTGCCTGACGCCAAGGAGCGCAACCCCAGGCTCCTGCAGACTTTGACGCATACCATGAACCTGATCGCCGACGAGGATGAGATGCTTGAGTCGTATGTCGACCGGCTCATAACGTCGACGGTGAAGTGGGAGAGCGTGCGCCCAGGTGCCGATCCCGATTATGTTGACGGTTGCCTTGTGCTGCCCGCGTTTGCCCATGAGCCGCGCCCGATCCAGCGCCGTCTGGTCACGCGCGTGCTGGGTTTGATCTTGGGAGCCGAGGCTCGTATCGAGGGCTCGTCCGTCGAGGCGGTTTTAGGCGCGGTCGAAACCGAGGTTGCGGGCGATGGCAAGGCCGCAACCGGTATCAAGGGCGGCTATGTTGCCAACATCCAGGGCGACTTGGCCGTTTCCGCCAACAAGCAGGGCGTGCGCATCGAGCCCATGGCCGTTTTCCGTGCCCGTCGCAAACGCTTGTAGATAGGCTGCGTGCATGCGCGCGCTTTTGCGGTAGAATCCGCCTGAACCAAACGAGATTTCGAACATGACTAGTGAGGGTTTGCCGATCATGCAGGAAAACAACGAGCAGATGCAGCAGCAGAACGATCAGGCCTCTGATCAGGCAGGCGAGGGTGCTGCCGAGGAGGCTATCGCCTTCGATGTCATCTTGGCCAGCAGCTCGCCACGCAGGAGACAGCTGCTTGAAGAGGCAGGCGTCAAGTTCACGGTGCATGCCGCCGAGGTTGATGAGTCACTCGAACCCGACGACATCGCCCAGCCAACCGAGGCCGCGAAGAAGCTTGCCGAGCGCAAGGCCGGTGCGGTTGTGCAGGAGATCCTGGGAACGCCCGGCTTCGTCGGCTCGATCATCGTATTGGGCGCTGACACCATGGTCGTCCACAACGGCACCATCTTCGGCAAGCCTCATAACGCCTCCGAGGGAACGCATATGCTGCGCACGCTTTCAGGCGACACGCACCAGGTTCATACCGCGGTGTCGGTATGGCTGGTTCATGCTCCCACCAAAGAGGACGTTTCGCTTGGCTACCGCACGTTCGTGGATACCGCGCACGTCACGTTCAAAGACCTTTCCGATCAGGAAATTTCGGAGTATCTGAAGAAGGGCGAGTCGTACGACAAGGCCGGCGCCTATGCCATTCAGGGCGAGGGTGCGGCGTTGGTCGAGCGCGTCGACGGGTCCATCTCCACCGTCATCGGCCTTCCCATCGAGCGCCTTCTGGCGGAGTTCCCGGATATTGCGGCGGCTCGTTAAACTCGAACGCGCTTCCGCCGCCGAAGCGGCTTTCGTGAAAGTCACTGAGAGCGGCAAGGTTTCCTGAGGCGTACCGACAGCCGCCATTCGTTGAAACCGAGCTGACTCTGTAGCCGTCGAGCCGACTTTGAAGCGTAGCGATAGCCGCCATCGCCAAAAGCGAAATAGAGCAACGGCGCCCGTCGATCCAACCGAATCGCCACCCATTTTGCTCGAGTTCTGACGTTACGCATTTGTGACTCGCCATAAAAATCCCCAATGGTACACTGTTAGCTTGTATTAATAGGCGAGGTGCACCATGCTCTATGGGCGCCAACCTCAAGCAAAAGGGGATATCGTGCATCCAGATATCAGCGAAGTTCTGTACACCGAAGATCAGGTTCGCCAGCGTGTTGCCGAAATCGGCGCGGCGCTTACCGAGGAATACGCCGACGTTGCTGAACGCGGTGAGGGAATCGTCCTGCTCAGCGTCTTGCGTGGTGCGGCAATCTTCATGGCCGACCTTGCGCGTGAGATCAAGGTTCCCCTGGAGATGGACTTCATGGCGGTGTCGTCTTACGGCAACGGCGTGAAAAGCTCCGGCGAGGTGAAAATCGTCAAAGACCTTTCCTCCAACATCCGCGGCAAGCACGTCATCCTCGCCGAGGACATCCTGGACTCCGGCCTTACCCTTAGCTACCTGCTGCGCAACCTGCAGTCGCGCCAGCCCGCCTCTATCGAGGTGGTCACCCTTCTGCGCAAGCTCACGCGCCAGCAGGCTAAGATCAACTGCAAGTACGTCGGCTTCGAGTGCCCCGACCAGTTTATCGTCGGCTACGGCCTCGATTATTCCGAGCGCTACCGCAATCTCCCGTACATCGGCGTTTTGAAACCTGAGGTTTACCGTTAATGGCTCCACAGCGAAACAAGAAGAACAACAACGAAACCAGTGGGCGCACAGCAATCATCGCGGTTGCCGTGTTCCTGATCGTGGCCGTGCTGGTGGGTAATCAGTACCAAGGTCTTATGACCAACGGCGCCGATCAGCGCACCACTGACACGCTTATCACGTCCGAGTTCCTGCAGGCGGTCGAGCAAGATCGCGTCGAGTCGGTTGTCTACGACGCCGGCAGTTATACGGTCACGGGCACGTATTACCCCGCGGCAACGGCGGGTTCTGCAGCGCTTAACGCGTTCAACAGCGCATTCAACACCATGAATGCCGCTGTCTCGCAGTACAAGTCCGATGCGGGGCGCGGTCTTACAGGCATCGCAACCTCGTCGCTTGACGGGGCGAACTTGGGCGAGCTGCACAACTACACCACCACTTATGTGGGTCAGGAATCGCTTGCTCAGCTCGTCGCGAAACATCCGCAAACCTCCTACCAGGTCAAGCTGCCGTCGCAGTGGACCGAGGTTCTTGGCACCATCCTTCCCATTCTGATCATCGGCGCATTGCTGTATTTCTTCTTCACGCAGATGCAGCGCGCCAACAACCAGCAGATGGGATTCGGCAAGACCAAGGCAAAGAAGGCCGTTGAAGAGCGCCCCGACGTCAAGTTCGCCGACGTTGCCGGTGTCGACGAGGCCGTCGAGGAAATGCAGGAGATCAAGGACTTCCTGGCCAACCCCCAGAAGTACCAGTCTTTGGGTGCTAAGATCCCGCGCAGCTGCCTTCTGGTTGGCCCTCCGGGCACCGGCAAGACGCTGCTCGCGCGTGCCGTTGCGGGCGAGGCGGGCGTGCCGTTCTTCAGCATTTCCGGTTCCGACTTCGTCGAGATGTTCGTCGGTGTCGGCGCAAGCCGCGTTCGTGACCTGTTCGCTCAGGCAAAGGAAGCTTCGCCTTCCATCATCTTCATCGACGAGATCGACGCCGTCGGCCGCCAGCGCGGCGCCGGTTTGGGCGGCGGCCATGACGAGCGCGAGCAAACGCTGAACCAGCTGCTCGTCGAGATGGACGGCTTCGAAAAGAACGATTCCGTCGTGCTTATCGCCGCAACCAACCGTGTCGATATCCTTGATCCGGCTTTGCTTCGCCCGGGCCGCTTCGATCGTCAAATCACCGTCGACGCGCCCGATGTCAAGGGCCGCGAGCGCATTCTTCAGGTTCATGCCGCCGACAAGCCGTGTGGTTCCGACGTCGATCTTCAGAAGATCGCTCAGCTCACCCCGGGCTTCACGGGTGCCGACCTGATGAACCTCATGAACGAAAGCGCTCTTCTTACCGCACGCCGCGGCAAGAAGATCATCACCATGCGTGAGGTCACCGAGTCCATGGAGCGCGTCATCGCCGGTCCTGAAAAGAAGGGCCGTGTCATGAACGCCGACACCAAGAAGACCATTGCTTACCACGAAAGCGGTCATGCTCTGGTCGGCCACTTGCTTGAGCATGCCGATCCGGTGCATAAGATCAGCATCATTAGCCGTGGCCGTGCTCTTGGCTACACCTTGTCCATTCCCGACGAGGACAAGATGCTCAGCAGCTACAAGGAGATGCTCGACCAGATGGCCGTCTTCATGGGCGGTCGCGTGGCCGAGGAGATCTACCGTCAGGACATCACCACCGGCGCATCCAACGACCTGGAGCGTGCAACCAAGATCGCCCGTGCCATCGTCACTCAGTACGGCATGAGCAAAGAGCTTGGCGCTCAGGTGTTCGGTCAGCCCAACCACGAGGTGTTCCTTGGCCGCGATTACGGCAACACGCAGGACTACTCCGAGGCAACGGCACGCCGTATCGACGATGAGGTCGCACGTCTTATGCGCGAGGCTCACGACCGTGCTTACGAGATCCTTAGCTCGCATGCCGACCAGATGAACCTCATGGCCAACGTCCTTCTTGAGCGCGAGACCGTCGATGGTGAGGCTTGCCAGGCGCTTCTTAACAACACCTGGGATGACTACCTTGCCCACGAGGACGAGATCATCGCCATGCACGAGCGTGAAGAGGCCGAGGCACGTGCCCGCGACGCCGCTGCCACGAACCTGTCCGAGGTTCCCGCAGCTCCTGCGGCTCCCGCGGCTCCTGCGGAAGTCCAGCCTGTCGCGCAGGCTGTTTCGGTTAGCGCACCTGCAGCTGACGCTTCGGCCGATGCCGATATGGCGAAGAACGACCCTGGTTTTGTGCCGCAGGCCCCCGTTGCGCCGCAGGCTCCTGCAGCCAATCCGACCGATGTTGAAGATCGTCCAGGAAAGGACAACTAAATAATGCTTTGGCGTTGTTCTGGTTTCCAATTCGATGACAGGATGCCCATTATCATGGGCATCCTTAACGTTACGCCTGATTCTTTCTCGGATGGCGGCCGTTTCTCGAACGTCGACGAGGCTGTTGCCGCTGGCAAGCAGATGATCGCCGACGGCGCGGTCATCATTGATGTGGGCGGCGAGTCCACGCGCCCTGGCTCTGCCGAGGTGACGGTTCAGGAAGAGATCGCTCGCACGCAGGACGTCGTGCGCGCTCTGTCCGAGGCGGGCATTTGCGTCAGTATCGACACGCGTCATGCCGAAGTTGCGCGCGCTGTCCTTGAGGCGGGCGCCAGCATCGTGAACGACGTTTCGGGCTTCCGCGACCCCGCCATGGTCGACGTCGTCTCTCAAAGCGATTGCGGCTTGGTCGTCATGCATATGAAGGGCGAGCCTGGTACCATGCAGAACGACACAACGTACAACGACGTGGTCGTCGACGTGCGCGAGTATCTTCGCGACCGCGCCGCTCAGCTTGAAAAGCGCGGCATCGCTCACGATCGCATCTGCGTCGATCCGGGTCCCGGCTTCGGCAAGACGGCAAGCCAGACGCTTGAGATGGTGCGCAATTTCCAGGAGTTCGCACGTCTTGGCTACCCCGTTATGGTTGCCGTTTCGCGTAAGAGCTACATCGGAGCGGCATATGGCATCGATGTCCCGGCTGATCGCGACCAGGCTTCGGCCGAAGAGGCTCTCATGGCTTGCGAGCTTGGTGCCAGCGTCATCCGCACTCATAACGTGCCGCTTACCGTCGAGGTTCTGAAAGGCCTGCGCCCCTTCTGCGTTCTTGCGCTTGGCAGCAATGTGCCCCTTGTCGCGAACGAGGGCGAGGAGCAGGCGGGAAAGATCGCCATCCTGAACCACGTCATCACCGATTTGTGCAGCGTGCCCGACACGCAGATCATCGATATTTCCAGCTTCTATGAAAGCGAGCCTGCCTATCTGGAAGACCAGGACGTTTTCGCGAACGCTGTCGTGCTGGTTCGCACTGGGGTGCCGCCTAAAGAGCTGTTGAAGTACCTGCATTCCATCGAGAACAGCCTGGGCCGCGTACGTGAGATTCCCAACGGCCCGCGTACCTGCGACATCGACATTGTCGACTATCAGCTGTACATCGTGGACAACGATATCCTCACGCTGCCGCACCCCCGTGCGCTTGAGCGTGACTTCGTGGTGAGGCCCCTTGCCGAGATCCGTCCTGGCTACGTGTTCGCCGACGACACTCCGCTTTCGTTTGACGGCGTGAAGTACGGTAAGGCCACGCTTATCCCGAACCCGCAGTTCTAGCTATCGGCAGAGGAGGTTTGCCATGGCGTTCCGTATTGTTCAGCACGATTCCGTTTCAACCACGAACGATCTGATCAAGGACGCCATCAGGCAAGGCCAGCCCGAGGGGCTGGTCCATTGCGCATTCAAGCAGACAGCTGGTTATGGAAGACAAGGCCGCACATGGGTGAGCCCCTATGGCGGCCTTTACGCTTCGTTCTTGCTTCGTCCCGATGTTCCCGTCGAGCAAATCTCGACGATTGCCTTGGTTGTTGCCTTGGCTGTGCGCGGCGCGATCGTCGATGCGGTGAAGTCGTGCTGTGCGACTGTTGACGGCTCTATGAGCGATGATTGCCGAGATATTGAAGACGCGGTCAAAGTTAAATGGCCGAACGACGTGGTGTGCGACAGCGGCAAACTTTGTGGCATCTCGTCGGAGCTCGTTCGCGGTGCGCTGTGCATCGGGGTGGGCATCAACGTTTTCGAGACGTTCGGGTCGATGTCTGTTTCGGGGAAGAACATCCCGGCGTACGTGGCTGATTTCATCCCCAGCGTTAATCGTAAGCTTCAAGCCGATTCCCTAGACGGTGCGCAGCGCGATCTGCTTATCCGTGTGCGTGATTCGTTGGTTTCCTCGTTCGCGCGTTATTACCGCATGTGGGAGGGCGATGGCTTCGCCGGTTGCGTCGATTCTTTCCGTTCGTGCATGACCATGTTGGGCTCGCGGGTTGAGATCGTTGCCGTTGACGGTGCGCCGTTGTCTTCAGGCGTGGTGCAAGGCGTTGCCGACGATGGGAGGCTTGTCCTTCGAGATGCCGCAGGTTCCTCTGTTTTTGTTTCTTCGGGCGAGGCTCATATCTCGCGGATTTCCTAAGGTTTGCAACCAGTCGGTTTTTCCGAAATCATGGAGTTTCAATTAAGTGGTACTGACGATATGCCGCACATATAGACCCTATCAACAGAGTAGTTATAATAAAGAATTGCTAAAAAATCAGGGAAGAAAGAACTACGCCTATGTCTTCAAGCATGCTACCTGCGGAAATGGAATCAGAATCAATTGAGAAGAAGCCTGCTGGTAACGCTGGCAGCGAGCATCATAACAATGACGAAAAAGTAAACAGGCTGGGTACGGGAAAGATTTGGCCGCTTGTTATCGAATTCGCCATTCCTGCAATCATCGGCATGCTGGTGAACGCTGCGTACAACCTTATCTCTGCAGCCTTCCTGGGTCAGGCTTTGGGCACCATCGGTGTTTCCGTCACGCAGGTCGCTCAGCCCATCATGACCATCTTCTTGGCCATCGCCATGATGGTCGGTGCGGGCGGCAACGCGCTGTGCGCACTGCGTCTTGGTGCTGGCAAGCATGACGAGGCCGAGCATGTTCTGGGCAACACCGTCACGCTCAGCGTGATCATTGCTGCGATCGTCGCGGTTTTCGCCATGTTCCCCTCGGTCCTGGATTGGATTTTGACCATTTCCAGTTGCACCGAGGAAATCCGCCCGTACGCCGCGATCTACATTCAGATCATTTGCTTCGGCTACGTTCTGCAGTGCATCGGTTTCGGCGTGAACAACTTCATCCGTACCGCCGGCGCTCCAAACCGCGCTCTGCTCACCATGGTCATCGGCGCCGCGGTTTGCATCGTTTGCAACTACTTCTTCGTTCTGGTGTTCGACTGGGGTGCGGCGGGCAGTGCCGCCGCAACGCTTGTTGGCCAGGGCGCTTCCTGCGTTTCGGTTTTGTGGTACTTCCTGTTCACGAAGGGAACGCCGCTTAAGCTTCGCGGTCGCTGCCTGAAGCTGAGCGCTCCTATTGCCAAGCAGATCTTCGCGCTGGGTGCTGCAAGTTTCTGCGTTCAGATCGCTGCCGCTGTCCTGAGCTTCGCCACCAACTTCCTGCTGGTTAAGTACGGCGCCATGAGCGCTATTGGCGAGAGCGCCGCCCTGGCCTCTATCGGCTTGGTCCAGCGCGTCGGCATGTTCGCGGTTATGCCTCTTATCGGCGTGGCCACCGCTGTTCAGCCTATCCTTGGCTTCAACTACGGCGCCAAGTTGTACGGCCGCGTTCGCACCACGGTGTTCGATGGCATGATCCTGGCGACCGTCTTCTCGGTCATCATGTTCGCTATCATCCACATCTTCCCTGATGAGATCATCGCCTTCTTCGGCCTGACCGACCCGTCGCTCATGGAGTTCGCGGTATTCGCGCTGAAGGTTCAGATGCTGATGATCCCCATTGTCGGTGCCCAGATCGTCGGCTCGAACTACTTCCAGGCAACCGGCCAGCCCGCCAAGTCCATTATCCTGTCGCTGTCGCGCCAGGTTTTGATCTTGCTGCCGCTGATGTTCGTCCTGCCCGAGTGGCTGCCCACCTTCACCAGCTTTTCGGCGCTCGACAGTATCTGCATTGCCATGCCGATCTCCGACTTCCTGTCATGTCTTCTTACTACGACTTTTGACGTTGTCGAGCTTCGTCGCCTGTCGCGCATCGAGCATCATCAGCCTGCACCGCAGTACTAAATCGTCTGCCGGTTCGCGAAATAAAGCTAGTGAGAGAATCGCCCGTGTGATTACGCGGGCGATTCTGTTGTTTCGGGCGTGTTAGGAACGTATAGGGAGTTAGTCGCAGCTATTGCGCAGTTTGCCGTGCAGTGGGTAACATCTCGCTATTGCATTCGTTTCGACAAGCCTAAGGAGGCTTCAGGATGAGTTCTGCTAGCAAGGTTCAACCCTTGACCGCAACCGCGTCGCGCACGCGTTCGCTTGTGTTCGTTGCTTTGTGCGTCGCGATCATGGCCGTTTCCGCATGGGTCACAGTGCCTATCGGCCCGGTGCCCATCACCCTGCAGATGTTCGCCATCGTGTTCAGCATCCTGGTGCTTACGCCCAAGCAGTGCATCGCGGCTATTTGCTGCTACGTTTTGTTGGGTGCCATCGGTGCGCCGGTCTTTTCGGGCATGCGCGGCGGTTTCGGTGTTCTTGCCGGTCCGACTGGTGGTTTCATCTGGGGTTTCATTTTTGGCGTGATCGTTGCTGCGGGTTTGCTTGCGCTGTTCCGCTCGCGCGGCATCGACAACGTCTTCGTTGCCGTGCTGGTTGGCGTCGTGTTCACGGTGGTTTCGTACGCATGCGGCACTGTTCAGTTCATGAGCATCGCCCACGTCGACATGATGGGCGCTCTTGCGGTGACGGTGTTCCCGTTCGTTTTGCTTGACCTGGGCAAGATCGTTTGCGCCGCCCTGGTTGCGCGCGTGGTCGTGCGCGCCGTTCCTACTCGCTAATCGAGGGGATGGCAACGATGAAGCAGGCGCCCCCGTCGGGGAGGTTCACTGCTTCGACGGTGCCGTCGTGGGCTTCGACGATCGACTTGACGATTGCGAGGCCAAGGCCCGTGCCGCCGGTGTTCCTGGCGCGCGAGGAGTCGGTGCGGTAGAAACGCCCGAACAACAACTTGGGATCGATATCCCCGAATCCAGTGCCGTCGTCCTTGACTTGGATGACGGCATTTCCATGTAAGCCCGAAAGTTCGATGGTGATATGCCCGCCGGGCTCGATGAACTTGGTTGCGTTGGCCACCAAGTTGGTAAGCGCCTGCTTCATCATGTCGGGGTTGCCCAAGATGTCGGGTGCCTCGCCCACGACCTGAGCGTTTGCCTGGCTGTCTTCGATGATGGGGCGCAGGGCGTCAAGCACGTCTTGCGAAAGCTCGCGAAGATTGATGCGCTGCAGTGCCATGGCGTTGTCGTCTTCTTCGATGCGACGCAAAGTGAGCAGGTCGTTGGTCAGGCGCGAGAGGCGTTCGCTTTCCGAGATGATGATGCCGCAGAACTTCGCATGAAGCTCGGGCGGTAGATCGGGGTCTTCCAGCATTTCGGCGTTTCCCCTGATGGCGGTAAGGGGTGTGCGCAGCTCGTGGGCGACATCGCTGATGAACTGCGACTGCACGTTCTCGCGGCGCGCAAGATCGCTTTTCCTTGAATCGGAGGTTTTGATCAGGTCGCCGATAAGCTCGGACAGCTCGTCGCTTTCGCGCAGGCGTCCGTCTGGTTCGAACGATACCTCCTTGCCGTTCTTGTAGGCCTGGGTTTTGCCAATGAGCAACCTCAACGGCTCAGCCAGGCAGTGCCCGATAAGGATGCTGATGACGAAAATGAACAGCGCGATGGGTGCGATGACGAACACGCAGGTCCACGGGACGCTGTACATGATCATGCAGAAGGCCAGCGCGATAGCGGAGCCTAGGATGCACAGAAGCAGCGACAGCAGGGCGAAGTATGTTTCCAGACGGCGCGTGGCGCTCACTCCTCGTTATTTCTTGAAGCGGTAGCCGTAGCCGCGGACGGTTTCAACGAGTGAGGGGTCGTAACCGGCTTGCTCGATCTTGTCACGCAGACGCTTGATATGGGTGTCGACCGTTTTGGTTTCGGTGAGGTACTCCCAGCCCCAGGCGTCGCGCAGCAGGTCTTCGCGGGACACGACGTTGCCGGCGTTTTTCATCAGGCTGGCAAGCAGCTCGAATTCGCGCGGGGTAAGATCAAGCGCGCCGTTTGCGCCCTTCGCGGTGTGCGCGTCTTCGTCAAGGGTGAGGCCGCCCGCCGCGATGATGTGGGCGGATGCAGCGAAGTCACCACTGCCGCGACGGATAAGCGCATGAACGCGGGCGATGAGCTCGCGCACGCCGAAGGGCTTGGCCAGGTAGTCGTCGCCACCGATCTCAAGGCCGATGACCTTGTCGACTTCTTTGTCGCGTGCGGAAAGGAACAGGACGGGAGACGAGTTGATGGCGCGGATCTTGCGGCAAAGCTCAAGGCCGTCCATGCCAGGGAGCATGATGTCCAGGATATACAGGTCGTACCTGTTCTGCTTGATCATCTCGAAAGCGGTTTCACCGTTGTCGGCGACGTCGACCTGATAGCCTTCCTTCTTCAAAGCGTAGCTGACGAACTCGGTGATGGACGATTCGTCATCGACGACCAGGATGCGTTTTTGTGCTTCAGTCATTTCGTAGCCTCTCTTCGAAGCCGAACCTGCAGGGGTCAAGGTTCGTTCTTATGGTTGCTATAATAGCGTTCCGAAAGGCGCACGTGCCGCGACAGTTGCGCCGTCAACCGTATTCGAAAGGGTTTGTTGGGAACATGTTACTTGCCATCGATGTGGGAAACACTCAAACCGTGATCGGCGTCTACGACGGCGAGAACTTGGTTCATATGTGGCGATTGGGAACTATCAAGACCAACACCGCCGACGAGCTGCGTTTGAAGGCCCTTTCGCTTCTTAAGGCTGAAGACATTCCCGAAGAGGGCGTTCATGGCTCGGCGTTAGCCTCGGTTGTCCCCGCGCTGACCGATGCTTGGGTTGACGCATTGGAGCAGATGCTGGGGGAGGCCCCGCTGGTGTGTTCGGCGGAAACGGCCGGATCGCTTTTCAAGACCGATTACCCGAATCCGTCCGAGATCGGCGCCGACCGTATTGCCGATGCCGTTGCGGTGAAGAGCCGATATGGCGCGCCGGTTGTGGTGGTTGACTTCGGCACGGCCACGAACATCGAGGTCATCGACAAGAACGGCGTGTTCATCGGCGGCATCATTGCACCGGGTGTTCAGACGTCGGCTTCCGCTTTGTTCTCGCATGCCACAAAGCTGGCGGCCACCGAGCTGATTGATCCCGGCACCGCTATTGGCCGCTCGTCTGCCGAGGCCATTCAGATCGGCATCGTCCGCGGTGAGGTTGCCCGCGTGGACGGTTTGGTAAGCGGCATCTTCAAACAGTTGGGCTACACTGCGCCGGTTGTCGCGACGGGCGGTCTTGCCGTGCGCGTCGTCAAGGCGTCAAGCACCATCACCGACACGAACTCGCAGCTGACGCTTGAGGGCTTGCGTTTGATCTTCGAGAGCGCGACTGCGAAATAGCGCGTGAACGGGTTTTCCGTTTCGCGACTTCCCGCCGGATCGCCCGCGCACTGGTTTTTCTGCTGAGGCTCCTGTTGGATCGCCCGCGCACAGATTCTTCCGTTTTGCGACATTTCAGCTTCTTTTGAACATGCATGTGTTGCAAAATTGGCTGTACGTGTTGCAAAACGCCTGATCAGCGAAGGTGGTCATAATAAGCCGCCGAATTTATTCGCGCAAAACGGGAAAATTTGTGCA
>URZP01000017.1 GCA_900552365.1 uncultured Coriobacteriaceae bacterium
CGGCCCCGCCGGGGGCTGCTGAAGAGAAGACGGATTTCGATGTCTTTCTCGAGGGCTTCGGCAACAACAAGACCAACGTCATCAAGGCTGTCCGTGAGATCACCGGCCTTGGCCTGAAGGAAGCCAAGGAGACCGTCGAGAGCGCTCCTAAGGCTATCAAGGAGGGCGCTTCCAAGGAGGAGGCCGAGGAGATCAAGGCCAAGCTCGAGGAAGCTGGCGCTGCCGTTACCTTGAAGTAATTCGGATCCATCCGATCTTCTTGCCCGTTTCGCTGCAAGGCGAGGGGTATTCAACAGCCTGGAGGCATTTGCTTCCAGGCTGTTTTTTTCTGCGATAATACGATCATGCAAGCAAATGAAAGGAGCCGACGATGGAGATCCGTTATTTTAACTCGGCGTGGAACGATATCAAGAACTCGCCTGGTTGGTTTGGCAAGCTGGCGTTGTTGGCTCTTGTTGGAATGATCCCGATATTTGGTTGGATCGTTGTTGCGGGCTACATGTACGGATGGGCACGAAGCATTGCCTGGGGCGTGCATTCGCCTATGCCGCAGCATATTTTCGGCGAGCCCGATGATAAGCCTTATCGCCGTGGCTTCTACGCTTTGATCATCGTGCTCGTGGTCGGAATGATTCCGGGCTTCGTCTCGGGATTCTCCGAGACGATCTATGATTCGGGTGTTTCGTGGGGCGCGATCTACTGCAGCCTCGTGCTCGATATTCTCGGATTTGCCCTTTCCATTGCTGCGACGATCTTCGGCGCTATCTGCTGCGTGCGTATGGCTATTTACGATCGGTTGAGCGCTGGATTCCAGTTCGGTCGCGTTGTGAGCATGATCAAGCAGGATACTAAGGGTGCTGCACGCCTTTTGGGTTTGAGCGTGGTTGCCGAGATCATCGCAGGCGTGGTGATTTTCATTGCGGTCATGATCGGCTCTTTCGTGGCCTTTGCTGCGTTCGGCGTTACTTTCTTCGCTGCGTCCGCCTCTGGTGCGGTGACGTCAACCGGTGGCGCGGCAATGGCTTCGGGCGGTCTCATACTTTTGGTTGTGATCGGGTGCCTTGTTTTGGCGTTCGTGTCCATTATGGCCGCTCTTTTCGCGAACCTGTTGATCGTTCGTGCAACGGGTTACTGGGTCTATCAGTTTGACGTCTCCCAGTGGGGTAAGCAGGACGATCCTATGCCGTTCGAATGCGGTGTTTAGCGATTGAGGAGACTCTTTGGGGGGACTCTGGCTGACAGCCGGTGTCGCCTCGTTACTTAGGAACCATAGGAAAGGCCAGCGAACCGATCGCTGGCCTTTCCTTTTGGATGTCGTACTCTGATTAGCGTAGCGTTAACGAGATGCTTTCAGCGCGCGCATAGAGTTTAGAATAGCAAGAACCGACACACCGACGTCTCCGAAAACGGCCAGCCACATGGTGGCGATGCCGATGAAGGGAAGCGCGAGGATCATGATGACGATCTTGACGCCGATGGCGAAGACTATGTTCTGCCACACGATCCGCATTGTCTTACGCGCGATTTTGATTGCGTCGCCGATCTTGGAGGGCTTATCGTCCATAAGAACGATGTCGGCGGCTTCGATCGCTGCGTCAGAGCCCATCGCACCCATTGCAATGCCGATGTCGGCGCGCATAAGGACCGGGGCATCGTTGATGCCGTCTCCCACGAAAGCCACTTTGCCTTTGCCCGACTCGGATGTGATGAGGCGTTCGACATTGGCAACCTTATCTTGCGGCATGAGCTGCGCGTGGTAGTCGTCGATGCCGAGCTCCTTGGCGACAGCTGCGGCGACTTCCTCACGATCGCCGGTGAGCATGACGGTTTTTGAGACGCCAGCGGCATGAAGCGCCTCGATCGTCGCTTTCGCATCGTCTTTGATTACATCGGCGATCACGATATGACCGATATAGGTTCCGTCAAGGGCAACGTGGAGAATGGTTCCAACCAGCTCGCAGTCGTGGAAGGGGATGCCGCAGTCTTTCATGAGCTTGTCGTTTCCAACAAGGACCTCATGCGTGTCGACCGTGGCGGCAACGCCCTTGCCCGAGAGCTCTTTAACCTTAGCAATATGGGTTTGGTCGATGGCGCCCGAGTAGCTTTCTTTGACGGACAGCGCGATGGGGTGATCGGAATAGGCTTCCGCGTGCGCCGCATACGAAAGCACGAGGTTGGGATCGATGCCTGCTTCGGTGTGAACGGCAACAACGTTGAAAGAGCCGTTTGTAAGCGTGCCCGTTTTGTCGAAGACGACGGTGTCAACCGCCCCAAGGGTTTCTAGATAGCTTGAGCCTTTCACCAGAACGCCGATGCGGCTTGCGGCGCCGATTCCGCTGAAGAACGAAAGTGGAACGGAGATGACCAGTGCGCATGGGCAGCTGACGACCAGGAAGACGAGGGCTCCCTGCACGCTTGCCGTAAGGGTTGAGCCGAAGAACGGGCTGACGACGGCGATGAGGGCGGCAAGCCCGACGACGATGGGGGTGTAGTAGCGAGCGAAACGTGAGATGAAATTTTCGGTGCGTGCTTTTTTCTCGCTGGCGTTTTCCACGAGCTCGAGAATGCGTTGTACGGTGGATTCGCCGTATGGCTTGGTGGTGCGGACGCGAAGAACGCTGGTCATGTTCACGCAACCGGAAATAACCTCGCCGCCTTCTTCCACCACGCGCGGCACGGATTCTCCGGTTAAGGCGCTGGTGTCGAGCTGGCTGCTTCCTTCGATCACGACGCCGTCAAGCGGCACGCGCTCACCAGGCTTCACGACGATGACGCCACCGACCTTCACTTCGCCAGGGTCGACTTGGGCAAGCTCGCCGTTATCGGATTCGACGTTCGCGTAATCGGGGGCGATGTCCATCATATCCGAGATCGAGCGCCTGGTTTTGTTGGTTGCGTAGCTTTCAAATAGCTCGCCTACCTGATAGAACAGCATAACGGCAGCGCCTTCGGCCATGTGCAGTTCGGCTTCGGGGAACAAGACGAGTGCGAATGCGCCGATGGTGGCAATGGCCATGAGCAAGTTCTCGTCGAATGGCTGTTTGTGGGTGATGCCGTGCCAAGCTTTGCCGAGAACGTCGTAGCCTGCGATGAGGTAGGGGACAAGAAAGGCGCCGAACTCAATCCAGAGGCCGTAGGGCAGTTTACCGAACAGGTTGGCAACGTTGTCAAACGCGATAAGGGCGAGGAAGATCGTCAGCGCTACGACAATGCGGTTGCGTTTCTTGCGCTGTTTTTTCGTGAGGCCTTGGGACATGGCGACTCCTTATGCGAAAAGGGGTAAAGACGAACAGCAAGGCGCGGCGCAGGGTTCGCGCCTTGCTGTTCGCGCTGATGAGCTGGATAGGCGTGCCTATGCGGCCTTGCGCTTTAAACTAGAACCTCGCAGTCGGGTTCGACATCGTTGAACACCTTCACGGATTCCTTAACGATGCTGTCGAACTTGTCATCGGCGGCATCCAAGGTGAATTTCATGGTCATCGCGTTGATGCTGACGCTGTTGACGCCATCGATCTTGCTGATCTTGTCCTGAATCTTGCCGGCGCAGTTCGCGCAGATCTCGCCGTCGAGTTTGATTGCCTTACGCATGATAGTTCCTTTCGTTGGTTGCCGATCGGGTTGTTGGTTGTCGCGGGTGACCGCGTTGTTCCTGAGGGGGCGTGATGCTTGCTATGAGGTCCATGTGTGCTCGCCGCTATTCGCAAACGTGCGTCAAGCCTTGATCGAGCATGGTGTGGACGTGGCTGTCGGAAAGCGAGTAGACGACGTTTTTGCCGTCGCGCTGGAACTTGACAAGGCGCGATTGCTTCAAGATGCGCAACTGGTGAGAGACGGCGCTTTGGGAAGCGCCCACTGTTTCGGCGATGTCTGCAACGCAAAGCTCACTGTTCATCAGTGCGAATAGGATCTTGATGCGTGTGGTGTCAGAGAAGATCTTGAATAGATCGGCGAGATCATAGAGGATCTCCTCGTCGGGGAGCTCGCCTTCAAAATCCTCAGTTGACGTACATGTTTTATGCTGGCAGGTCTCTGGATCGTTGTGGTCGTGCGATTCGCTCATGATCGTCCTTTCACGTATCATCATATGAACAATCGTTCATATGATGATTTCAGTATAGGCCATAGAGGAGTAGAGTCAAGCGTTTGGTCGAGACGGAGCCGATGATATTCGCCGAATGGGCTCATAGGAAAAGGCCGGGAGTTTTACGGCAACTCTCCTATTGCCTTATCATGTGGGGAAACGATCTCAATCGAAAGGCTGCCGCATGGTTTCGGAACATGGTTTCAAAAGCGTTTCCCCCGAGCTTGTTAAGAGGCTCTGCGGGATTTCGGGCAATGAGGGCGTGTTTGTTGATGCGCCCATGTCTGACTATACGACGTTTCGCATTGGCGGCCCTGCCGAGGTTTTGGTGCTTCCTTCAAGTGAGGAAGAAGTTGCGGCTGTGGTGGCGGCTTGTCGTGAATTTGGAGTTGAGTGGCGTGTGATGGGTCTTGGCAGCGACTTGCTGATCTCTGACGCGGGCTTGCCCGGGGTGACCATTAGGTTGGCCGAGAATCTCAGTAGCGTTAAGGTCGAGGGCGATGTTCTTGTCGCCGAGGCTGGTGCTTCAAATGAACAAGTCGCCCAAACGGCGCTCGAAGCTGGCCTTGCGGGCTATGAGTTCGCAAGTGGGATTCCTGGCTCTATCGGCGGGGCTGCCATCATGGATGCTGGAGCATACGGCGGCGAGTTCAAGGACGTTGCCGTTTCCCTTTCTTGTCTGACGCGTGAGGGCGAATTGGTCGAGATCTCAGCAGAAGAAGCTGCATGGGGCTATCGCAGGAGCATGATGTCCGATGAGGGCATGGTTGTTTTGAGTGCGACGCTTCAGCTCCATTTCGACGACCCTGCAGCCATTAAAGAGCGTATGGACGACTTAGAGGCGCGCAGGCTTGAGAAGCAGCCCCTTGAGCTTCCAAGTGCAGGCTCGACTTTTAAGCGTCCTGAGGGGTATTACGCGGGCAAGCTGATTCAAGACGCGGGCTTGCGGGGTCTTCGCATCGGTGGGGCGGAGGTATCTCGCAAACACGCCGGCTTCGTCGTGAATATCGGAGGCGCGACGGCTTCTGATGTCGTTAACCTCATCCATGCTGTTCAGCAGGGGGTTTTTGACGATGCCGGCGTTCGGCTTGAGCCCGAGGTTCGCATGTGGGGCTTCGACGGGCTCGAAACCGAACGCGGCGAATAGTGTCGAGAAGGCTAACCTCGACAGCGCCTTATGGCGACGGCTGCGGTGACGATGCCGACAGCCGCAACGGTTAGAAGGCCGCCAATTGCCATTTTCAGCTGGTCTCCCGTTTTCGTGAGACCAGGCTTTTTGCCGGGCACTTCAGCTTTCGGCGCAGGGTAAGAGACCGATTGGGGTTTGCTGGATGCGTCCTCATGCGCCGCAATCAGCGTCTTTTCGTCTTTGACTTGCTCGAAAACCACTGCGGTTTTTCCTTCGAGTTTGGTGGAATCGACGCAGATGGCAACCTCGACCTCCCCGTTCGGCGCGTCGGGGATGAAATCCATTGAGTTGCTGCCGATCTCTTCTCGATCGGCGTTCTTGCCGTCCTCTGCGACGATATGGGCCGAACCCGCTACGGAGTATTTCTTCCCGGGCGTGAGGTTTTCAAAGCGAATGACGTCGACGATGGTCGAGTTTTTGGCGATGCTGCCCTCATGCGACGCGGTCTTTCCATCGCGCGCCAAAGTCATGATTGAGGGGACGGTCAGAGTCTGCTCCTTTGCGTTGATGTTTGCATGCGCGGCGACGAGCGTTTCACCGTCGTAGCACTCCTCGAACATGACGATGGTCTCGCCTTTCAGTTTCGAGGGATCGATCTCGATCTTCACGTCTGCGGTTCCAGAGGCGGTGCCGGCCGTGAAGCTTGCTTGGGCGCAGATCTCCGTTCCTTCTTCCGTTTTAAGGGCGCCTACATCGGTGATCGTTCCGTCTTCGGAAATGCTGGCAAGATGCGGGGTCGCCTTCAGGGTATAGGTTTTTCCTTCGATTAGATTTCGGTACTTCACGGTGTCGATGATGGTTGCTTTGTCAAGAACAGAGGGGACCTCGCTGCTGTCTGACTCGTTGCAGCGCGCCGTCGTTGCGATCGTGGGGAACGAGATGGATTGATCGTCGTCGGAGATGTCTGCATGCTCGGTTAGCACGATGCCATTGTCAGTCAGTTTTTCGTAGGCAACGACGGTTTCACCTGCAAGATCCGGAGCTTCGAAGCTAAAAGCGACGGACGCTGTCCCATGGCTCGATTCCGGCACGAATAGCTGAGACGAGCGGATTTCGCGGCCGTTCTTATCGAAGGCGATACCGGAATCGGTGCCGTCTTTGCTTCTTACGTGCAGTTCTCCTTCGATAGAGTAGGGCTTGCCGGGCGCCAGACCCTCAAAGGAAACCTTGTCGACGAGGACGATTTTGCCCTCGGTCGAAGGCGTGGTGCCTGCATTCTTGTTGCAAAGATTGGTTTTGACCGAGGGGAACCAAACGGTTTGCTTTTCGTCGGTGATGTCTGAATGTTCTGCCGCTACGTTGCCGTCGACCTCAAGCGTCTCGAAGGCTACCACGGCGTAGGTATCGCTGGCGGAGGTGTCGAAGGTGAATTCGACATTGGCGGCACCTTCGGGAGCGGAAGCCTCGAAGGTCGTTTCGGCGGTCACTTCGTTGCCGTTGGCATCACGGACGGCTCCGGCGTCGGTTTTCTTTCCATCAGCATCTTCCTGCATTGCATGCAGTGTTCCTTTGATCGTATAGGTCTTTCCGGGAGCGAGCCCGTCGTAGGTGACTTCGTCAATGAGGGTGACCGACGTGCCTTGTGCGCTGGTGTGTCCCCCGTTGACCGTCGTGAGCTCGGTTCTGATGGAGGGTCCCGGGTTGTCGTCGACAGTTCCCAGGTCGAGGTTCGTCTTATCGCGCGAGACCGTGATGGTGAAAGAGACAAGAGCTTTGTCGGCGTTCGCCTCGCAAGGGATCTCCTTGACGATGTATGTGTCGTAGGGGAGCGCGCCAAGCGAATCGTCGGGTCCTACGGCGATGTCTGCGCGACCCGAGAACCAGATGCCTGCGCGAGGATCCGGCTTGACGTCGACGACGCCGATGTCGCCTCTCGAGTCGACCTTGGGGGCGCTTTCGATGTCGGCGATCCGGTCGTTCGCGTTCGTCTCATGCGTATGGGGGTTCCAGCAGGCGGAAGTGTCGACCATGCCGTTCTCATCGGAGACCACGACATGCGCCTCGCCGGTGGTTTTGCTGGTGATCAGGAACGGAACGTCGGCAAGTCGTTCCATAGTACGGCCGTCGACCTTGCTGAACGAGAAGTCGCCCCTCTTCACCTGATCGGTAACGGAATCGGAGGCATCGGTGAGGTCGTAGACCGCTTCCTCGCGAATCTGAACTGTTTTGCTCCACGAGCGCGAGTTCGCGTCCAGCAAGTACCCGTCAGGGGCTTTCGTTTCTGTGACGATGTAGGTGCCGAAGGGAAGGGCGTTCTCGGTTGTGCGCGCGCAGCCGTTCTCGTCGGTCTCGATGGTTGCTACCACGCTGCCGGGCAAGAACTCGATGCCGTCGACCACGACGGATGCCGCTGAGTCATTCACGATGCTGAAGACCGCCCCTGCGAGCGTTGCGGATCCCGAGGGAAGATGCCTGCCGTTCTCGCGGTCGATCTTGCCGACGGCGATTCCGCCGCGTTGAACCCGCTCGGATACGGAAGGGGCGCTGAACGTGAAGACGCTTTCTTCGGTGCCGCCTCCCGTCACATTGACAAGATGATCGGAGGAGTCGCTGATCAAATAGCCTTGAGGAGCCATGACCTCGCGAATGATCAGCGTTCCCAGGGGCAGCGCAAGCCGTCCGTCGGTTGTGGTGAACGGGGAGTCGCCGGAGACGAAATAGGGTTCGGTTGAGATTATGCTGCCGTCAGGACCGTGCACGGGAAACGTGTTGTCCGGTGAGGCAGGGTCGATTCGGCCGCTCTCGTCGGTTTGCATGGTCCAGACGCGCTTTGCGGCGCCTGAGTTTGCTGCGGCTTCGGCTTCGGCGCGCGAAGAGTACTGGCCACCGTAGAACGAGAACTCGAACTGCGCTTTCGCGAGCGATGCGTCTCCTTGTGCTTCGTTGCGGTCGGTGTCGCTGTCTGCCTTCGAAGCAAGAAGGGAGACTGGGTTGCTTTGCGGGGCTTCCTTCACTTCTTTCGTCGTGATCTCCCCGCTGTTCACGGTTGCCTTGTAGATGGTTTCGTCGAGCGCGAAGCCAGGCGAAGGGGAGATCTCTTTGATGTAGTACGTTCCGCGTTTGACATGGTCGACCTGCGCTTTGCCAGTGGCGTTCGTGGTCATCGTCGTCACGGCATCAACGCTGTCTTGAGCTTGGGAGCGCGAGAGATAAACGCCGTAGACGGCTCCCTCGAGCGAATAGTTCTCGTTTCCGTTCGTCATGTCGGCATTGGCCGAGCTTTTTGCTAGCGCAAGAGAGCCCGTTGAGGTCACGCCGCGGTAAACAGTGAATTTTGACCAATGCCCCTTGCCGTGCCCGCTGGTCATGCTCCATATGCCCGGCAGCGTTGACCCTGGGTTCGCATCGAGGCCCTGAAGCATGGTTCCTCGGTTGCCGTAGATGTCCGCGAACGAGTTCGTGAAGGCGTGATAGACCATGACGATGCCGTCGACACGTTCGCCGATGATGCCCATATGGGTGGGTTCGCTGACGCCTGCGCTGTAGAAGAAGATGACGTCTCCTGGCTCCATGCGTTCGTCTCGAAGGTCGTCTCCCGCGCCTTGCATCACGAAGCTGCCATGTGCGGCAAGCTCGTTTTCGAAGGTGGTGGTGTAATGAGTGTAGTTCGCGTTCCCGCAGGTGCTGAACGCCCAACTTGCGTAGCCTGAGCAATCCCAGCCGGATTCGTCGGAGCCTCCGAACAGGTAGGGGACGCCGAGTCCCCTTTCAAGAAAAGGCTTCAACTCGTCCCATGTCGTGTTGCTGGCGGGTGCCGGTTCGTTTCCTGCGAGCGCCATCCTTGGCAGCGCCAGAGAGGGCGCGGCCAGCATGAGCATCAATAGAATCGCGAGGGTGCAACGGAGGGTTCGGAATGGGATTGATTGCCGAAGCGTGTTTTCCGCCGAACTCCCGATTCGGTTACTTGAAATCATGTATGCCCCTTTCTTAGGTCGGATGTTTCGAGGGGCAGTGCTTGCGGGGTTCGTTTAGCGTTCGATAGGTGCGAAACGCCGCCGTCTCGTAACTGATGGGAGGCGTACGCTACACGTTCGT
Organism: uncultured Coriobacteriaceae bacterium; assembly: GCA_900552365.1. Lineage (GTDB taxonomy): Bacteria > Actinomycetota > Coriobacteriia > Coriobacteriales > Eggerthellaceae > UMGS1502. Next base: position 9,306 of record URZP01000017.1, read on the forward strand.
TCTGTCAGGCGTTCAATCGCTGTCGAACGCCTACATGACGGTTTTAGGCATTTTCCCTGACAGGGATTTCCCGTTTTCAATCGAAGATTAAGCGTTGGTTACCAACTATTTCGCATCTTGTGTTTGTCGCCGCAGGGCGCTTTTCGTTGCCGTACAATGAGGTGCGTTTTTTCGAGAGGCAAGCGATTGACCGAGGGCTCGCTTGATTTGTGATCCTCGTTCAATGAAAAGCCTGCCGAGCATAAATCGATTCGTTCGAAGGGGATGCTCATGTGCGGCATTGTCGGCTACACCGGGGTTAAGGATGCAAGCCCCATTCTCATTGATGGACTGAAGCGCCTTGAATACCGAGGTTACGATTCCGCTGGTATCGCGGTGGAGGAGGCGGGCGGCCTGCAGGTTGTCAGACGCCGTGGTCGCGTGGAGGCCCTCGAACACACCGTCTCTCATTTCGATCTTAAGGGGACGTGCGGCATCGGGCATACGCGTTGGGCGACACATGGCCGCCCTTCCGAGGCCAATGCGCACCCTCATGTTTCCTGCGATGGGCACATTGCCATCGTTCACAATGGCATCATCGAGAATTTCGCCGACTTGCGTGACCGCCTTGAAAACGAAGGGCACTCGTTCGCGTCGAGCACCGATACCGAAACCGTCGTTCACTTGATTGAAGACTGCTACGAAGGCGATCTTCTTGATGCGGTCCGCGAGGCAACCACGCAGATCGTGGGTTCGTACGGCCTTGCCGTCGTCGATGATCGCGAACCAGGCGTCATCGTCGCCACGCGAAAGGACTCCCCGCTTATCGTTGGGGTGGCAGAAGACGGCTGCTATCTGGCTTCTGACGCTATTGCGGTTATCGGTGCGACACGTGACGTCGTCGTTCTCGACGACGGGCAGTTCGCGAAGCTGACTGCGAACGGGGCCGACTTCTTCGACTCGCAGGGGGAACCGATCGATGTGAAGCCCACGCACGTCACATGGGATATCGATGTTGCCGAAAAGGGCGGTTACCCCGATTTCATGCTGAAAGAGATTCACGAACAGCCGCGTGTTATCCGTGACACGCTTGCTGGACGTCTGGTCAACGGAGCGCTTGAGATCGATGAGTTGGACATGAGTCCTGAAGAGCTTAATCTTATCGATCGCGTTTACGTTATCGCGTGCGGGACGAGTTATCATGCCGGCTTGGTGGCTAAAGAGCTTATCGAGGGATGGGCCCGCATCCCGACCGAGGTCGAGGTGGCAAGCGAGTTCCGCTATCGCAACCCGATCATCACGCCGACCACTCTGGTTGTCGCCGTCTCCCAATCGGGCGAGACTGCCGACACTTTGGCTGCGATTCGCGACGCAAAGGTGAAGGGCGCCCGCGTGTTCGGCATCACCAACGTGCTGGGAAGCCCGGTTGCCCGCGAGTCGGACGGTGTTATTTACACGAAGGCCAACAAAGAGATCGCCGTTGCTTCAACGAAATCGTTCCTTGGCCAGGTTGTCAGCTTGACGCTTTTGGCAATGCTCCTTGCCCAGGCGAAGGGCAAGCTCAAGATGAATCAAATTCGCCTGCTGTTCCGCGAGCTTGCCGACACTGCCGAGCAAGTCGAGCAGATCCTTTCATGCACGGATGCCGTAGATCAAGCGGCGGCTGCCTGCAAGGATGCTTCAAGCGCTCTGTTCATTGGACGCGGCATGGGTGCTGCGGTTGCCCGCGAAGGCGCGCTGAAGCTGAAGGAGATCAGCTACCTGCATGCCGAGGCCTATCCTGCCGGCGAGATGAAACACGGACCTATTGCTCTTATCGATGATGGTTTTCCCGTTATTGCCATTGCCACGAAGAGCCCCGTTTACGATAAAGTTGTTTCTAACTTGCAGGAAAGCCGTGCCCGCGGTGCGAAGATCGTCGTCGTCGCAACCGAGGGTGACGAGGACATCAAGAACCACGCCGATTATGTGATCTATATCCCCAAGGTTCGCGATGCTCTGTCCGCCATTACGGCGAGCGTGCCGCTGCAGTTGCTGGCGCGGTCGATTGCCGTGCTGCGTGGATGCGATGTCGACCAGCCGCGTAATTTGGCAAAAGCGGTTACAGTGGAGTGATCATGGCCCAAGAGGAAGAGTGGGATTACGAGATCGAAGACGATCTAGAGGACGAAGCGGCTTCAAATAAGCTAGCGGACGAGTTCGCCGATATGGCGTTGGGCGAGATGACGCTTGGTTTCGCGCGTGATCGTCTGTTCGCGTCCGATGGTTTGGCCGAAGAAGGCAAGGACTCGCAGGGTGGCGCTTTGCCGTCGGCGGGTGCGGTCGAGGGCGACTCCGCCGAAAGCGTTGAGGCGCAGGAGACGCTTTCCTCAGGGATCGATGAACTTGAGCAAGATGAGCGTGTGTTCGATGCGGAGAACGTCGGCCTTGGCGTCGATATTGTCGAAATCGAGCGGATGCGCAAGATCCTTGGCCGCTCTCCCTCGTTCTCGCGATTGGTGTTTTCCGCTGACGAGCAGGAATATTGCGAGAAGTCTGCTTCGCCTGAAACCCACTATGCCTTGAGGTTCGCCGCGAAGGAGGCGGTGGTCAAGGCGCTAGGCACTGGTTTTTCCGAGGGCATTGGCGTGCTTGACATCGAGGTTCGTCGCAATGCGAAGGGTCGACCCTTTGTCGTGTTGCGTGGTGCCGCGAAGGATATCGCGAAAAAGCGCGGTGTGCGCGACATCCCCCTGTCTCTTTCGTACACGCATACCGAGGCTGTTGCTTGCGCGATGGCTATCACCGAAAGCTCGAAAAAGGCAAGCGAAGAGCGCATCGACCCCATGGAAGAGCTGACGCGCAAGTTTAAGGAAACTCGCAGCATGTTGGACGATCTTTAGGACCCCCCCATGGGTATCATCGCGAACAAAGTGAAAGCCACTAAAAAGGACGCCGAGCGTGGCGCCGACGATCGAGCGGCGGTTGCCAGGTCAAGCAGTTGGAACATCGATGGCGCGCCGATCTTCGCCGCGTCGAATGACGAGCTGGTTTCCTTCCTGCCGTTTCCTCGAGCGGACGCCAACAAATACACGCGCGGGAAGCTGACGCTTGTTGCAGGCAGCAACCGCTATCCTGGCGCAGCATGTCTGTCTGCCGTCGCCGCTGAGCGCATGGGCGCGGGCTACGTCGAGGTCGTCGTGCCCGCTTCGTTGAAATCTCTTCTTGTTTCGGCAAGCCCTTCGCTGGTGATTTCCTCCCGAAAGGGATGGGATGCCTGCGATCTTTCGGTTGTGACGCCTAATCATCCGCAGGCGCTGTGCATCGGTCCTGGGTTCGATTCGGCGGAAGCGCAGTCCGAGGCGCTCGTTTTCGCGGCGTTGAGGAACGCCGCTTGCCCGGTTCTTGTCGATGGCGGCGCGCTTGACGCCTTGGCTACCAAGAAGGGGCGACGTTTGCTGCGCCGCAGGTTCGAGCGCGGGTTGGAAACCGTTGTCACGCCCCACCTTGGGGAGGCGGCTCGCCTTGCCAAGCCGTTTTCGCTTGATGTCAGGAACCCTGCTAGGCTGGCGTCGATGTTGTCGCTCGCATACGGTTTCACCGTTGTGCTTAAAGGGCCCGATACGTTTGTCTCGGACGGTGAGCGAACGTTTGCGGTAACCGAAGGAACCCCCGATTTGGCGAAGGCCGGCACGGGTGATGTTTTAGCGGGTATGATCTCGTCATTGGCCGCCCAGGGCGTGCCGCCGCTTCAAGCTGGCGTTCTTGGGTCAACCTTGCATGCCAAAGCGGGCCGCGCTGCGGGTAGGCGCTTCACGTCGTTCGGCGTGCGCGCTGAAGACGTGGCCGATTGCATACCTCAGGCGATCATCGAACTGATTGGTTAACCGTTTGGTTCGGTCTCGGTCGCTTTCGATTTTTGAAGGAGCGAAAGATGTCAGACACGCCGACTCTGTTCGACGACGAATCGGTATTGGATGAAGCTCGGGCGAAAGAGCGCATCGAGGCACTGCGCCGCGAGATCGAGCACCACACCTATTTGTATTACGCGAAGGATGCCCCCGAGATCTCGGATGCGGCTTTCGATTCCCTCATGCGCGAATTGCGCGACCTCGAACAGGCTCATCCGCAGTTCATCGATCCGTCTAGTCCAACGCAACGCGTTGGCGGTTACGTGGGCGAGCAGTTCGCGCCGGTGCGCCATGAGCAGCGCATGTACTCGCTGGACAATGCGATGAACCTCGAAGAGCTTGATGCATGGATGGATCGTGTCGTCGAGTTTTTCGGCGAGCTTCCCGAGCTTGCCTGCGAGTTGAAGATCGATGGTTCGGGCATTGCGCTGACGTACGAGGACGGGCGGCTTGTCCGCGCCGCTACGCGCGGCGACGGAACTACGGGTGAGGATGTCACCGTCAATATCCGCACGGTCCGTGACGTGCCTTTGCGCCTTCGCGATCAGGGCATGTCCGATGTCGTGCGCGAAGGGTCTTTGGAGCTCCGCGGCGAGGTGTACATGCCGAAGTCGAGTTTCCAGGCGCTTAATAGGCAGGCCGAGGCAAACGGCAAGCAGCCGTTCGCCAACCCGCGCAATGCGGCGGCGGGAAGCTTGCGTCAGAAGGATGCAGCAGTGACGGGGCAACGCGATCTGTCGACGTTCCTCTACGCTATCGCCGATGAGCGCGCCATTGCCGCCGAGGGTCAGTTTGAGATGCTTGAGTGGCTTCGCAATGCCGGGTTCCATGTGAACCCTGACGTCATTCGCACGAATTCACGCGAGGAAGTGCGCTCTTTCTGCGAACGCTGCATTGAGAGGCGATCCGATCTTCCTTACGAGATCGACGGCGTTGTGGTGAAGGTGAACTCGTTTGCCAAGCAAGAGGCCATGGGTTTCACCGCTCGCGCGCCGCGCTGGGCAATCGCCTTCAAGTTCCCGCCCGAAGAGAAAACCACCATCCTGCGTGATATCACCGTGCAGGTTGGGCGTACGGGCGCCCTTACGCCGGTTGCCGAGCTTGACCCCGTTGTGGTGGCGGGCTCGACGGTGGCCCGCGCCACGTTGCATAACGAAGACGAAGTCCATCGCAAGGATGTGCGCATTGGCGACACCATCATCGTGCGCAAGGCGGGCGATGTCATTCCCGAGATCCTGGGCCCTGTGCTGTCTCTTCGTCCGAAAGACGCAGCGGTTTGGCATATGCCCGAGGTTTGCCCCAGCTGCGGAAGTCCGATCATTCGTGACGAGGGCGAGGTTGCTTATCGCTGTATTTCCATCGATTGTCCCGCTCAGGCGCTTGAGCGTTTGATCCACTGGGCATCGCGCAACGCTATGGACATCGACGGCATGGGCGAGGAAATCGTCGGCAGGCTGGTAGAGTCGGGCCGTCTTTCCGACGTGGCGGACTATTACACGCTTGACGAGGTCGAGCTTTCTTTGCTCGACATGGGTCGCGTCAACAAGGAAGGTAATGCGATCCGCCTAGGATCCACGATCGCGAAGAAACTTGTTGATCAGATCCAGGAAAGCAAAAATCGCGGCTTCGCGCGCGTCTTGTTCGGCATCGGCATCCGCCATGTGGGCAAGACCACGGCCGAGGCTATCGCGGCACGTTATTCGTCCATGCAGGAGCTTCGCGAGGCAAGTGAGGAGTCTCTGGCGGCTGTGGAGGGCATCGGTCCGAAGATCGCCCACAGCATTTACGTGTTCCTGCGCACGCCCGATAACGTCGCAGTCATCGATCGTCTTGCATTGCGCGGTGTCGTTATGGAGAATGCGGCGGCCGACGAGGGGGAAGAGCTCCCTCAGACGCTTGAGGGTATGACCTTCGTTCTTACCGGCGCCTTGGTTCAAAGCGGGATGACGCGTGACGAGGCTAGCGCGCAGCTTAAAGCGCGCGGCGCGAAGGTTTCGTCTAGCATCTCGAAGAAAACGAGCTTCCTGATTGCGGGTGAGGCGGCGGGAAGCAAATACGACAAGGCGGTTTCCCTGGGCGTCCCTGTTCTTTCCGAAGACGACCTGTTGAAACTGATTGCAGGCGAGCTTCCTCCGACGCGCGAATAGGCGCATGCGATCTGGTATTTCTGGTGGGCGCTCGTGCCTGCGGGAATCGGGTCCTTCGGCTGCATCCGATCGTGGGAATCGAGCTTTCCGGCCGCATCCCGCCTTGTGACTGCATCCGCTCGAGGCGCCCGATCTAGTGACCGCATTCCCGTACTTGGACGGTATTTTGCTGCATGAAGAAAGACGGACGCCGTTTCGGCGCCCGTCTTCGTTTCGCGGTTCGATTCGTTTAACAGCCTGATCCGTCGAGCCTGCATGCCTCGCCGTCGGCGGGCTTCGACTTCAGCCCCACTTCTTCGGCGGTAAGGGTGACCGTTCCGTCTTCTTTCACGAAGCAGGGGATTCCCAACCAACCGTTTTCCTTCGCTTCATCGAAAACGGGGTTGTTGTCGCGAAGATGCGTGAACTCCTTCAGGTTCTTCACGTGTTCGCCAATGTCGATGGACTCGAACTCGTCGGAGCGGTTTTCGATCTGATGGTGGACGTACTCGCAGTCGGGGCACGAGGGCATACCGTAGATTTTGATCATGAGACAACCTCCAAACCGATGTCAGTTTTTGGCCACGGTCGCGTTTTGCGGCAGTCGGGCGATAGCTGTAGTATAGCGCGCAGGAAAGGAAGGGGTGCTATGTTGGAATCCGGTGCATGCAAGAAGCGCGAAGTCGCCATGGACTTCCATAAGGTGAAGATCGATCCAACGGCGCAGCTGTCTTTGCACTGCACGGTGGTGGGAGACGTCAACATCGGCCCGCGTTGCACGGTGTTCGCGGGAACGCACATTCGCGGCGATGCAGCTCCTGTTTCGATCGGACGCGAAGTTAACATTCAAGAGGGATGCGTTTTCCATGTGAGCGAAAACGCCCCGCTTGTCATTGGCGATCATGTCACGGTGGGCCATAGAGCGGTTCTCCACGGCTGTGTTATCGGCGATAACTCGCTGGTGGGTATGGGCGCTATCGTTATGGATGGGGCCGTTATCGGCGAGAACTGCCTGATAGGCGCGGGGTCTTTGGTCACTCAGGGCAAAACATTCGAACCCGGTAGCCTGATTCTTGGCTCGCCTGCTCGTGTTGTGCGGATGCTTTCGGAGGACGAGATAGCGACGATGATCACAAGAGCGAGCGATTGGTACTGCGAAGTGGGCTCGGCGATGGTTGACGACGGGGTGATGCTGCGCCCGTCGCCTGATGCAACTATATGGCCCGAGCGCGATTGAGGCGCCTTGGCAAGTTCAACCGCATCGTGAACCCCGGTCTCCATTTCCTGATTCCGTTCATCGAGCGCCGCGCCGCCAACGTCAATCTGCGTACGCAGGAAGCCCGCTACTCGCTTAACGGCAAGACGAAGGATAACGTGACCATCGGCACGGCCGTTTCGGTTCAGTTCCGCGTCGATCAGATGCCGGCTCAGTCGGTTGAGCAGTCGGGCGTCTACCGTAGCTACTACATCCTGAGCAACCCCATCGATCAGATGGAAAGCTATATCGCCGACGCGCTGCGCTCCGCGATCCCCGGCTACACGCTTGACGAGGTGTTCGATAACAAGGACCTCATCGCCCAGAACGTGAAGGATTCCGTCACCGAGCTCATGGCGGGCTACGGCTACGACATCATCACGACGCTTATCACCAATATCGAGTTGCCCAAGGACGTTGAGCGTTCCATGAACGCCATCAACTCCGCTCAGCGCGATCAAGAGGCTGCCAAGGCGCTTGCCGAGGCCGAGCGCACCAAGACCGTTGTTGCCGCAAGGGCTCAGGCCGAGGCTATGGAGCAGACGGGCATTGGCATTGCTAACCAGCGTAAAGCCATCGCCGACGGTATCGCTGCGTCGCTTGACACCATCAAGTCCTCGGGCGTTTCCGCACAGGAGGCCAAGGATCTTTTCGCCTACACCCAGTGGGTCGAGATGATGGGATCTTTCGCCGAGTCGGGCAGGTCTTCGACGGTCGTCCTTCCGTCCAATTTCGGGGGCAAGTCCTCGATCCTCCCCGATCTCCTTGCCGCTCAAGCTGTCCAGAGTACGGAGGGCGTCGCTTCGACGCAAGAGTAGCGTTTCGCCTAGCTATCCAACGGAATACGTGCGCTTGCGGCCAAGGACCTAGGTTCGTTCAGGCGCGGCCTCGACAAGGTCGGGGTTGCGCCTTTTTGCAGTTCCTGTAGTAGATCTCGCCTTGTGTTCCTTGTGTGCTAAAATCTATCGCTGTTTATTGCGCTATTGGAAGGAACCGCATGTCAGGTCATTCAAAGTGGGCTACCACCAAACATCGCAAGGCCGCTCAGGACGCTAAGCGTTCGGCCTTGTTCTCTAAGCTCGCCCGTAACATCACCGTTGCAGCCAAGGAAGGTGGCGACCCCAACCCTGACAACAACGCGTCTCTCGCCGCCGCAATCGAGAAGGCCAAGGGCTACTCGCTGCCCAAGGACAAGATCAAGACCGCTATCGACAAGGCATTCGGCTCCGGTAAGGATGCTGCCAACTACGAAACCGTGACGTACGAGGGTTACGGTCCCGCTGGCGTCGCTATCTTCTGCGAGGCTCTTACCGACAACCGTAACCGTACCGCTGCCGATGTTCGCGCTGCCTTTGCTCATCATGGTGGCAACCTGGGCACCTCCGGCTCGGTTTCGTTCCAGTTCGACCGCAAGGGCCAGATCATGGTCCCGAAAGAGGTTGAGACCGGCGACAAGAAGAACCCTGTTGCCCCGAACGGCGCAGCTGCCGACGAGGACGAGTTCATGATGGCTGTTGCCGAGGCTGGCGGCGATGATTACGAGGACACCGGCGACGAGTGGATCGTCTACACCGGCGCTACCGACCTCATGGCCGTTAAGAAGGCTATCGAGGCTCAGGACATCCAGACCAAGGGTGCCGAGCTCACCATGATCCCGAACACCCCTGCGACGGTTTCCGTTTCCGATGCTCAGAAGGTCATGCGCCTTATCGACAAGCTGGAAGAGCTTGAGGATCTTCAGAACGTTTACCACGCAATGGATATCACCGACGAGATCGCAGAGGCTCTCGACGCCGAGTAACTTCCCGCTTTCAAACAGGAATCCAACACCCGTCGCCTTTCTTTTGGGCGGCGGGTGTTTCTGTTTGAGAAACACAAACAGATGTTCTATAATTACGAAAACGGCAACACAAGGGGAGGCATGACGGTCGAACGGGTCATACTGGGCATCGATCCCGGGCTTGCGAACACAGGCTGGGGAATCGTCAGGCAGTCGGGGTCAAGGCTTGCCTGCGAGGCTTACGGCTGTATTAGCACGCCTGCCTCATGGCCGCTTGTGCGCCGTCTTGGCAAGATACACGAGCAAATGTCCGCCGTCATCGATCGCTTCAATCCGCAATGTTGCGGTATCGAAACGGTTTGGTTCGGTCAGAACATCACCGCCGCGTTCGCAACGGGCCAAGCTCGAGGTGCGGCCTTGGTCGCTTGCTCTCAGGGCGGTCTTGAAGTGGGCGAGTTTTCCCCTCGTCAGATCAAACTGGCGGTGGTGGGAACGGGTACGGCCGATAAAGACCAGGTCACCTACATGGTTAAACAGCTCCTCTCATTAGATAAGGAGCCTCATCCCGACCATGCGGCCGATGCCCTTGCCGCAGCGATATGCTTCACCACGCACGATGGCTTAACCGCGCAGCTTGCGCGTCGATGAAAAAGGGGAATGTGCCATGATCTCGTTCTTGAAGGGAACCGTCGAAGCTAAAACGCTTACTTGCGTCTATCTTGATGTGAACGGCGTCGGCTTCGAGGTCGGCATGTCCCAAACAAGCTTGTCGAAGCTCCCCGAGATTGGCCAGGTTGCTCAGATTTTCACATACATGCAGGTGCGCGACGACGGCATGTCTCTTTACGGCTTCCTGTCCGCCGAGGAAAAGGCGCTGTTCGAGAAACTCATCAGCGTTTCCGGTGTAGGGCCGAAGGTGGCATTGGCGGCTTTGTCCACGTACAGCCCTGAAGCTCTGCTTGGTATTATCTCCGAGCAAGACATCGCGGCGGTCCAGCGCATTCCTGGCGTAGGGAAGAAAACTGCATCGCGTATCGTGCTCGAGCTGAAAGGTTCGTTCGATCAAGATGCCGTTAGCTTGTTCGCCCCCGCCCAACAAAGCGACCAGGCAAGCTCCACTATCGAGATCGCACGCGAGGCCCTTCTGTCTATGGGCTTTACTTCCGCCGAAGCCGATCTCGCATTGAAGGGAGCCCCTGAAGGGACTAACGACAGCGCGCTGCTACAATACGCGTTGAAGCGACTTGGAACGAATGCATAACAGGTGGTCATGAATACTAAAGTCGAAATAGAAGGTTTGGTGTTCGAATCGCCCGATGCGGGCGGCTTCGGCTCGTCGCGCCCTGGCGTGGGGGCCTCACTGTCGCAGACTGCGCGCGGTTCGTTCGGCGATGCGCGTTCTCGTGCGGTATCAGCTGATTTGCAAGAGGATGACCTTGCGCTCGATCGCAGCCTGCGACCAAAGATGCTTTCCGATTACATCGGGCAGGAGAAGATCAAGGACTCTCTGGACATCATGATTCAAGCCGCGAAGGAACGCGGGGAGACGGTCGACCACATTTTGTTCTCGGGCCCTCCTGGTTTGGGCAAGACGACGCTTTCAACTGTTGTTGCGAACGAGCTTGGCTCTAATATCAAAACGACAAGTGGTCCCGCCATCGAGCGCACGGGCGATCTTGCCGCCATCCTCACCAATCTCGAGGAGGGCGACGTTCTATTCATCGACGAGATTCATCGCCTCAATCGCATGGTTGAAGAGGTCTTGTATCCGGCTCTTGAAGACTACGTTCTCGATATTGTGGTAGGGAAAGGCCCTGCCGCTCGCTCTATCAGGATCGATCTGCCGCATTTCACGCTTATCGGGGCAACCACACGAACGGGTTTGCTTACGGGTCCCTTGCGCGATCGCTTTGGAATCGCATTCCGTCTTCAGTACTACACCCCCGAAGAGCTTGCCCTTATCGTAAGCCGATCAGCCGGCATCCTAGACGTGCCCATCACGCAAGACGGCGCTTTGGAAATCGCACGTCGCTCCCGCGGTACGCCGCGCTTGGCAAATCGCTTGCTTAAACGCGTTCGCGATTGGGCTCAGGTTCGTGGCGACGGAACAATTAACGAAGACGTGGCTGCCGAGGCACTTTCGTTCTACGACGTCGACCCGCTTGGTCTTGACGCCATGGACAATCGCATATTGCAGCTCCTCGCCGTGCAATTCGGCGGCCGGCCGGTTGGCGTGAACACCATCGCCTCGGCGCTTTCTGAGGATGTCGACACCATCGAGGACGTGTATGAGCCGTTTCTCATGCAGTGCGGCCTGATCGCTCGCACGCCGAAAGGCAGGCAGGCGACGCTACGTGCTTTTGAACATTTGGGCGTGAAGCCGCCGGAAGGTATGTAGGGGCCGCTCATGTTTCAGCGTGATTACCTCATGAAGCAGCTTCTAGTGTTTTTTCAGGCATTGGCAAGAAGGTTGCAACAGCGTCAAAAAGAAGACAACCCGCTTCTTGCCGCGCAGACGCTCGAAAACGCCATCTCTTCCGCTACGGATCTTGACGGCGCGGCGCTTCTTTCTTTGTCTCCCGAATCAATCGCTCAGGTGCTGCGCGTTTCTGGAGTCGACCCTCAGGTAGTGTCTTATATAGCTCATGGGCTGCTTCTCGAGTCCCAGTACTTAGCGGATGCTTCCGAGCGCGATTTGGCCGACGTTCGCAGACGTCAGGCGCTCGCCCTTGCGCAGTCATATGGTTTCGAGTTGCCGGACGATCCAGCCGATTTGTCGCAGCTTGAGGTAACGGACGAACCCGATGATCTTGAT
>URZP01000018.1 GCA_900552365.1 uncultured Coriobacteriaceae bacterium
TGAAACGTCCCTGCCGCGCGCGAGAACCAAAATAGCAAGCAGCGTTTTGACCTTGTTCCTTTTAATGCGCGCGACGTCGATGCGTTCTGCCCCTAAATAAACCTCCATACCGCCAAAAAGCCGGACATCAAGCAGCGGCGCGCTTTGGGGCTGCTCGGCAGGGCCGATTGCGTCCAGATATGAATCGGGGCGCGTGGCAAACCGGTCGACACGGCGGCTTTCCTCGTCACGCCGTCTTTGCTGGTACGCGCTGCGCTGCTTGTATACGTCCATCTCGACTTCATGAAGGCGCAGAAGAACGCCTGCCGCAAGAGGTTCCCGAGAAAGATGCAGCCCACGCGAGCGAACATGCTCGAGAGCCAAAGCGGCCAGAACGTCTGCGAATGTTTGATTGGACGCCTCTTTGGACATGCGCATGCACACGTAGAGCTCAATGGCCTCGAGCGCATCGTAACCCAAAAGGTCGCGGCCTGAACCGTTTCGCTCGTCAATCGCCTGTCGGAGTATCCATGCGGCACCCTCGGACAAAGCACGCGGGTCTGCCTTCCTAGCCTGCATTTCCGACCAGGCCGCCGCTGCCGAAACCGAACCCTTCCTTAAAGAGACGAACACGATGCCCAAAGGGGCCCAGAACCTATCAGCTTCAGCGAACGGTTCCGACCTCGCCGCCCATCTGCCGAAAGCTGCGTCAAAATCGACAATGGGCGCTGGCGGCTTTCGTGGATCGTCGGCGTCATCGTTTGCACGAACACGCTGGCCTTCCAAGAATCCCTTCTCGATAAGAAGCTCGATTATCGACTCCTCGGCCTGCGCCGCCTGGGCCCGATCGGCGTTTTTGGCTACGACCATCAAAGCCTGCATGCGCATGAAGGGCGAGGCGGCAAGGTTGAAGGCAAGCCGATTCGCCGTTGAGGCTGCTTTAAGGCTATCAGAAAGGACAGAATAACGGCGAGCCTTGGCCAACGCGACCTCGGCAGCTCGAGGAGGCGCATCGCCAAGGGAATCGAGCACGTCAAGCGACGGAAGGATGCATGTCGAGTCGAGCAGCGCCTCGTCGTGATCGAGGACCCAATGGCCTCGTGGACGCTGCGAGCAGAATCGTCGGGCTGCATCGCATGCACGAGAGGGATTTCCGTTCTTGAACAACGTTTCCGCCCAGCAAAGACCCAAGGAGTCGCGATCGGCGAAAACCGAACACGATGCAGCAGCTTCGATCTTCGGACGATACGCAGCAGCAAGATCGACGACGGGAAACTCGACTGTCGAAAACCCGCCCGATACCCGATCGATCCCAAAATGCGGGTAATCCTGCTCGAGAAGGGTCAGCGACTCATCGCTAACCGAAACGAACGCAGACAGATCGTCTAGCGAGCCCTGCCTGAGAACGAACATGCCAAGCATGGTAAGAACGATTCCTAGCGGGAGATCCTCAATGGCGAGACCCCTAAGAAACCTGACCTGGGCGTCATCACCTGACGGCCACCCGATGGCAGCAATCCGATTAGGGGAAAGGTCGCCTTTGGCCCTTGGGCCGAAAGGAGCCCCGGAAACATCGGTTGCATTGGCGAGTTCAGAGTCGGACAGAAGCAAGTCGCGAGCGCCCAAACGCAAACGATCTCGCTGCAAAGAGGAGTAAACGTCTGCAGACGGAGCGCAACAAACCAAAACCTCGCAATCGATGTCGATGAGCGAGTCGATTACCAGCGAGAACTGACTTGCGCGCTCGAAGTCGAGAGCGGGAACCGCATCGAACACGACAAGTTTTGGCTGGTTGTCGCAAGAGAGGATATCCCTAACCAGGGAATTGGCATCGAGATCGCGAACGAAACAGGGGCTTTCGCAGGGAATCCAGAACACGTGCTCGAACTCGAAAATGGTTTGCGCGTACTCCAATGCAGCGCACGTCTTGCCGAACCCCGCGGGGGCGATTAGGAAGCGGGCAACCGATCGCTCTCGCAGAAGTCGCGAAACCACCGCCGGACGACGCTGGAGTCGAGCCGCTGAGAAGCGAGCGGGTCGGTAACCGCGACAGGCGGCCTTTGAAACGAACGAGGCCATAAGATTGCCCCTTTCAAAAAGGAACTCTTATGGCCTCGTGTTATCAAACGATGATAACCGCTCTATCAATTCATAACAAGATGTTGGGTGTGATTTGGGAATTCGCGTTGGAAAACTGATTGGCGCACGTTTGGTAAACGATGCATCATGCCGCTACGTGCGCGATCAAACCACGCACGAGCTGCGTTAAACGGCCACTCACGTTACCAAAACCACGCAAACCCAGGAATCACCCCGACAAGTGCGCTATTCCTCGGCCTCAACCCTGTTCTCGTCGAGCTCGACTTCGGCGTCCGCAGCGTCCTTCTTCGCCTTAGCCTTTTCGAGGAACTTGGCAATGCGCTCGGAATACTCGATATCCGTAAGACCGGCCTCGGCGGCAAGGTCAACGACCGGCGCGTCGTTCCACAGCGACTCCAAACGATAGAAATCGCGAGTCTCAGGCTGGAAAACGTGAATGATGAACGCGCCGTAATCAAGAAGCTCCCAAGATCCATCGCGGGTATCCTCGCGATGCAACGGCTTTTCGCCGGCCTGCTTCCTGAGCTCTTCCTCGATTGCATCGACGATCGCGTTAACCTGACGGTTGTTAGCCGCAGTCACAATGATGAAATAATCAGTCACGCCAACAAGGTCGCGAACATCCTGAACGAGAATGTCCGTTGCTTTCTTCTCGTCAGCAGCACGGGCAGCGATAAGCGCGCACTCGCGCGAAGACTTGCGCTCGATGGCTTCATTCGACTCGGTCATTTCCCTTTACCTCCATGTTTCTCGGCTTTGCGCTGTTCGAACGAGGCAAAGCTGTTCCAAATACCTATAGTTTGCGGGTGGACGGCGCAGCGCCGATCAAGCAGGTTCTCGAGCGTATGGGCGAACGTCCTGATGAAAAGTTCGCGCAACGGCACTGCCCCCACTGCTTCCCGCAGCTCTTTCACACCAGGGTAATCCCTGTTCGGCTCGATAGCATCGGCCACGTAGACTACCATATCGAGATCGGTCATGTCGACGGCGCCCGCCGTATGACGCGCGATCGCCTGCAGAATTTCACCTGGTATCTGCGGGTAGGCGCATGCCAACGCTGCAGCGGCGACTGGGCCGTGTAGAAGCTGGGGCATCTCATCGAAAAGCTGAGGATCGGCTTGCACGCAAAACAAGCGAGCACGCTGTCTGATCCCCTCATCATCGTAGCCCTTATCCCAATCATGCAAAAGGCCCGCAAGGTACGCACGGTCGGGATCGACCCCGTATGCATGCGCGAGCTCCGCCGACATCCGAGCAACGCCCATGGTATGACGGAAGCGCTTAGGCTTCACGCGAGCCTCGAGCTGTGCGGTTCGCGCCGCAATGAACTCTTGAGAGAGCGGATCGGCATCGCTCGCCACAAGGCCAAGCTCGCCATCATCGAAAACGCGGCTGCAAGGTTCTGCCGAGCCGCCGCGATACAACCCCCGCTCGTTCACCATGGCATAAGCCTCGGGAGGCAGAAGATAGCGAATCGACTTGCCCGCAGCGGCCATATCGCGTATCACGCGCGAGGCGACGTCGATGGAGGGCGCCTCCACGAACTCGAAAACGAAAGGAGCAGCAGCGAGGTCACGCTGGCGCTCCTCTTCGCCAAAACGCGAACCAGGACGCTCGGCAACGGCGATCGTCGCGAAACGAGCGATCTGGCAAGCATCCTTCCACTTCCAAAGCTCGGCCGCGGAATCGGCGCCGACAATGAAATGCAGCGACACGTTCGTCGGATAATGCTCGCGCAAATCGCGCAAGGTGTCGACCGTGTAAGTGTCTCCCCCACGGTCGATTTCGATCGAAGAGACATCGAAGCTTGCATTGGAGCAAACGCTACGGCGAACCATCTCAAGGCGGATATTCGCAGGCGTAACAAAGATGTCCTTCTTGAACACCGGCGTGCCCGTGGGTATGAACAGCACGGCGTCAAGGGAAAGCTCGTGCAAAGCTGCCTCGGCCAGCGCAAGATGCCCAACGTGGATAGGATCGAACGTACCGCCAAGAATGCCCAAACGGGCAGGCTTGCCATCGGCACCCAAGTCGTCGAAACGCTGAGAGACCACCATTTAGGCGCGCACCTGTCCATCGCCGCGAACGACGTATTTGTACGACGTCAAACCCTCAAGGGCAAACGGTCCGCGGACGTGAAGTTTCTGGGTTGAGATGCCGACCTCGGCGCCTAGGCCGAACTGACCGCCATCGGTGAAGGCAGTGGACGCATTCACGTACACAGCGGCAGCGTCCACCCTAGTCGCGAACTGCATGCAAGCATCCTCGTCCGCCGCGCAGATGGATTCGGAGTGGTGCGTTCCGTAGCGATTGACGTGCTCGATTGCCTCGTCGACGCTGTCAACGCAGCGAATGGCGAGCTCGGGGGCGAGGTACTCGGTTGCCCAATCTTCTTCGGTGGCTTCCACGAAATCCAACGGGGCGCCATCACGAGCCCGACCGTTGACATCGCTCTCGCGAGAAGCGATCAGGAACGCCTCGTCGTCGCAATGAAGAAGAACTCCGTGTTTGGCAAGTTCGGACATCGTCGCCGGCAAGAACTGCTTTGCGATCTTACGATCGACCAGCAACGTCTCGGCCGCATTGCAAACGCCGTAACGACGGCATTTCGCGTTGACGATGATGCTGCGAGCCTTGTCAAGATCGGCGCTTTCATGCACGTAGACGTGACAGTTGCCCGTGCCCGTTTCGATAACGGGGACCTGAGCGTTTTTCACGCAATGGTTGATGAGCCCGGCGCCTCCGCGGGGAATAAGGACGTCGACAACGCCTCGCAAGCTCATGAGCTCGTCTGTGGCGGCATGATCGACGGCATCGACGAAGCTGATGCAGCCGGCAGGAGCACCCGCCGACACGGCAGCCTTCTCGAGGATGGCCGCAATGGCCGCGCACGACCTGGATGCAAGGCTCCCGCCGCGCAAAACGCACGCATTGCCCGACTTCAGACAAATACCCGCGGCGTCAGCGGTGACGTTCGGGCGAGCCTCGTAGACCACAGCCACCACGCCCATAGGGACGGTGACGCGTGTAAGATCAAGCCCGTTGTACAGCTTGCGATGATCGAGGATGCGGCCAAGAGGATCGGGAAGGGACGCCAAATCCTCAAGGGCGGTGGCCATATCGAATACGCGCTGGTTGTCCAGCATCAGGCGATCGAGAAGGCTTTCTTTGGTTCCCCTCTGGCGGGCAGCGACCATATCGTCGTCATTGGCTTTAAGGATAACGTCGACCTCGTCGCGCAGAGCACGGGCCATGGTGAAAAGGATATCGTTGCGCTGGGCGTTGGTGAGCAACGCAACATCGACGCTTGCCCGCTTCGCAGCAACAGCGGCGCTTCTTGCAGCCTGTCGCGCGGCCTGAGCCGCATCGTTCGTCGTGGCGTCAGTTGAAACGTCCTCGCTCATGGTTGAGCCGTCCTTTCAGTCGATGCTGCCTAGCCCCTATTCGAACACGACCATGTCGTCGCGATGAATCAAGGGCGTTTCCGCAAGATCGGCGAGGATGCGGTTTCCCGCAAGCTCGCTGTGGGTTTTTCCAATGGCCAGCTCGACACGATCGCGCTCTGCAGAAACAAGACCGCGTGCGAACAAATAGCCGTCAGAATCGAGAATGTCCACGACATCGCCCGTATCGAAAGAGCCTTCGACACCAGCAACGCCAACAGTCAAAAGAGAGCTTCCCTGCTTTACCAACGCGCGCTTCGCGCCGTCGTCCACAGTGATCTTACCTCGTGCCGAATCGCCAAGGGCAATCCAAAGTTTGCGCGGGGTGATCTCGTGCGCAAGATGCGCCGCTGGGAAAAACGTGCCGACATCCTTGCCAAACGCGGCATCGACGATGGCGTCTTCGCGGTCACCCGAGCAAATGATCAGAGGAATGCCCGCAACGGCCAATGCACGCGCCGCACGGATCTTCGTGACCATGCCGCCCGAACCGACAGAGGAGCCAGCAGCCCCCGCTGCCGCGATGATGCCTTTATCTATATGGTCGACAACGGGAACGAGCTTCGCCGTGGGGCACTCGTTCGGGTTGGCATCATAGAAGCCATCGATGTCGGACAAGATGATATCCAGATCGGCCTTGATCAAACACGACACCAACGCAGAGAGGGTGTCGTTGTCGCCGAACTTGATCTGCTCGACCGAAACGGTGTCGTTCTCGTTGACGATTGGAACGATGCCCAACTCAAGAAGCCTATTCAAAGTGTCACGCGCGTGAAGGTAAGCCGTACGATCGGCAGTGTCGCGACGCGTGAGCAAGACCAACGAAGTGACGAGGTCGAACTCGGCAAAGGCTTGCGCATAGGCAGCCGCAAGCTCGCCCTGGCCGACCGACGCAGCAGCCTGCAAGGAGGGCATGTCCGTAGGACGCTTGTCGATTCCGAGTTTGTTCAGCCCGACAGCGATGGCTCCTGATGTGACGATAACGGCGCCCCAACCCGCTTGACGCACACGCGCGATTTGACTTGCAAGCGCACGCAGGTAATCGATATCGGCCGAACCATCCGCGCGCGTAAGCGTAGATGAACCGATTTTCACCACCAGCTTGCGCTTAGGCGCCGCAAAGCTCGCGGCAACGCCTTCGTTAAGGATAGTTGAGTTCCCCTCGAAAGACGCCATGACTAGATATCCATCTTCGCATCGAGTTCATCGAACTCGTCATCGGCCATACGTGCGCTCTCGAACTCGAAAGCACGACCGACGATACGGATCTCGTCGCCGTCGCGTGCGCCCGCCTTCTCAAGCGCCTCATCGACGCCGCAACGCTTCATACGATGCTGAAGGAACGAAACGGCCTCTTCGTTCTCCCAGTCGGTCTGAACGACCATGCGCTCGATGCGCGGGCCCTTGATGCGGAAGACATGCTCGGAGAGGCGCACGACCTCGAACCTGCGATCGCGCTGCTCGCGCTTGTGCTCCCAAACCTGACCGTACTCGATGGCGGCCTCGTCGCGCACGCGCGCTTCCTCGCGAAGCGTTTTGACCTTTGCGGCAATAGCCTGAATGAGAGAATCAACGCCTTTGCCCGTAAGCGCGCTGATGCGATAAAGCTTCGGATCGATGGGGCTGTCGGCGAACTCATCGCCACCGGCTGCGGCAATGGAGTCGGCGCGCACCATCTCGGCAAGCTTATCGGCGACCTCTTCGGTGCCGGGAACGTCGATTTTGTTGGCGACGACGATACGCGGACGAGCCGCAAGATCGTCGGCGTACAGAGCAAGCTCCTCGTTGATGACGCGGTAATCCTCCAACGGATCGCGTCCCTCCCAATCGCCGGTAAGATCGACGACATGCACGATAAGGGCCGTACGCTCGATATGGCGAAGGAACTCGTGACCCAAACCCTTGCCTTCATGAGCACCCTCGATGAGGCCGGGAATGTCAGCAACGACGAAGCTGGAGTCGTCGCTTGCGCGAACGACGCCTAGATTAGGGACGAGCGTGGTGAAGGGATAGTCGGCGATCTTAGGACGAGCGGCCGAGATCTTGGAGATCAAGGAGCTTTTACCCGCAGAAGGCATGCCAACCAGAGCAGCATCGGCCATAAGCTTCATCTCGAGCTCGATCCAGCCCTCCTGAGCAGGTTCGCCAAGCTCTGCGAAAGCTGGAGCGCGACGGGTAGACGTGACGAAATGAATGTTGCCGCGACCGCCAACGCCGCCCGACATCACCGTGACGCGCTCTCCGTCATGCGTGAGGTCGGCGATAAGCTCGCCGGATTCCTTGGTTTCCTCGCTGTACTCGCGCACAACCGTGCCAACGGGAACCTTCAGTACCAGGTCCTTGCCCGTGGCACCATGCATGCGGCTACCCCTTCCATGGGTGCCGCGCTCGGCTTTGAAATGATGCTTGAAGCGATACTCGATAAGCGACGAGATGCTGCCGTCGGCTTCAACGACCACGTTTCCGCCATGACCGCCGTCGCCGCCGTCGGGACCGCCCTTCGGCACATGAGCTTCTCGGCGGAAGGACATGCAGCCAGCGCCGCCGTCGCCCGCTTTCACATGGATATGAACCTTGTCTACGAATTGAGATGCCATGTCGTTCCTTGAGGTTGAGGGGCCAGGCGGCATGCGCCATCACCCGCGTTGTCGTTTTCTGAAATTGTATAAGAAAAGCGCCCCCAGGTTGCCCTGGAGGCGCTCATGCGAACAAGCTTAACGCAATAAAGCGTTGCTATCGCCGAAGCTTAAGCCTCGGTGGTCTCGAGCGGCTCGACGTGCACGCGGCGCTTCTCGCCCCTGGTGAACACGACGTGACCCTCGCAAAGGGCGAACAGGGTGTCGTCCTTGCCACGACCGACGTTGTTGCCGGGGTGGAAATGGGTGCCGTTCTGACGAACGATGATCATACCGGTCTTCACGTACTCGCCGGCGAACTTCTTAACGCCAAGTCGCTGTGCGTGGGAATCGCGACCGTTGCGGCTGGAACCAAGACCCTTCTTGTGTGCCATTGAAATTCCCTCCTTTTATACTACTCGGCGTCGTTGGACGCGGACTTCTTTGCAGGTGCAGTCTCGCCGCCGACAGAGACGACGCGAATGCGGGTGAGCTGCTGGCGATGGCCGTTGAGCTTCTTGTAGTTCTTGCGCTTCTTGAACTTGAAGACGAGCTGCTTCTTGCCCTTGAACTGCTCGAGAACGACAGCCTCGACCTTGGTTGCAGCGGCCTTCTCGGGATCGGCCTCGACCTTGTCGCCATCAACAACGCAGATGACGGGAAGCTCGACCGTATCGCCGGCTGCGGCGTCAAGCTTCTCGATTGCCAGGACAGTGCCCGGCGCAACCTTGTACTGCTTGCCGCCCGTTTTCACGATTGCGTACATATTTCTTTACTCCTACTGATCGAAATAACTGCATGCGATAACTTTGGAGCGCGACTGTTGCAAGTTGGAAACCAATCATATGCACTGTCTGCGCGTATCATCGCACTTATTCCTAGCCACATCTAAAAATGCAGCGTTGATTATATTACCACTCCCCCGCTTGACATCCAAGAGAAGGGTGTGTGTTTTTTGTTACCCACTCACAAGGACAGGCAATCCGTCAAGCGATCAATGGGCCTCGGCCCACGTTTTCGCATGCTGGACGTCGGCGATAAGCGGAACACGGAGCTGAGCCACATTCTCCATGACGTCCTTCACCATCGCCGTCAGACGATCGACCTCGGCGGGCGGGCAGGAAAAATCGAGTTCGTCGTGCACCTGCACCATGAGCTTCGCTGCGAACCCTTCGTCGATCAAGCGCTTCTGAACTTCGGTCATCGCCATCTTGATGATGTCCGCCGCCGAACCCTGCATGGGATGGTTCATGGCCGTGCGTTCGCCAAACGCACGCTGCATCTTATTCGTGGCTTTAAGCTCGTCGATGTGGCGCTTTCGCCCGAACATCGTCTCGGCGAAACCGGTCTCCTTAGCTTGGGCGACGGTTTCGTCAAGGTAGTCACGCACGCGTGGATACGCCTCGTAGTAACGATCGATGAACTCCTGCGCCTCGCGCATGGAAATGCCCAGGCTCTGACTTAGGCCGAACGCCTGCTGACCGTAGACGATGCCGAAGTTAACCGCTTTGGCGCGACTGCGCATTGCCGGCGTGACCTCGGAAACGGGAATACCGAACACACGCGCTGCCGTCTCGGCATGGAAGTCCTCGCCGGTCTTGAACGCCGCAATCAGGCCCGGGTCCTCGGAGAGATGAGCCAAAAGACGCAGCTCGATCTGAGAGTAGTCGGCCGAGACGAACAGGTCGTCTTCGCCGATTCCGCCGAAGCACGCACGGATCTTGCGGCCATATTCGGTACGCACGGGGATGTTCTGCAGATTGGGGTCGGACGAGCTCAAACGGCCTGTGGTGGTCACGGTCTCGTTGAACGTGGTATGAACCCGACCGTCGCCATACGACGCGGCCAATCGCGGAAGCGCATCGATATAGGTGGACTTGATCTTGGCATACTCGCGATACTTCAGGACAAGAGCGGCGATCTCGTGATCGTCGGCCAGCTTGCCAAGAACCTTTGCGTCGGTGGAATAGCCGCTACGCGTCTTCTTGCCGTGCGGCAGACCCATTACCTCGAACAAGATATGGGAAAGCTGCTTGGGCGAATCGACGTTGAACTCCTCGCCCGCAAGCTCCCAAATGCGAGAACGCAGGGAATCGATCTCGACCTGGGCTTCGGCGCCAAGATTGGCAAGTTGGCCCTTGTCGATGGGCATGCCGCAGCGCTCCATGATGGAAAGCGTCGCAACAAGCGGCAAGTCGATATCGAAGAAGACGCCTGCGCTGCCGTCGTCCTGAAGTTTCTTGACGAGGGGCTCGACCAGCGTCAACGCAACCTGAGCCTCGAGCTTTGCGGCTTCAACGCCATCTTTTGATTCGGGAAGCGACTTGTCGAGATGCTTCTCGCACAAGTGCGCCGCCGAGAAGTCGCCGTCAGACGACCTGAGTACATACGCGGCAAGGCCTGCGTCTATCGCACGCGCGGGGGCATCGCCCAAATCCTCGCTGCGCGAAACACATGCGATGAGGTCGGACTCGCCCACAAGCGCGCTGTCGGCGGAGTCTTTCGGGAAAACCCGCTCGAAAGCGGACTTAACGTCAAGGGCGGCGAAAGAGCCCTCCTTCACGATGCGAGCGAATGCGCCTCGCGCATCGTCGCCCGAAACGGCGGCGACGCACGGCTCGTTCGCCTCCCCGCCATGCAACGTCGAAACCACCAGCGTGAGGTCGTCTTCAAACAAGGACGCCTGATCGGACTGCGCGAAGGCAACGCCAAGTCGATCGCCTGATGCAATGCACCCCTCAATAAGCTCGAAGGCATCGAAGTCGGCTTCCGGCCAAGCCTCGAACGCTTCACCTGCGGCATACGACACGAAACCGTCGCCGCCCACCACCTTGTTCAGACGCTCAAGGTGGGCATTGAAACGAATGGCGCCGAACGCCTTTGCCACGCGCTCGGGGTCGAAGTCGGGGAAACGAACCTCATCGACATCAAGCGGGAAATCCAAGTCGCGAACGATGGTTGCGATCTTGCGCGAAAGGAATGCCAGCTCCTTGTTGTCCCTGACATTCTCGAGCTGCTTGCCCTTCAACTTATCGAGGTTCTCGTACAGGCCCTCCATCGAGCCATAGGCCTGGAGGAACTTCGTGGCGGTTTTCTGGCCAACGCCGGGGACACCGGGGATGTTGTCGGAGGCGTCGCCCATCAAACCCAGATAATCGGGGATTTGCTCGGGCGTGACGCCGTACTTCTCGTAGACGCCCGCGGGGTCGTAGATGACGACGTCGGAGATACCCTTCTTCGTGTTGACGATGAACGTAAGGTCGCTGGCCAGCTGACAGGCGTCCTTGTCGCCCGTCACCAGCAGCGTGCGGTAGCCATGAGCCTCGTTGCGCGCGGCAACGGTGCCCAAAATGTCGTCGCCCTCCCAGCCCTTCACTTTGACGACCGGGATGTTCATGGATTCAAGCAAGCTTTCGATCAGGGGGAACTGAACGCGAAGCTCGTCGTCCATAGGAGGACGCTGGGCTTTGTACTGCTCAAGAGCCTCGATACGGAACTGAGGTTTGCCCGCGTCGAACGCGCAAACGATGCCATCGGGACGGGAAACCTCGATGAATTTCAGCAGCATGGACATGAATCCGAATACCGCGTTGGTGGGCGTACCGTCGGGTGCGTTCATATTGGGCGGAACCGCATGGTACGCGCGATGCATGAGCGAATTGCCGTCGATGACGGCGATCGTCTTGGTTGCGGGGGCGTCGGTCGAAGAGACCTCGACAACCTGCGACGGAGCGTCTTTTTCGGGCATGACGTGGCTTCCTTCCACACGAAGGCGACAACGACGCACGCGCCGCTTCGCCATTGGTTTCTTCTGTAAGTGTAGCCCAGGGCAAGGCAACCCCGACAAACCCGTCGGGCGATTCCAGGAACTAAATAAGGTTGATGACACCCGCGACGCCAAGCATCACGTACACGGCACGCTCGACCAGATTGTGATCGAGCACGCGAACAAGCTTGCCTGCGACAAGGCCGCCGGCGAATATGCCGGCAACGCCAACCAAAGCCGCAGGAACGACCTCGACGGTAAGAACGCCCGTCGCCACGCGGAACACCGTATAGTACGCATTCGCGAACGCGAAGTACGTCTGGATTGCTGCAAGATACGACGGGTGATCACGCGTAGCCGCCATGAAGTAGACAACCATCAGCGGACCGCCTACGCCGAACATGCCGTCGCATGCGCCCGACGTTGCCACGCAAACGATGCCGGCAAGAAGCCCAAGCGGATGCCCGTGCGGCGTGTCTTTTTTGATGAACAGGTAGTAAATGCACAGCACGATGAAGAAGACGCCGAGCGCCTTCTTGGCGATAACGCCGTCGATGGAAGTCGAAAGCGAAATCACGATGCTGGCAACGATAACGGTGACAAGAATAGGCCGAAACAGAAGCTTGCGATCGAGGTGCTTTCGGTACATGACCGCCATCTGAAGATTAAGGCCAAGGCAAATGATGGACGATATGCCCGCGGCAACGGGCATGCTGAACACGTACGGCAAGACCATCATCACGCAGATAGCGCCGCCGAAACCAGTGGTGCCCTGCACCACGCCGGCGATAAGCGCGGAAACGCCGATTAACGCAATAGCCTCCACGGGCGCCATCCTTCAAATGTGGAAACGCTACATCCGACTGCCAACGGTTCTCGATGCGCAATTCAAACGCCGTTCGAAACGAGCACGTCGCACGAACGGCGTCAGTTCATCACGCATTCCAAAGATACCCCACGCCGCGAACGGTTTCCAGACGCTCGGCAAGATCGGGGCCGAGCTTCGAGCGGATTCGCCTGACGTGAACGTCGACGGTGCGCGAACCGCCGTAGTAGTCGAAGCCCCAAACGCGCTGAAGCAAGGCATCGCGCGAGAACGTGCGGCCCGGGTGCTTCGCCAAGAACGAAAGCAGGGCGTACTCGAGGTAGGTGAAGTCGATAGGCTCGCCGTTGATGGTGACCTGATACGTGGCAAGGTTGATGACCAGGCCGTCAACCGAGATGCAGTCAAGCGACGCGGGTTCTTCCTGCGAGGTCATCAGGCGCTTCACGCGCGCCGTGCATTCAGCGACGGATGCGCCGTGCATGACGAAATCGGAAGCCACCGTCGTCGGGAACTGCAGCGAGGGAAGCTCCTTCTCGTTCACGATGAGAAGAAGCGGAGCCGGCAGGTCTTCGACCTGCTGAACCACCTGGCCAAGGTAGGAGCGCGCATTCCCGCGAGCCTCGAAGATCACAAGCTCGGGGGCGACTTCGGCCGAAAGCAACTTTCCCAGCTGAACGGTCGACCCCGCCGCAACATCAACGTTAAGGGCCGAAAGCACCTGCTGGAACCTATGAGCGTTATCCAGGCTATCGGCTATGAAAACGACTTTCTTCCTCATTTACAACACCGCCAAATACCGTTCGAGTTCCCACTGGGAAACAGCGCCAAGGTAAGACGCCCACTCGGCCTTCTTCTCGGAGACCAAATAGGAGTGAATGTGCTCGCCAAGCGTTTCCTTCATGAGCTCGGAGTTCTCGAAAAGGGTGATTGCTTGGCCCAAATCTTCAGGCAGCTTGCTGAAACCTCGGCCGATCAGGCACGCGTCGGAATGCTCGAACAAGTTAAGGTCGTCGATGGAAGGCGGAAGCGGTAGATCTTCCTTGATGCCCGCAAGACCGGCAGCCAGAATGACCGAGAACACCAGGTACGGGTTGGCGGCAGGATCGGGCAGGCGCATCTCGATGCGGCATGCCTCCTCGCGATTCGGTCGGTAACCGGGGATGCGCACCAAAGCCGAGCGATTGTTCTTACCCCAGCTAATGAACGCCGGCGCTTCGCTGCCCGATGCCAGTCGCTTGTACGAATTCACATACTGGTTCGTGACCAGGCAAAGCTCGGGGGTGTACTTCAAAATGCCCGCCATGAACTTCTTCGCCAAGGGTGTGAGGTTGTACCCCAACGGGTCGTTGGAATCGAAGAACAGATTGTTGCCATCGAGGTCCGACAGGCTTTGGTGAACGTGCATGCCGTTGCCCGGGGCGCCCGCCATGGGCTTCGGCATGAACGACGCATACACACCATGCTTGACGGCGATCTCCTTAACGACCAGCTTGTACGTCATGACGGCGTCGGCCATGGTGAAGGCATCCATGTAACGCAGGTCGATCTCGTGCTGCGAAGGGCCGTTCTCGTGATGCGAGTACTCGATGGGGATGCCCATGTTCTCAAGAGAAAGAACCGTGTCGCGGCGCAGGTCGCTTGCCGAGTCAAGGCTGGTCAGATCGAAATACCCGCCATGGTCCAGAACCTCGGTGCCTGCAGAATCCTTGAAGTAATAATATTCAAGCTCGGGGCCGACGTTGAAAATGTAGCCCATATCGGCGGCTTTCGTGACCATTCGTCGAAGAACGTTTCGCGGGTCGCCCTCGAAAGCGGTTCCATCGGGGCGCTTGATCTCGCAGAACATGCGGGCAACCGCATTGGACTCAGGGCGCCAAGGAAGCACCTGGAAGGTGCTGGGGTCGGGAAACGCCAACATGTCCGATTCCTGCGTGGGCGAATAACCCGCGATGCAGCTGCCATCAAAGCCCATGCCGTCGGAAAACGCGTTGGCGATCTCGGACGGGCTTACGGCGAAGGATTTCATGTTCCCCAGCACATCGGTGAACCAAAAGCGAACGAAGTGAACGTCGCGGCTCTTGATGGTTTTCATGACGAAATCTTGTTCGGGGGTCATAGCCATGCCCTATCCCTCCATTCAACGTAAGCGACCTCGCACTCAACCGGCCGCCACGGGTGCTATCGGATTATCAGCTTCATTAAAGCGCAATTGCGCCGTATATGCGGCAGAAGACGAGTTTTCCTTAATGAATTTTTAATCATGGCGAAAGCCGCCCGACACCCGAGGGGAACCAACAGGAGCCCGCACTGCGCGATCTCCCATGGGACAACGCCCAGTGACTCGTTCAGCGGCTCTTGAACCTCCTCCGCCAGGCAACGCAGGACAACACGCAAGACAGCCCAAAGTCCCCGCGCAGCAGGTTTCTTGCAACAGGCTTCTTTTATGAAGGAGAGCGCTTACGCAATGGTCGACCAGGGCGGTTTGATAAACTCGATCGCATGATGAATACGACTGATAACGCGCCGCTCTCGCAAGCAGGCGAAACCAACCCCATCCCCTCTTCGGAAGCCTCGAAGCGAAGCCACGTCGCACCTGGGTCTCAAACCCCCCAGAAACGTCTGGCGATTGTCACAATGGGCGTGAAGCTGGGCGACGAAACGCGCGGCTACACCCGTTTCCGCAAGCTCTCTGAAATGCTTGTCGCCCACGGGTTCGAGGTCGACTTGATCACCTCGTCGTTCCAACACTGGGACAAGCAGCAGCGAGACAAAAGCAAAGCATGCTACCAGGGCCTTCCCTATAAGGTCGTCTTCATCGACGAGCCGGGGTACAAACGCAACCTCGACCTCGGTCGAATCCACAGCCACTCCGTCGCAGCCAAGAACCTGAACGCCTTCTTCAAGAAACGCTTCGCCGAGCCCGACGGCGGCTACGACCTCATCTACTCCGAGATCCCGCCCAACGATGTCGCGCGCGTCTGCGCCGAAACCGCCGACAGGGAGGGCATCCCTTACATCGCCGATATCAACGACCTGTGGCCCGAAGCCATGCGCATGGTCGTCGATATCCCCGTCATCAGCGACATTGCCTTCCACCCGTTCGCACGCGACGCGAAAAAGGTGTACCAGCTGCTTTCCGCTGCCGTGGGAACCTCGAACGAATATGCCAGCCGCCCCGAGAAGGACCGCACCGAGCCGTACCCCCGCATCACGGTGTACGTCGGCAACGACCTGAAGAAGTTCGACGCCGGCGTGGCCGCGCACAAGGGCGAGATCACCAAGCCCGAAGGCGAGTTCTGGGTAACCTACGCCGGAACCTTGGGCGCCAGCTACGATCTGGAAACCCTGATCAACGCAGCCGCCCTTATCAAGCAGGCTGAAGAAGCAAGCGGCCCCGCGCTTTGCTCTGAAGTGGTCACCAGCGAGGAAACCTGCGACCTTAAGGTTCACGTGAAGATCCTCGGTGACGGCCCGAACCGCGCCGCGCTCGAGCAGCTGGCCCAAAGCCTGAACGCGCCCGTCGATTTCCTGGGCTACTGCCCCTACGATCTTATGGCGGCCTACCTTACCGCCTCCGACGTCACGGTGAATTCGCTCAAGAAGGACGCAGCGCAGAGCATCGTCACGAAGATCGGCGATTACCTTGCCGCAGGCAAGCCCATGATCAACACCGGTTCCAGCGAGGAATTCCAAATGAAGGTGAAAACCGACGGCTTCGGCGTGAACGTCGTCGCCGAGGACGCGCAGGCTCTGGCCGACGCCATCACCGATCTCACGAAGCGCCCCAACCGCCGCCGCATCATGGGAACCAGGGCCCGCGACGTAGCCGTTGCCCAATTCGATCAGGATCATTCCTACTTGGCCATCGTCAAACTCATCCGCAATCTCACGAAATAATGCGACTGCGCGAACCTAAGGAGCATTCATGAGCTCAAACGCAAAGAAGCAGATCCCGTTCAGCCCGCCTGACATCACGCAAGCAGAAATCGATCAAGTTGTCGAAGCGCTGAAAAGCGGGTGGATCACCACCGGCCCGAAAACCAAGCAGTTCGAAAACGAGCTGTCCGCCTACATGGGCACCCCGAAAACCGCTGCCCTGTCCTCGGCCACCGCTGCCGAGGAATGCGCCTTGCGCGTTTTAGGAATCGGACCCGGTGACGAAGTCATCGTCCCCGCTTACACCTACACCGCCACGGCAAGCGCCGTCTGTCACGTGGGCGCCACGCCTGTCATGATCGACTGCGCGCCCGGCTCCTTCGAAATGGATTACCAAAAGGTCGCCGAAGCCGTCACGCCCAAAACCAAGGCCGTCGTCCCCGTTGACCTTGGCGGCAAGATGATCGACTACGACACGCTCTTCGCCGCACTCGACTCCGTCAGCGCTGCGTGGTCCCCCGCAAACGACATCCAGGCCGCATACAAGCGCGTGCCCGTCGTTTCTGATTGCGCCCACTCCATGGGCGCCGTTCGTCACGGCAAGCACGCAGGCTCAGTGGCCGACTTCTCGTCTTTCTCGTTCCATGCCGTGAAGAACCTGACCACCGCAGAAGGCGGCGCGCTCACCTGGCGTCAGGGCACGCAGGACGACGAGGCCATCTACAAGCAGATCATGCTGCTGTCGCTTCACGGCCAGAACAAGGACGCCCTTGCCAAGACGAAAGCCGGCGCTTGGGAATACGACATCGTTTTCCCGGGCTGGAAATGCAACATGACCGACATGGCCGCCGGCGTCGGACTAGCGCAACTGAAGCGCTACCCCGATCTGCTCGCGCGCCGTCGCGCCATCTTCGAGCGCTACTGCGATAGCCTTGCCGCCGTGGATTCCATGCCGCTCGACATCCTTCAGCACTTCGGCGACGACGAACAGGGCGGGTGGGCATCCAGCACCCATCTGATGATCGTCAGGCTTGAAGGCAAGGGCGTCGAATTCAGGAACACCCTGATCACGCGCATGGGCGAAGCTGGTGTCGCAACCAATGTCCACTACAAGCCCCTTCCCATGATGACCGCGTATAAGAACATGGGATTTGATATCAACGACTTCCCGAACGCCTTCGCGCAATATCAAAACGAGGTCACGCTTCCGCTGCACACCCTGCTCAGCGACGAGGACGTCGACTACGTTTCCGAGACCTTCGCCTCGGTTTACCATGCGCTTGAAACCGAAGGCATTCGCTAACGCTGCACGAAATCGGATAGAATTCGCTTTATGTACCAACACGTATTCAAACGCCTGCTCGACATCGTCATCGGGGTCATTGCACTTGTCCCCGTTTGCCTTGTCATATTGATTTTCGGAATCGCCATCAAGCTCGAAGACGGAGGCCCCGTCTTCTACAACGCGCCGCGCGTGGGCAAAGACGGACGCGATTTCATCATGTACAAACTGCGCAGCATGCGCGTGAACGCGCCTGACCTGGTCATGGAGGACGGCTCCACCTACAACGGCGCCGACGACCCGCGCATGACCAAAGTCGGGGCTCTTCTACGCAAAACCAGCCTTGACGAGCTGCCTCAGTTCCTAAACGTCCTGAAAGGCGAGATGAGCGTCATCGGCCCTCGCCCCGATCTGCGCCGCGAAACCGAGCTTTACACCGGCGAAGAGGGGATCAAACTCACCGTGAAGCCGGGCATCACCGGTTACGCCGCGGTCATGGGACGCAATTCGCTCCCGTGGCACGACCGCCTGGCTCTGGACGTATACTACGTGAAGCACATTTCGTTCGCTTTGGACGCAAAGGTCTTCTTCCGCACGTTCGCAACCGTGTTCAAGCAGGAAGGCATTTACGTCGAGGGCGATGACAACGCCGAATCGGCAAAGGTCGGCGAATAAACAAGGCACTGACGGACGGGCGCACGTTAAAGGGGAGCGCCCAAAAACGAGAGAGGTCATACATGGCAGAAGAACAGAACCCCGATTCATGTAACGGCAGCTGCGGTAGTTGCGGCAGCTCGAGCTGTGGATCGCGCACCGAGAAGCAGCGCACCTCCACGGCTCGCGCCAATGTGAAGCACGTCATCGGCGTCGTTTCCGGCAAAGGCGGCGTTGGCAAGTCGCTGGTTACCTGCTTGCTTGCCTCCGAGCTCACCAAGCGCGGTTACAAGGTGGGCGTCCTTGACGCCGACATCACCGGCCCGTCCATCCCCAAGGCATTCGGTCTTAAGGGCCGCTTGATGGGTGACAAAGACGGCATCCTGCCCTTCGAAACCGAAAGCGGCATCAAGGCCGTTTCCACCAACCTCATGCTCGACCAGGAAGACGCACCTGTCGCCTGGCGCGGCCCGGTTGTCACCGGCCTTTTGAAGCAGTTCTTCGGCGACACCAACTGGGAAGAAATCGACTACCTGCTGGTTGACATGCCTCCGGGAACCTCCGACGTGTTCTTGACCGTCATGCAAAGCATGAACCTTGACGGCATCGTCACGGTTTCCGCCCCGCAGCAGCTGGTCTCCATGATCGTTGGCAAGGCCGTCAACCTGGCGCACGAGATGAACATCCCCGTGCTTGGCCTGGTCGAGAACATGGCCTACTTCAAGTGCGACGAGTGCGACAAGAAGCACTTCATCTTCGGCGAGCCCCAGGGCGCCCAGATCGCCGAGCACTACGGCATTCCCGCCTGCGCCACCCTGCCCCTTGACCCCAGCTTCGCCAAGCTGGTCGACGCCGGCAAGGTTGAGGAATACGACGTCGAAGGCGCGCTTGACCCCGTCATCGACCAGATCGTCGCCCTTCCCGCCAAGGAGAACGCCACGCAGGAGTAAACCTCCTTCGCGACAACGCGCATCAACTGAAATCGCCCTTCCGAACTGCTTCGGAAGGGCGATTGTCATATAGGCCACCTTGGATCAAGCGGTAGCCTATGCAGCCGCTTCTGCCGCTTTCTTCACGTTGGCGGCCATGCGCTTGTGCTGGCTTAAGAACAAGACCACGGCAAGAACAATGGGAACAAGCATGCACAGCCACATCCACGAGTACGCCGTGCTCTCGGCCCCGGCAATAGGAAGAAACACGTCAATGAGCACACCCGCAAGCGCCGGGCCCAGCAAGTTGCCAACATCAAGACCGGTGTACGTGGTGTTGGTGCCTGCCCCGGTGTGATCGGGCGGCACCATCCGCAACGCCAAGGCCTGAACCAGCGGGTTGCACACACCGAAGCCGCACGAACCCACAACGGCCGCCAGCAAGAACATCGGAAGCGTCGTTGCCTGCGAGATTATGACATACGAGGCACCGAACGCGATGAAAGCGAAAATCAGAATGGCCTTGGTGCCGTGAACGTCGGACATCCTTCCGAAAAACGGACGCGTGACCAACATGCACAGAGCGTATACCGTGAAATACAAAGCGATGTGGTCCACCCCAAGCAGCGTTCCGTAAATAACCAAGAACGATGCCGTACACGAAAACGCGCAGCTGATCAGGCACAAAATACCAGCAGGGATGAACGCCTGCTTCGCGAAAATACGATCGGGCTGAATTTTGTACGGGGGCCTGTTCTCCTCGGGCTTCACCTTCACGAACGGAATGATGCAGCACGCCACGCTCAGCAAAACACCCGCCGATATGTACGTGGGGAAATAGCCGCATGCCCCGGCCATCCAAACCGCAAACGCAGGACCAACCGACTGAGCGATAGAGAACGCAAGCATGTACATGCTCACGCCACTTGAAAGCCGCGAATACGGAACCACCTTGCTGACAAGGGCCATGCCCAACGGAGCAGCGCAGCCGATTCCAATGCCATGCAGCAGACGAACGGCGAACAAGGTGGCAGGCGACGAGGCGAACGCGTACAGGAACATAGAGACCGCATTCAGGGCATACGCCATGAAATACAAACGCTTCTTCGAGAAGCTGTCGAATGCTGGGCCGGAAAACGGGCGGATGGCCAAAGCCGTGATCGCGAACGCACAAACGACCACGCCAACCGTGGTTGCGTCGGCGCCCATTCCGCGGGCAGACAGAGGAATTATGGTCGTGGCGAACTGCGTGCCCAT
>URZP01000019.1 GCA_900552365.1 uncultured Coriobacteriaceae bacterium
CATATATTTGCAATATCAAAAAAAGTGTAAAAACGATGAAGAAAAGTACGATTTGGATATTGACCATCATAATGGCGCTGACATTTGTCGGCCTGTTGTATATGCAGTTCGTATATATGGAGGAGATGGTGAAGATGCGCGAACAGCACTTCTCGGAAGGTGTGAAGCGCAGCCTCTACTCTTTGTCGACAGCTTTGGAGAAAAACGAGACAAAAAACTATCTCGAGGAAGAGCTGCTGATGTTGGAGCCAGGGATATTTGACTCAAACTCATTCCTGAAGACAGACAACTTCATGAACACATCCCTCTCGCAAGAGTCCGACCTTCCGGCAACAAACCGGCGCACTCCCGTAGAGCAGGACAAGCTGCGCAAATTTCAGGAAAACCTGCGCAAGCAATTCCTTTATCAGAAAGGCCTGCTCAACGAAGTGATACTCACCATACTCAACCAGTCGAGCAACCGCCCCATCACAGAGCGCGCCGACTCAGCTATGGTCAACAACTACCTTCGCACCGAGCTCGGCAACAACGGCATTCCACTCGCATGGGAATATGCCATAGCCGACCGCAAAGGCCACATTGTCTACAAGACCACCGGCTACGACGAAACGGTAGACAAAGAAGACGTATTCATACAGACGCTGTTTCCCAACGACACCGAGTCGCGGCGCAACTATCTATACGTCTACTTCCCCGAGCGCGACAAATACATATTCTCATCCGTACGGTTCATGATTCCGTCGTTCGGATTCACATTCGTGCTGCTTGTAGTGTTTCTGTGCACCATCGTAATCGCATTCCGCCAAAAGAAACTGTCGGAAATGAAAAACGACTTCATCAACAACATGACCCACGAATTCAAGACTCCGATATCAACCATCTCGCTCGCAGCGCAGATGCTCAACGACGACACCATGCGCAAAAGTCCGACGATGATGCAGCACATATCAACCGTAATCAACGACGAGACAAAGCGGCTGCGCTTCCAAGTTGAGAAGGTGCTCCAGATGTCGATGTTCGACCGTCAGAAAGCCACCCTCAAACTGCAGGAAGTAAACGCAAACCAATTGATACAAAACATCGTAAACACCTTCAAACTCAAAGTTGAGAAATACGGCGGACGCATCGACGCCCGACTCGACGCCGAAATTGCCGACGTGAAAGTCGACGAGATGCACTTCACCAACGTGATTTTCAACCTGCTCGACAACGCTGTCAAATACCGACGCGACGACTGCCCGCTGCAGCTCACCGTAGCGACACGCAGCCTTCCGGGCGACAAAATCGAAATATCGATAGCCGACAACGGCATCGGAATAAAACGCGACGACTTGAAAAAGGTGTTCGAAAAGTTCTACCGCGTGTCGACCGGCAACCGCCACGACGTGAAAGGATTCGGCCTCGGACTGGCATACGTGCACAAGATGGTGACCGAGCTGAAAGGCGAAATCCGCGTGGAGAGCGAATTCAACAAGGGATCGAAATTTATAATTACATTACCATTAATAAATGAATAATCATGGAAGAAAGATTGCGTATTTTGTTATGTGAAGATGACGAAAACCTCGGCATGCTGCTGAGAGAGTATCTTCAAGCGAAAGGCTACAACGCCGATTTGTTTCCCGACGGTGAAGCCGGCTACAAGGCTTTCTTGAAGGGTAAGTATGACTTGTGCGTGTTCGACGTGATGATGCCTAAGAAAGACGGCTTCACGCTCGCACAGGAAGTAAGAACCGTAAACAGCGAAGTGCCTATCATTTTCCTTACGGCAAAATCACTGAAGGAGGACATCCTCGAAGGCTTCAAAATCGGTGCCGACGACTATATCACAAAGCCGTTCAGCATGGAAGAGCTCGTGTTTAGAATCGAGGCTATCCTGCGCCGCGTGAAAGGCAAGAAAGGCAAGGAAATCACGATGTACAAAATCGGCAAGTTCACTTTCGACACTCAGAAACAAGTGTTGATGATCGAGGATAAAATCACAAAACTCACAACCAAGGAGTCGGAACTGCTGAGCCTGCTCTGCGCTCACGTAAACGAAATCCTCGAACGCAACTTCGCCCTGAAGACAATCTGGATTGACGACAACTACTTCAACGCCCGCAGCATGGACGTATACATCACCAAACTGCGCAAGCACCTGAAGGACGATCCTTCAATCGAAATCATCAACATCCACGGAAAGGGCTACAAACTCATTGCTCCCGACGTGGAAGCAAAGGCGAAATAAGACAACGCCAACTTAAACTCCAACACAGGGCGGAGAGCTGCAAAAGCAGCTGACTCCGCCCTGTTTGCGTATGCGCCGACGGAGAAACTTCCCCATCGCGGCAAAGCGGCATATAAACCGGGAAACGGCGCGGCATGCGTGACGGCAGCACAAACCTGTTTGGCGCGGAATCGCGCAGGGCGCATCCAGACTATCGGAGCGCATGCCTGCCAACGTAGCCGATGCGCGAGCACAGCAGAGCGCGCCGGGACTCGACATGCCCCAGCAGCCTGCGCGCCGGAGGTACGCCACTACGGATGAGTCGGCGCACATGCCTATGCCGAGCATATAAAAGATGAGAGACCCACCAAATGGTGAGCCTCTCTTAGTGGCGGGAGCAGGATTCGAACCTACGACCTTTGGGTTATGAGCCCAACGAGCTACCTCTGCTCCATCCCGCGATGTTTCGTTTACGTGTGCAAAGGTAGTAACTTTTTCATCCACCTCCAAATTTTCAGGCATCTTTTTTCACGCATTCCGCTCTCATTTATCATAATCATTTGTTCCTCATTATATTACGCACTGAAGTTTTTTCATCGTCGTTTTAGCCATGCACCACACACACGGCTGAAAAGCCGGACACGACAGCAATTCACCCCACACTTTTTCTGTTCCAAAACTTGCTGCTGAACAAAAAACGGATGCCCGTCAGCACCAATGCCGACGACAGCCCAGTATAAAAAGGAGCGATAAACCACAGCGGCATCAACTCATAACGCCTTATCGACACACCCAACGTTATCATAAACGCCATAATAATCCAACCACGAGCGTCAAAAAAGCCAATCAGACAATTGGAGTCGCCTTTTTGCGAAATCCTACGCTTGTGCTTATGAAACATCCTGCTGAAAACCATATAGTGGAACGCCGCGAACACCGCAACCGCCCCCAGCAACATCAGCACAAACCCGCCCGACACCTGCGCCCAGCAGTCTATCCCGATACGCAGAATGTTGACGCCGGCAACTGTCCACACAATTCCGGCCACAACCATCAACGTTTTCCTGCTAACACCAAATCTCATTATCGTGCAATTATATCATGCCACCCCGCGCCAAGCCACAACAAACGCGGCAACGCAAGAATCAGCCAATACAAATATACCAATTTTGTCCAACTCGCCGGACGTTATTTGTGAAAAATCGCAATATCGCGCAATCATCGCCCCGGGGAAGTCGCGTTTGCACAGTTTTTTAGCACAACATTCCGTAACATTCAGAAAAATACCGTATTTTTGTGACAAAATATTTTTAAGAAAATGGCAATAGAGCTAAAACAACTTACAAAACGCAGCGAGAACTATTCGCAATGGTACAACGACCTGGTCGTTAAAGCAGACCTCGCCGAGCAGTCGGCAGTCAGAGGATGCATGGTTATCAAACCCTATGGCTATGCCATCTGGGAGAAAATGCAACGCACTCTCGACGATATGTTCAAAGAAACCGGACACGTCAACGCATATTTCCCTCTTCTAATCCCGAAATCATTCCTCAGCCGCGAGGCAGAACACGTGGAGGGATTCGCAAAGGAATGCGCCGTAGTGACACACTACCGTCTTAAAAACGCAGAAGACGGTAGCGGTGTGGTTGTCGACCCCGCAGCCAAACTCGAGGAAGAACTCATCATCCGACCAACCTCGGAAACCATCATTTGGAACACTTATAAAAACTGGATACACTCATATCGCGACCTCCCTATCCTTTGCAACCAATGGGCAAACGTGTTCCGCTGGGAAATGCGCACACGCATGTTCCTGCGCACCGCCGAATTCCTATGGCAGGAAGGACACACCGCACACGCCACTAAGGAAGAGGCCCTCGTGGAGGCTAAGAAGATGCTCGGCGTATATGCCGACTTCGCTGAAAAATATATGGCCGTGCCTGTGATCAAAGGCGTGAAGACAGCACATGAGCGTTTCGCAGGAGCTCTCGAGACATTTACCATCGAGGCAATGATGCAGGACGGAAAAGCACTGCAATCGGGCACGTCGCACTTCCTCGGACAGAACTTTGCAAAGGCTTTCGACGTGAAGTTCATCAACAAGGAAAACAAACTCGACTACGTTTGGGCAACGTCATGGGGCGTATCGACACGACTCATGGGCGCTCTGATTATGACCCACTCCGACGACAACGGCCTTGTATTGCCACCACATCTGGCTCCTATACAAGTGGTGATTGTCCCTATTTACAGAAAGCAGGAACAACTCGCCATGGTTTCTGAAAAAGTGGAAGGCATCGTGGAAGGCTTGAAGGCAAAAGGCATCAGCGTGAAATACGACGACGCCGACAACAAACGCCCGGGATTCAAATTCGCCGACTACGAGCTGAAGGGTGTGCCTGTGCGCCTCGTCATCGGACCGAAGGACTTGGAGGAAAACACGGCAGAAGTCATGCGCCGCGACACACTCGGGAAAGAGACAGTTTCGCTCGACGGAATCGTTGACTACGTTGCAAACCTTCTTGAAGATATCCAAAACAACATCTACACCAAGGCTCGCAACTTCCGCGACTCCCACATCTTCGAGGCGAACTCTTACGACGAGTTCAAAGAGCTTATCGAAAAGGGAGGCTTCGTTCTCGCACACTGGGACGGCACGACCGAAACAGAAGAGCGCGTAAAAGAAGAGACAAAAGCCACAATCCGATGCATTCCTTTGGACGGCGACACAACACCCGGCACCTGCATTTTCACAGGCAAGCCTTCTGAGCGCCGAGTAATCGGTTTCTTTCGAAAAGAAACCTGCTTAGTTATCTTGGCGGGAATGAAAAACAGGGCTGCGATCATTTGATCGCAGCCCTGTTTGCTTTATGGGTTGGACAAGCCAGCGCCGGTCTTAAAGAATATGAGCGCGCAGGTAATCGCCGTCGTGTGCGGAAAGATACGCAGGGGCGATGTCGAACACCGTGTTGCAGCCTGTTTTACCCTCGGCAGCCAAACGCGCGATGGCGCGAGCGAAGCACAAGAGGACGCTGGAGGTGAACTCAGGGTTCGAACCAAGCTTCAGCGAGTACTCGATCACGTGCTTGCGACCCGATGCGGTTTCGCCGGAGCGAAGCACGAATCCACCGTGGGGAAGCTCCTTGTGATCGCGGTCAAGTTCTTCTTGAGAGATGAAGTTGACCGTGGTGTCGTACTCATCGAAGTAGTTGGGCATGGCCTTGATTTGCTCTTCGACAGCAGCGGCGTCGGCGCCATCTTCCAACACGACCCAGCATTCGCGGGTGTGCATCTCGCGCGCGGTGAACTCGGGGTTGTCGCCCGAACGAGCACCTTCAAGGGCTGCGGGGACGGGGTTGGTGTACTGGCGAGCGTCAGCGACGCCGTCGATACGACGAATGGCGTCGGAGTGACCCTGGCTTACGCCGCGGCCCCAGAACGTGTAGTCCTTACCATTAGGAAGGAAGGTGTTGCCGTACAGGCGGTTCAAGCTGAACAGGCCCGGATCCCATCCGCACGAGATAAGAGCGCACGTAGCGCCCTGCTTCGCTGCGGCATCAACCGC
Organism: uncultured Coriobacteriaceae bacterium; assembly: GCA_900552365.1. Taxonomy (GTDB): domain Bacteria; phylum Actinomycetota; class Coriobacteriia; order Coriobacteriales; family Eggerthellaceae; genus UMGS1502. Next base: position 5,775 of record URZP01000019.1, read on the forward strand.
AGCGAAGTGCTCGGGGATGTTGTGATGCGTGTCGAAGCTGTCGACGACGTTGTACCATTGCGCGAAGTGCGGGGTCTGCTGAGGCAGGTCGGTTGCGCTGCCGCCGCAGATCATGAGGACGTCGAACTCTCCCTTGGCGTTTCCATCCTCGAGCTGCGAAGCAGGCTTGACTTCGGCGTTGCTTGCGATCTTTACCGTAGATGGGTCGCGGCGGGTGTACACCGCGACCAGTTCCATATCGTCGTTCTGCGTAACAGCCATTTCAATTCCGCGGCCAAGGTTGCCGTAGCCAAGGATGGCGATTTTGATTGCAGTCATCTTCGATCCTTATCAGTTGGAAATCGATGTTTATTTACGAGCGGGCGCTTCGGGATACTCGAGGTCGTCGAACATGTCGAAATCGCCGTCCTCGCCGATTTCGGTGTCGCCCTCTTCGGGGGTGGTGAAATCGGAGTAGTCGGCAGGTGCCATGTTCGCGAGGGTGGTGGTGTCGACTTCCTTGATTGTGTCATCACGGAAGACGTCGCGGTTGAGCATGCCGACCATGTTTGCAAGAGCGGTGGTGCAAACTGCGTCGCCGGTGATGTTGATGGCGGTACGACCCATGTCGAGGATGCGGTCGATGCCCATGATCATGGCAACGCCCTCAACAGGCAGGCCGACAGAAGCGAAAACCATGGTGAGCATGATGGTGCCAACGCCTGGGACGCCAGCGGTGCCGATGGAGGCGACGGTGGCGGTGACGACGACGGTGACCAGCTGGGAAGCGTTCAGGTCGATGCCGAATGCCTGAGCGGCGAAGACAACGGCGACACCCTGCATGATAGCGGTGCCGTTCATGTTGATGGTTGCGCCCAGCGGAATGGTGAACGAGGAGATCTTGGGATCGACGCCGACGCGCTTGTTCAGGGTCTCCATGTTCAGCGGGATGGTGGCGTTGGAAGAGCTGGTGGAGAAGGCGAAGACCATGACCGGCCAGAACTTCTTAAGGAAGTGCATCGGGTTCAGACGCGTGAAGACGAAGAGGATAAGGGTGTACACCACGAACAGCATGATCAGAAGACCAAGGTACGTGGTCAGAATGAAGTTGATCATCGGGAGGATGCCGCTGATGCCCAGGTTCGCGAAGGTGCGCGAGATCAGGCAGAAGATGCCGATGGGGGCAACCTTCAGGATCATGGAGATCATGGCCATCATGATGGCGTTGAATTGGGTGAAGAAGCGGTTGACGGTGGCAACCTTACGACCCAGCGTGCCCAGCAGGAAGCCCAAGATCAATGCGAAGAAGATGATCTGGAGCATGGTGCCGTTGGCCAGTGCTGCAAAGATGTTGGTGGGGATGATGTTCAGCAGCGTGGTCTTGAAGTCCTGGTTCTCGGCCGCCTTAGGCTGAACCTGGGTGATGGAGTTCATATCCAAGCCAACGCCGGGGTTGGTGATGTTGGCAAGCACCAGTGCGATGACGATGGCCAAAGCGGTGGTCAGCAGGTACATGATGATGGTGCCGCCGCCAACCTTGCCGAGCATCTTCGGGTCGCTCATGGATGCGGCGCCGCACACGATGGAGCAGAACACCAGCGGGGCGACGAGCATCTGCATCAAGCGGATGAAGCCTTGTCCGAAGACATAGAAGACGCCCTCGATGAGGAAGTTGTCAACGGGGGACTTGTCGGGGACGACCTGGTTCAAGATCAGGCCGCAGACGATGCCGGCTGCAAGCGAGATCAGGATCCACGTAGTGAGTCCTAGCTTCTTTTTTTCTGCACCGTTTCTGGCGGCAGAGCCTTTTGCTGATTGGGTCACAGCAAACCTCCTTTTGTTTACTAAAGTCAAACTCCAAAAGTATTGCACGCTCATTACGTGTGGTTGATTTCCATTTTGTTAACGGGTCGTAATAATCCGCGAAATGGCTTGTCAGAAGCGTGTCTAGGCTATTTTCGGAGCGCAATTCCGCGTTCCTCTTTCTGTTTATGCGTGGATTTGGTTTCGGCTTGGTGGCGAACGCGAAGCTAAACGTGACCGCCCGTATACTTTCATTGGCGAAAACGACGATTTTGGCGCCAGGTTGGCCGTACGAAACGATGGGCGCTTCATATATAGAGGTATTGATTTGACTGACGAGAACCAAAATGAACCGCGCTTCCCGCACAAACGGGGAGGAGGTATCGCCGCGAAGGGCGAGGCAGATCGCACGCGCCCTCTGGGGGATACTCAGCCCATCACACCCGATGGGCATTCGCGTGGCGCTTTCGGCGGGCTGCTTCGCAAGGCCGATCAGTTCGAGGCCAAGCGTCAGGCCCGTGCGCGTCGCGAGCCCGGTCGTGTTCGCAAGTTCATCTACGCGTGGTTCGATCGCTTGACCGGTGCTGTGGCAGATGGCGGCTTGTCTCAGGCTGATGCCGAGTTCGAGGCGCATCGCACCTCGCGCGACTACATTTGGAACACCATCGGATTCATGGCATGGGGAACCATTTTCCCCATTCTCACTATCGTGGTCACTCAGCTTGTCGGCGTCGAGCAGGCCGGTATGTTCTCGCTTGCCTTCGTTATGGCGTTCTTGTTGTACTTCATGGGCATTTACGGCGTTCGAACGTACCAGGTCAGCGACTTGAACGGCACGCATTCATTTGCCGATTATCAGGTCCAGCGCCTCGCCTCTGTTGTTTTGATGCTTGTGGTCGGGCATCTGTACTGCCAGTTTCGCGGGTATTCGGGCGTCATGCTCACGATGTGCATGGGGCTCACGTTCTATCGCGCCGTCGATGCTATGGCGGAGGTGTACGAAGGGCGCTTGCAGCAGGTAGATAAGCTGTATCTGGCAGGAATCTCGTTGACCATCAGATCGGTGGTCGCGCTTGTCGCTTTTTCCCTGACGTTGTTGATCACCCGCGACGTCGGCATTGCGTCTATCGCGATGGCTATCGGCGCTGCTGTCACGTTCGCTTTGGTTACCTTTCCGCTCGCTTTGCTTGAAACGCCGCCTTCGTCTCCGTTTTCCCTTAAGAGCGTCTCTTCCATTTTCAAGTCGTGCTTCCCTTTGTTCGTTGCGTTGTTCATGTTCAATTTGGTGGACAACGTGCCGAAGTTCGTGATGGAGGGCGTGCTAAGTTACGACAATCAGCTGTATTTCAACGCGATGTACTTTCCGTCGCAGGCGGTTCTTCTCGCGGCGGGTTTCGTGTACAAGCCTTTGCTCGTTCGCATGGCGAAGACTTGGGCCGACCCGGCGAAAAGGAAGAAGTTCGACCTGTTCATCATGGCGATGAGCGCGGTTGTCATCGCCATCACGGCGGGAACCATTGTGATCGTGGCTTGGATCGGCATTCCCCTTATGAACTTCCTATACGGCCTGGAATTCGATGATTATCGGTCGATCTTCTACGTGATGATCGTGGCCGGCGGCTTTACCGCGGTCATTGAATTCTTCTACCAGGTCATTACTATTCTACGCAGGCAGAAGGTGGTTACCGAGCTGTATCTGATCACGTTCGTGTTCTCGGTGGTTGTGCTTGTCGTTATGACAAACATCAGCGGCCTTGACGGCGCGGTGCTCGGTTATGCCGTCAGCATGGCTATCTTGGCGATCTTGCTGCTTCGTGAGTACATCAGCGCTCGCGTCAGCTTCAAACGTCACCCTGAAACTGACAACACCACGTCGTTCGAGCCTCTTTCGGCTGAAGACAGCGGCGTGCAGCCTGTTTCGGGTATGGACGCGCGCCATGGCGTATACGACCGTGCCGCCCAGGTCACACAGGCACTTGCTCCGGTGGGCGACCGCTCTTCCGGTCCCCGAACGAAGCTGGAAGAGGTTCGTTATGGCGCCTCGGTGCCTGATCGTTCGGGAAGACACGTGCGCAACCGCGATCAGGGGAGTGCGCAGCATCAAACCCGCGCCCAGGCTGAAGCGCGCAGACGCAATGTAAGCCATTCCCGTCAAGGCGGCCAACATGGCCGTCGCGATCGGTAGCAAGTCAATTTGGGTGTTTCACAATCCGAGGCGCTTCGGGTGTGTATAGGAAAGCAAGGTGTTTGCAATATGATGGATAGGCTTCGAGCATGGCTCGTTACTTCGATGGTGGGGCGTTACGGTGCTGACCAGTTCAATTACTTCCTTATTGGCGCCTCTATCGTCTTCATCGTGCTGTCGATGTTCGGCTTTTCTTTCTTCAGCACGCTGAGCTTCGTGTTTCTGATGCTAGCTGTTGTGCGCATGTTCTCGCGGAATCATTCCGCTCGCGCGGCCGAGAACGAGAAGTATCTCAGCATGAGTGAGAAGCCGCGCGAATGGTGGCGCAAAGTCAACGTCCGTTGGGCCAACCGCAAAACAACCGCCTATGTGAAGTGCCCGTCATGTGGCAAGACGTTCACGCTTCCCAAAGGCAAAGGCAAGATTCGTGCCACGTGCCCGTATTGCCACGAAGCCTCCGTCCATAACGTGTAGAAAAGGCTGACGGCTGCATGTTCGGGTTCGTCACGATCAGCGACAACGACCTATCCGATTCCGAGCGAGAACGCTATCGCTCGGTTTACTGCGGCGTATGCCGCGCGCTTAAGCGGCGATTCGGTCAGCTGACGCGCATCGCTTTGAATAACGACCTCACCTTCGTGGCTCTTCTGCTTATGTCTTTGTACGAACCCGAAGAGACCCCTGGCCTGGGAAGGTGCGCTGCTCACCCAGTTAAGCCGCGACCTTATATCGAAAGCAAGCTTGTCGACTACGTTGCCGACATGACCATCGTCATGGCGTATCACAACATGCTCGACAACTGGAACGACGATCGCTCGTATCCGTCCCTTGCGTTTTCGAAGGTGTTGAAGGCCGGGTACGAGCGCGTTTGTGGGCGATACCCTCGCCAATGCAGCGCATGCGAGCAGGGTCTTGGCAACATTTCTCGAATCGAGCGAGATCAGATGCAGGCTTTGCGCGATGTGGATGACAGTGAGTCAACGCTCTTGGACCCCGATGCGTGCGCGAATGAGTTCGGAGCTATCATGGCTGAAGTGCTTGTGTTCAAGGAAGACGAGTGGTCGGCTCAGCTTCGGTCGTTCGGATTCGAGTTAGGGCGTTTCGTCTACCAGATGGATGCGGTGTACGATTTGCCGAAGGATTTGGAATCGGGGTCGTACAATCCGTTCATACAATCTGACCTCGATAACGATGAGCTGCGCATGCTCTTGATGAACCGAATGGCTGCGGTAGTTGATGTTTTCGAACGACTTCCGCTTGTTCAAGACGTGCAAATACTGCGAAGCGTATTATATGCGGGCGTTTGGGGACGACTCAACGCGCGTGACCAACACGATAGGGAAGCTTCGCGGAAGCGATCTTTTCACGACAAGCTTATGTGCAAGAACAAAGGAACCTTCAGTGGATAAAAGCCCCTACGAAATTCTTGGAGTGTCGCCCGATGCAAGCAAGGACGACATCAAGAAGGCGTATCGCAAAAAAGCTCGTGAGAACCACCCCGACCTCAACCCCAACGACCCACAGGCCGCTGAGCGAATGAATCAGGTCAATGAGGCCTACGATCGTCTGATGAACCCCGAGAAGTACGCAGCGGAAGACCGCAGGCGTGCAGCATCTCAGCAAGGTACGGGTGGTGCGGCATACGATCCGTTCGGCGGCAACGGCTACTCTGGCACGGGCGGACAGAACTCGTCTGGGCAGGGCGGCTACCAGTATTCCTCCGACGGATCTTATGGCTGGTCGTCCGAGACGTACACCTGGGAGGACATTTTCGGTTTCGGCTTCTCTGGTGGTGCCACGAACCCGTGCAACATTCACCCCGAGGCTAACGTGTACGACTCTTCCGAGGTGAAAGCGGCCATCGACCTTATCAACGCCGGCCGCCATAAGGAGGCTGCGGCCATTTTGGCCGACATCCCCTCTACGGGTCGCAATGCTCGCTGGTATTACCTGTCTTCGCTTGCGAACTATGGCGCCGGAAACGAGACGCTTGCTTACGAGCAGATCCGCCGCGCTTGCAAAATCGACCCGAACAACGCCGAGTACCGTCGGGCAATGCAGGGTTTTCAGCAGCCGGCTCAAACTTATCAACAAGAATCGCAGCAACGGGGCTTCTCTATGGGAACAACCTCGTGCGTCGAGTGCTGTTGCGGTTTGATGGTGCTGAACATGTGCATGAACTCGTGCCTTCGCATGGGGATGTACGGCGGCAACGTGTACGGAGCCGGTATCTACTGTTGATGATGTGCGGCAGCCGCGGTCGCGCTTGATTCGCTCGACTGCCGTTGGATTCGAATCAAGGAGTGCTTCATGGGTGCAACGATCGGAATCGATTTAGGAACGACTAACAGCTGCGTGGCCATCGTCGAGGGCGGACGCCCCGAGGTCATCGTCAATGCGGAGGGAGAGCGTACAACGCCAAGCGTGGTCGCGTTCTCCAAAAGCGGCGAGCGTTTGGTTGGCAATGTTGCGATTCGTCAGCAGGCGGTGAACCCCGATAGGACTATCTCGTCCGTTAAACGTCATATGGGTTCCGATTGGCGCGCGAACATCGATGGTAAGGCGTATTCTCCTCAAGAGATCTCGGCAATGGTTCTACGCAAGCTAAAGGGCGATGCCGAGCGTTTCCTTGGCAAGGACGTCACCGATGCTGTCATCACCGTTCCCGCATATTTCAACGACACTCAGCGTCAGGCCACGAAAGATGCCGGTCGCATTGCAGGCCTTAATGTCCTGCGCATCATCAACGAGCCGACTTCTGCGGCGCTCGCTTACGGGCTTGATCACGGCTCGCCTCAAAAAGTCATGGTGTACGACTTGGGAGGCGGCACGTTCGACGTTTCCATCATCGAGATAGGCGAGGGCGTTATCGAGGTTCTGGCAACTGCCGGCAACAACCACTTGGGCGGCGACGATTTCGACGAGCGTTTGTGCAAGCACTTGATCGCCGAGTTCAAACGAACCAGCGGCTTCGATGCCGAGCGCGACCCCATGGCCCATCAGCGCCTGAAAGAGGCTGCTCGCTCTGCGAAGGAGGAGCTGTCCTCGCTCTCATCGACGCATGTTAACTTGCCGTTCTTGGCCCAGAACCAAAACGGTCCGCTTCATTTCGAATGCGAGGTCACGCGCGCTGAGTTCGATCGTATGACGGTCGATCTTGTCGAGCAAACAACCGAACCCGTCCAGCAGGCGCTAAACGACGCGGGCATCGCCGCAAGCGAATTGGGCCAGGTGCTCCTTGTCGGCGGATCTACGCGCATTCCCGCCGTTCAAGAGCATGTTCGCAAGCTGACGCGTCTTGAGCCCGCAAATTCCATCAACCCCGACGAATGCGTTGCGCAGGGTGCTGCGATTCAAGGAGACACCCTGGCGAATGCGGCTGCGGGCAACTCGCTTGCGACGCGCGGCCAAGAGATCCTTCTTCTTGATGTCACGCCGCTGTCTCTTTCGATTGAAACCTTGGGCGGCGTCGCCACGCGCATCGTCGAGCGCAACACGACGCTTCCTGCTCATTATTCACAGGTGTTCACCACAGCCGCGGCATTCCAGTCCAGCGTTGAGATCCATGTTCTTCAGGGCGAGCGCCCCATGGCAAAGGACAACAAGACTACTGGCAAGTTCCGTCTGAAGGGCATTAAGCGTGCGATGGCCGGCGTGCCGAAGATCGAGGTCACGTTCGATATCGATGCGAACGGCATCCTTACCGTCTCTGCGCGTGATCAAGATACCGGCAAAGAGCAGTCGATCACCATCACCGACGATGGTCGTATGTCCGATGCCGAGATCGAGGCGGCCATCCGCGATGCCGAGATGTATGCCGGTGAGGATCAGGCTCGTCGCGACAAGATGGAAGCCATTTCGAATGCGCAAAGGGTCGCCAGCGAAGTGAACGCCCTTTACGGCAAGGTTCAAAAACAGCTTGGTAAAGACGAGAAGAAGCAGATCAAGTCTGATTTGGCTATCGTCACTAAGATTGCGGGGAAGAAGATGGAGAAGCTTGGCGATGCCGACTTCGCCGAGTTGAGCTCCGCGAGCGCTCGTCTTGAGGAAGCGGCGGCGCGATTGCGCTCTATGGAAGGATAATTGTCGGATCTTGCGTTGCGAAAAACGCTTATATGTGGCAAGATTCGGCGGGTAAACCTTGCCGGTTGAAACCCGGCGATATAGGAGAGAGGCAGTTATATGACCGAGCAGCAGTTCAACATCACAGATGCGGCACGTGCTTATCGCGAGCAGATCAAGCCGAACACCGTCGGCTCCCTTTCGCGCACCGATCCCGAGATCGCGGCGATCATCGAGAACTTCGCGTTCGATCAGATCCCCAACGCCAGCGACCTTGACGACCGTCGTCGCTTCCTGTGCATCCTGGCTGGCCTTATGGGCACCCAGGCACGCGATACCTTCCAGTTGATGGTCGAGGGCGCGCTGAACTTCGGCGTTGATCCCGTCGAGATCAAGGAAGTCATCTACATGGGCGTTCCTTATCTGGGTCTTGGCCGTTCCATTCACTTCATCAAGACCGCTAATGAGGTATTCGATGCCAAGGGCATCGAGATGCCGCTTGAGTCTCAGCAGACCGTTTCCGGTGCCGAGCGTCTGACCGCTGGTAACAATATCCAGGCTCAGATCTACGGCGAGGGCATTCGCGAAAGCTGGATGATCGGACCCCAGGACCGCCGTTACCTCAACAAGCTTATTGCCGAGAACTGCTTCGGTGATTACTACACGCGCAACGGCCTTACCGTTACCGATCGCGAGATGGTCGCTTTCTGCTTCATCGTTGCTCAGGGCGGCGCCCATCCGCAGGCCATCAGTTATGCTATCGGCAACCTGAAGCTTGGCAACAGCAAGGAGCTTCTGTACGACATCATGGTCAACCTGATCCCGTACATCGGCTATCCTCGCGTTCTCAATGGTATCGCCGCTATCGACAACGCAGGTGCTGTCATTCTTGAGGACGAGCAGGAGAAGCGCGGTCAGAGCAAGTTTTAAGAACTGCAACGGCTTCTTAGCTTTAAAGGCCAACGGGCCAGGAGCGAGTGATCGTTCCTGGCCCGTTTTCATGCGCCGCGATTGTCTTCGTACCGGTGGAGACTGTGGGCTCGATGGTGCGGCGCGCCTTTCTCAACTCTTGGCATATAGAGAAAACCGCGCCCCGACATGAACTAGACCCCAAAAGTTGGACGGTCAAATAAAGTTCTCAAGCGGCCCTCATGGAATGACCTCGGTACTGCACCGGGGTCATTCCCTTTAGGCGGACCTGGTACCGGCCGGTGTTCCAGTAGTCTATGTATTCTTCCAGCTCAGCCTTGAACGCCTCGAACGATTCGAACCTCCTGCCGCGGTAGAACTCGTCCTTCATGTGCCCGAAGAAGCCCTCCATGCAGGCGTTGTCCAAGCAGGTCGCCTTCCTCGACATGCTCTGCACGATTCCGAGCTCCGCAAGCTTCAGCTGGTACGACCTCTGCTGGTATTGCCATCCCTGGTCGGAGTGCAGCAGCGCCGGTCCGTCGAGCCTGAGCTCCAGCATCGCCACCATCTCGTTTATCTGCGCCATGTTGGGGTGCTCCGACACCGACCAGGCGACGATCTCGTTGTTATAGAGGTCCATCACGGGCGACAGATAGGCCTTGCCCCAAGGCTGGCGGAACTCGGTGACGTCCGTGACGAGCTTGCGCATGGGCGCGTCCGACGAGAAATCCCTGTCCAGCACGTTGCGGGCGGCCTTGCCCTGATCGCCCCTGTAGGAGCTGTACCTCCTCCGCCTGATCCGGCAGCGCAGGCCCTCCTCGCGCATGAGCCGCAGGACGGTCTTGCCCGAGATGCAGAGCCCCTGCTCGTTGCGCAGCGCGAGCGCGACCTGGCGGTAGCCCATGCCGTTGGCCGTGCGCGAGAACGCCTCGCGGACCAAGGGCCTCACGCCGGCGTAGCGGTCGCGCTCGGGATGGGACAGGTGGTAATAGAAAGTCGAGCGCTTGAGACCGAGCTTCTCGAGCACCAGGGCCAGGGGCCATTCACGCCTCAGCGACGATGCTATTTCCGCCCGATCCCGTCCGCCAAGGCGTTTATTCGTTTTTGGATTTCCAGCTCCAGCTCCAACTCGCGCACGCGCGCCTCCAGCTCCTCCTCGCGGCTGGCGTATTCGGGTTTTCCCGGCTTGCGCGGCCTGCCCTTGGGCTTGGGCAGCAGCGCGTCGGGCCCTCCGTCCCGGTAGGCGCGGCACCAGCCCTCGAGCGGCGAGAGCGATGCGATGCCGTACTTGGCCATCATGTCAGGCCTGGTCATGCCGTTCTCCACGACGTCCCTGGCTGCGGCGACCTTGAGCTCGTGGCTGTACTTCTTGTGGGTGGTCACGAACAGGGCCTCCTTTCCGAGCGCCCTGTAAGTGTACAGCCACCCCTCGACCGTTTTCTCCGGCAGCCCGAGCGCTGACGCGACGCCCTTGTTCCCGACCCCCTGGCTGAACAATTCGGCTGCCATCTGCCTAACCGGCAAATCATGGTGCATGCAATCGCCTCCCCGAAAAGAAGTTGGACTGGAAACTTTTGTTTCCAGTCCAACTATCGGGGTTCACTTCAACAGGGACGCGGTTTCGAAATCTGAGGTGCGTTTCTGGTCTATTGCCGATTAGCCAAGAACCGACAGCAGCACTTTGATCAGCGGATAGCCGATGAAACTGTATGCAAGCCAGGTGAACACGCAAACCGGGATGCCGATGGACATGATGTCCTTTTGCGTGTACAGCTCTTTGTTACCGTGCATCATTGCTGCATGCGGGGAAGCAGACGGGGTGAGCATGGCAACGAAGACCATAAGGACGACGCCCATGAACACCGGGGCGGGGTCGATGCCCAGCTGCTCGCTAAAGCCGACGACGATTGGAAGCAGAACTACTGCCATGGCTGCGTTGTTCGCGAAGTTGGTGATGATAAGCGAGACAAGAAGCATGATGCAGACGAACGCCCATTCGGGCTGGCCGCCCAGAAGCGGGTTGAGCACTTGGATGAGCCATTGGGATACGCCGATGGTGGGCTTGGAGAGCATGCCTGCGGCGTAAACTGCAGAGGCGATCATGAAGAAGATGCCCCAGTTGAAATGCTTGTAAGCGACCTCTTTGAAGTTCAGGATCGGCTTGCCGTCAACATGGATGATCAGGCAAGCACCTACGAAGGCTGCGGTTACACCAAGGATGCCGATGTAGTTGAGGACGTCGCAAACCGGGTTGCCTTTAACGAAGTTCGGAACAAGGACGCAAACCAGATAAACCGGGATCATCCAGATGTAGATCTTCTGAACAAGGTTCATCTTGGGCAGGGGCATCTGCTCTTCAACCATCTCAGGGGTGACGGACTTCATCTTGGACACGTCGATGCGAAGAATGAATTTCATTGCCAGCAGGTAGCAAGCCAGGATGAAGGTGGACATCAGGATGTCGGCTACGATGTAGGGCAGGTAAGGAATGGCCGTACCTACGGTCTTGGTGAATGCGCTCAGGGGAACCAGCGGGGCGCCCTTGAAGGGCAGCAGGGGCTGGAACAGGGTGATGGCAAGGAACATACCCACGAAGAAGAACTTCCAGATGCGATCTTCCTTGGTGACGCCCATGATTTCCATGTTGCGCGTGGCGATAGGCCACATAAGGATCAGCGCGATGAAAACGTTCAGCAAGCCCGAGATGACTGCGCAGGCAAGAAAGAAAAGGGCCATGTATACATAGGGGCGACCGGTAAGGACCTTACGGGTCAGAATGTACTTCGCGATGTACTTCGTGTCGCCAACCTGATCGATGGCGCCGAACAGGATCATCGCGAACAGGACCACCAGTACCGTGTTGTTACCGACGGCCTGCAGCCAAACATCGTTGGAGCCAGCATCGCTCAGGCCGATTGCGCCCATAAGGACCAAACCGACGATAGAGGGCCACAACGTTTCAATCGTGGACCATGCGTAGATCATCATCAGGAATACGCCAAGCAGCTTCATTCCCAATGGGGTGATGGGCTCCGGGTTGGGCAGCACCCACATAAGTGCCAACAAGCCGAAGCTGATCGCGACATGTACGTAGTACAGGTCTTTCTTTTTCTTTTCTGCCATCTATTACTCCCTTCCGTTAGATCGACAGAGCCACCGCAAAGTGACCGAAGCGATCATATAAGATTCAGAGAGTCTCCATATTTCGCGAAAGATCAAGAAACATATTCAATACACTTGAACAACACAAGGTATTCGGGCATTCCGAATAAACGAATAGTAGCAATTCGAATAAGCCTTGCACGTGGGGTTTTACGCGATGAAGAGCACGGCGCCTGAGGTAAGACCGCCGCCGAAACCGGACATGATCACGGCATCGTTCTCGTTAATGCGATCGGCGCGATATGCGTCACAGAGGGCCATGAGCGCACTAGCAGCAGAGGTGTTGCCGCTTTCGTACGCGTCGCACAGCGTCATGGGGATGCACGCCGACGACGAGTTGCCGCGATGCGCGATGGACACCTGGAAGCGCTCGAGCGGCAGGCCCATGCGCTTGGCGGCGTACTTGATGATGCGTTCGTTCGCTTGATGCGGAACGATGCAGGAAACGTCGTCTAGGTTGAATTGGGCTCGATCGAGCACGGTGTTGATCGCTTCAGCAAGGGCATTTCCTGCGAATTTAAAGACAGCTTGCCCGTTCATGCCGATGAAGTCGGTGTCTTCGAAGGGCATGACGGCTGCATCAGCGGGCCCGAAGGGGAATGTTTCGTTGTTGAAGAGATTGGTGCGCCTGAGCGTCATATCGACGTCGTCGGTGTTCTTCATGAACGTGCTGAGGATGCCCTTCTTGTTCTCGTTCCATTCAAGCAGGACGGCGCCAGCGCCGTCGCCGAACAAAACGCAGGTGGCACGATCGGTCCAATCGGTGATTCGACTGAGTCGCTCGACGCCAACCACCAGTGCACGATTGATCTTGTTGCCAATCGCACCACCTGCGATATGGGATGCAGCCATCATCGATTCGGCCACGTTTATGCCGTAGACGCAGCCCGAGCACGCAGCGTTCAAATCGAATGCGATGGCGTTGTCCAGGCCAAGCGCCATCTTAACCAGCGATGCCTGAGAGGGGATGGTCGTATCCGGCGTGATGGTCATGCAAATAAGCAGATCGATGCTTGCAGGATCAACAGGAATCTTGCTCCAGCCAGCGGCTTCGGGAAGAACAGCGGTGCTGCTTTCTTCCGCATGCGAACCCATGGCGGCTAAACAGGCTGCGCTGGCGAGATCGGTCGATGATTCTTCGATCGCGATGCGCCTATTGTGAATGCCCGTTCGCTGAACGATCCACTCGTCCGATGTGTCGACGAGTTTGGCAAGGTCGTCATTAGAAACGATCTTGCGCGGGACGGCTTTACCGGATCCGATAACGGTGCAACCCATGCTTCCTCCTGATGCACGCCCGCGATCTGCGGTTCGTGTTTGTATCGTTGAATGGATTGAAATTAGTTTGACTATCTAATAATTTAGAAAATGCAATACGACGTTTCAAGCTGCTACATGTTTCTTACATTCGCGGATTTCGTCAGAGGGGTAACCGCAGCCGGCAAATAGGGAGGGTGAATC
>URZP01000020.1 GCA_900552365.1 uncultured Coriobacteriaceae bacterium
CTTAACGGCATTGGGTGGGGCCTGCGTTATTTATAAGCTGCAAGTTTTAATTGCAGATGATACCCAGATGCAACCATAAAGGGCAGCTATAGCGTAATTAAGAACACCTATATGAATAAACTGTGAATCGAAGTTCATGCATGCTGAACGTTGTTGGACGCAACAACACGAAAGGGATGCCTGGCCAAGCGAATGGAAGGCGCAAGTCCGGGCTCTTAATCCATCTCGCCATGATCGCTTCTTCTTGAAGCCGATCGGTTCTATCGCGACGTGTCATGCTCTCGTCTTCTTCAGGGCGGAAATCGCGGGAGAGCCGATCGTCATGGGAAAGGGAGTGAACTGATGGGTGCTAAAAGCATTACTCGCAGAAACTTCTTGAAGTCGTGTGCTGCGGTGGGCGCGGCGGCTATGTTCGCCACCACGGCAACCGGATGCGGTGTTGCGGCTTCAGACAAGGTGAAGGTCCTTCGCCTGGCTAATCCGATGGCAACCGGTGACAACATCACGCTTGGTTACGACAAACTTGCCGAGCTTGTTGCCGAGAAATCGGGCGGTGCAATGCGAATCGACCATTACGCAAACGCCGTTCTGGGATCTGACCGCGTGACCACGGAAGCGGTGCAGGAGGGCACGCTTGACATGGCAAGCTGCTCGAGCCCGAACTTCTCGGGATTCATCCCCGAGTTCGGCGCATTCGACTTGCCTTACGTTACCGACAAGCAATACCAGCAAAATCTGTACGATGCCATCGACTACGGTGAACTTGGCAAGTACTACGACGAGGTCACCAGCCAGCGTGGCTTGAAGCTGCTGATGTACACCGAGTACGGCTACCGTAACTTCGCCATGGCGAAGAAGCAGATCAAGTCGGTTGCCGACATGGACGGCACCAAGATCCGCACCACCGACTCGAAGGTCGAGGTTGGCGTTGTGCGTGCCCTTAACGCGCAGGCCATGCCTGTTGCTTGGGGCCAGACCTTCACGGCATTGACTCAGGGCACGGTTGACGGCGAGGGCAACACCTGGTCGCTTCTGCTTTCGGCAAAGCACAACGAGGCGCTGAAATACGGCATCGAATCGCGTCATAACTACTCGATGCATATCCTGACCATGGGCACCGGCACTTGGAACAAGCTTGCCGACAACGAGAAGCAAATTCTTACCGACGCCTGCCATGAAGCGCTTGTTTGGCAGCGTGCCATTTGCTTCGAGAACGAGGCTAAGAACAAGCAGAAGATGATCGACGCCGGCACGAACATTTACGATCCGACCGAGGCCGAGCTTCAGGAGTTCAAGGACATCACACGTCCTGTTTGGGGCAGCTTCGTTGGCAAGTCGATCCCGCAAGAGTGCGTTGACATGATTCGCGCCACCCAGTCTGACGACTATCAGCTTCTTGGTGCTTCTAAGGAGGCGAGCAAGCAATGAGTGCGAAAGAAACTAAAACGCCCAGCACCAGCCCCGATATCATGGGCCTGACCGACCAAGAGCACTGCACGCTGTGCCTAGAAGATCAGATCCTTGCAGTGAATCAGGGCGATTCCCACGACCTGAAGCCCGCGAAGACCGTGTTCCAGTGGCTCGACTTCAACCTCGAGAAGGTTTTGTGCTCGATCTTGATGATGGCCTTGATCCTGCTTCTGTCCTACGAGTCCATCGGACGATATGTCGCCGTTTCGATCATGCATCTGAACCCCGACCTTTCCTGGACCGAGGAACTTGCGCGAGCGGTCTTCATTTGGCTTACGTACCTGGCCGTTCCTTTGAGCATTCGCAATCGCGACCTCATCCGCGTTGACGCTGCCGTAGGCAAGCTCCCGCAGATTTGGCAAAAGCGCGTGTGGGCTGCATCCGACCTGTTCTTTTTCATCCTGGGCGCCGCCATCTTCTTCTACGGCACTAAGCACATCAACACGTTGATGATGTTCCCGCAGACGACGCCGGCTATGGGCATCTCGTACGCTACGTTCTACCTGATTCTCCCCATTGGCTTTGCGCTCATTCTGATCAGGCTTGCGCAAGACTTGAAGGCCCTGGCTCAGGAGACCTCCGTCAAGGACATCTTCATCGGCTTTGCTCTGGGTTTGGTCATTCTGCTTCCCGCATTGCTTAAGATCCAGCTTGGTTCCATCGTGTACTTGTTCGGTTACTTCGTCATCACCCTGGTGATGGGCGTGCCGATTGCCATTTGCCTTGGCTTTTCGGCGTTGGTCACGATGTACGCCTCCGCGACGCTCCCCATTTCCTACATCGCGACACAGGCGTACACCGCGATCGACAGCGTTACCATCATCTGCATCCCTCTGTTCGTTGCCGCCGGTGTGTTCATGGGCGAGGGCGGTCTGTCCAAGCGACTGCTTACCATGTGTGATGCAATGCTCGGGCGTCTTCCCGGCGGCTTCGGCATGGCAACGGTTCTGTGCTGCATGTTGTTCGCGGCTATGTCCGGTTCCGGCCCTGCAACCGTTGCTGCAATCGGTACGCTTACCATCCCTGCAATGATCGAGCGCGGGTACGACAAGCACTTTTCGGTGGCTTTGGTTGCCGCAGCAGGCACTATCGGCGTTCTGATCCCGCCTTCGAACCCGTTCGTTGTATACGGCGTTTCCTCTTCGACCTCTATCACCAAGTTGTTCGAGGCCGGCATCACCTCGGGCCTTCTGGTTGGCCTGGCGCTGATGCTTTTCACGTTCTACATGGCCAAGAAACACGGCTGGCGTGGTGAAAGCCACGAGAACCATTGGCAGTTGGTTGGCAAGACCACGTGGCAGGCAAAATGGGCGTTGATCGTCATCGTCATCATTCTTGGCGGCATCTATTCCGGCCTGTGCACCCCGACCGAGGCTGCTGCTATCGCCGCTTTGTACAGTTTGCTGGTTGGCATCTTCGGCTACAAAGGCATCACCAAGAAGAACATCGTCCCCGTTCTGGTTGACTCGTCCAACAGCTCGTGCATCATCATCCTGCTGATGGCCATGGCCACCATCTTCGGCAACATCATGACCCTCGAGAACCTCCCGAACATGGTCGCGCAGGCTATCCTGGGCATCAGCTCCAATGTGTACGTCATCCTGCTTGTTATCAACGTCATGCTCTTGATAGTTGGCATGTTCATGGAAGCTTTGGCAGCCATCGTCATCCTTACTCCGCTGCTTCTTCCGATCGTCACGTCATTGGGCGTCGACCCGGTTCACTTCGGCGTCATCATCGTTCTGAACCTTGCAATCGGCATGATCACCCCGCCCGTTGGCATCAACCTCTTCGTTGGCAGCAGCGTTTCCAAGCTCAGGCTTGAGGATATCGTCAAGGCTGTGTTGCCGATGCTTGCTCTGACGATTGTCGTCTTGCTGCTGGTCACGTACATTCCGGCGCTGTCCATGTGGCTGCCAAATCTGTTGAACTGACGAAGCGTAACCGCAGGTCACTCGTTTAAAGTAGTGCGTTTTGATCTTGCGGCCTGCCACGATTTCCGCGACATGCAAACAAAACTTGCATCATCGGGCGGGCTGCAACGACATAGGCTCACGTGATGACAGCATCAATGCAGCCTATGGCTATAGTTAAGTCACTGGCTTGAACGTGAAGGAAAACACGGCAAGCCGAAAGCGTTAAACCCGAGGCAAGGGAACCGCGGCCCGAGCTTCGCTCCGAATCCCAAGAAATCATTCTTCAGAAAGGGTGGAAACCATGGCAGAGATCAACATTACCGAGTGCTGCAGGGAACTATCGCCCCAGGAGCAACACCTTGTCGATGTTCAGAACGGCGACATGAGCTACAAGAACGGCAGGGAGCGCGTTTTCAAGATCCTCGATCGCGTGCAGAACCTGAAGCCCGTTATCGACGCTGAGCGCGGCAAGTACTTTACTGAGTCGATGATGCAGACCGAGGGCGAGCATCTGACGCTTCGCTGGGCCAAGGCTTTGAAGAACATCGCCGAGCACATCACGGTTTATGTTGAGGAAGACAGCCTGATCTGCGGTCGCGTTGGTTGCCCGGGCCGTTACGGCATTCTGTACCCCGAGCTTGACGGCGACATCTACGAGGAAGCCATCCGCCTTCTTCCGACGCGTACCACGTCCCCGTTCGATATGACCGAGGAAACAAAGCGGACCATCCTGAACGACATCGCTCCGTACTGGGACGGCAGGAACGGCACCGGCAAGACCTTCTTCAACGATCTGTACGACGCGCTGCCTGAAGATACCCTGAAGGTTACCTACGAGCCTACCGAGAAGTCCACCTCCCGCTACATCGTCAACGAGACCGCTTCGTTCCGTTCCTCGAACCAGTGGGTTATCGACTACGAGAAGCTCCTGAAGCGCGGTTTCTCGGGCATCAAAGCCGAGGCTCAGGAGAAGCTCGACGCCCTTGATCCGTTCGATCCGCTGGACAACGTGAACAAGAAGCCCTTCTACGAGGCCATTATCATGACCTGCGACGCCATCGTCCTTTGGGCGAATCGCTACGCAGATCTGTACGAGGCCGAGGCTGCCAAGTGCACCGATCCTGTTCGTAAACAGGAGATGGAAGAGATCGCAGCGCGTTGCCGCCGCGTCCCTGAGTTCCCGGCTGAGAACTTCCGCGATGCAATCCAGTCGCAGTGGTTCATCCAGATGTTCAGCCGCCTCGAGCAGAAGACCGGCACCATCATCTCCAACGGCCGCATGGACCAGTACCTGTATCCGTACTTCAAGGCCGACAAGGAAGCCGGTATCCTCACCGACGAGCAGGCTATGGAGTATCTGGAGTGCATGTGGGTTGGCATGTCCCAGTTCATTGACCTGTACATGTCCACCACGGGCGGCGCCTTCAACGAGGGCTATGCTCATTGGGAGGCAGTCACCATCGGCGGTCAGACCCCTGACGGAGAAGATGCAACCAACGAGCTTACCTACTTGTTCCTGCGTTCCAAGCGCGAGTTCCCGATGCATTATCCCGACCTGGCGGCTCGTGTCCATGCGCTTTCCCCGCGTCGTTACCTCGAAGAGGTTGCCGATACCATCAAGGAAGGTAGCGGCTTCCCCAAGCTTTTGAACGACGAGGAGATCGTGCTTCAGCTGGTGTCGAACGGCGCCACGATCGAAGAGGCTTACGACTACGCCGTTTCCGGCTGCGCCGAGGCCCGTATGGTCAACCGCGACACGTTCACTTCGGGTGGCGTTTACATCAACTTCGCATCCGCTATCGAGATGCTGATGTACAACGGCCGCACGCTCAAGACCGGCGACGAGCTTCTGGGTGTCGAGACCGGCAACGTCGAGGACTTCAAGACCTTCGACGATGTTT
This sequence comes from uncultured Coriobacteriaceae bacterium, assembly GCA_900552365.1. GTDB lineage: Bacteria > Actinomycetota > Coriobacteriia > Coriobacteriales > Eggerthellaceae > UMGS1502. The sequence continues at coordinate 5,288 of URZP01000020.1, forward strand.
GGAACGCCTACGTTATCCAGGCTAAGAACCTTCTGCGTCACGCCTTCATTCAGCAGAAGAACATCGACCGCCTGCGTGAGCGCCACTTCGCAGCACCGCTTCTGTCCTGCGCACATGACCTGTGCATGAAGGAAGGCCTTGACCTGCACACCGAGTTCATCCCGGGCGGCGTTGACATCGGATACTTCGAGTCCATGGGCTTCGGCACCGTCGTCGACTCCCTGGCTGCCATCAAGAAGTGCGTCTTCGAGGACAAGGTGACCACGCTGGCCGAGATCCGCGACGCCATGCGCGCCGACTTCAAGGGTTACGAGGTTCTGCAGCAGATCCTGAAGAAGGCCCCGAAATACGGCAATGACGATCCGTACGCCGACGAGATCGGCAAGGCATGCGACCTGGTTTGCTCTGAGTTCACGCACAAGTACTCCAAGTCGCTGGGCATCAACTACTGCCTGCGCTACGTCCCGTTCACCTCGCACGTTCCCTTCGGCAAGGTTGTCGGCGCCACCCCGAACGGTCGCGTTGCCTGGTTCCCGCTGTCCGATGGTTCGTCCGCTTCTCAGGGCGACGACCACAACGGCCCGACCGCTGTTCTTCTGAGCAACTACTACACGAAGAACCCCGGCTTCCATGAGCGCGCCGCTCGTCTTCTGAACATCAAGTTCGACCCGAGCGCCGTTTCGGGCGAGGAAGGCACCGAGAAGCTGGTCTCGTTCATCCGTACGTGGTGCGACTTGAAGCTTTGGCACTGCCAGTTCAACGTCATCAACCGCGAGACCTTGCTGGCGGCTCAGCAGAACCCCGACAAGTACCGTGGCCTGATCGTTCGAATCGCCGGCTACAGCGCGTACTTCTGCGATCTGTCTCCCGCGCTGCAGGACGATCTGATCGCCCGTACTCAGAATTCCGGGTTCTAAGAATCAACCAAGGGGCTGCGGTTGGCTCGGCCGCTGCAGTCCCTATTTGAAAGCCGCGCCGAAGCGGGAGATCGGGTTTCGGTGCGGCTTCTTTACAGGGAGAGGGGGAGCGCATGGAAAAGGGATGCGTCTTCAATGTGCAGAGGTACTCGGTTCATGACGGTCCGGGCATTCGAACCGTTGTATTCCTGAAGGGGTGCCCGCTAAGATGCAAGTGGTGCTGCAATCCCGAATCGCAGCTTGCGCAACCCCAGATCGCCTACAATATCGAAAAGTGCATCGGCGATGTTTGCATGATGTGCGGGCGCGTTTGCCCCAACAACAACATCGCCCTTATGGACACGAACAAGGTTTGGATCAATCACGACAACTGCGTGAACTGCCTTGCCTGCGCCAATGTTTGCCCGGCAGACGCCATCATCAAGTACGGCGACTACCGCACCGCCGACGAGGTTCTTCGCGACGTTGAGCGCGACATGATGTTCTACAACCGATCCGATGGCGGATTGACGCTGTCGGGCGGCGAGCCTTTGATGCAGCGCGATTTCGTGCTCGGGCTTTTGCGAGAAGCGAGGAAACGCGGGATCAGTTGCGCTATCGAGACGTGCGGTGCCGCGCCTTGGGACCAGGTTTCCGAGATCTTCGGCTTGCTTGACTACGTTAACTTCGATATCAAAAGCCTGAATGCCGAGAAACATAAGGAATGGACCGGTTGGGATACGTCCATCATCCTGGACACGTTCAAGAAATTCCGTGAGACCTATCCCAATGTTCAGACTCGTGCGAGGACTCCCATCGTTCCCGGGTTCAATGACACCGAGGAAGACATCATCGCGATTCGCGACTTCGTCAAGCAGTTCCCCAACACCGAGTATGAGGTGCTTCATTACCATCGTTATGGCTCGTCGAAGTACACGTTCATCGGTCGCGAGTACGAGCTGGGCGAGGTCGAGCTTGACGACGACTTGTTCGTGCACCTGAAGAGCATCGCAATGCAATAAGAGGAGTGATCTATATGAAGGTCATCGATTTCAGGTTCCGTCCGCATATCAAGGCTACCTTAGAAGGTTTGGCCAATAGCCCGATCTTCCGTAAGGGCCTGCTTGCAAACGGCGTCAACCTTGATCTGTTCGTGGCTCAGGCGCAAAGCGTCGAAGAAGTCACCGATCAGCTAAGGAAAGACGACATCTACAAGGCCGTGATCGTGGGTCGCGATGCTGAAACCACGTATGGTTTCAAGCCCAACAATCAGGATACGGCCGACTTCATCGCTCTTGCCCCCGACCTGTTCGTGGGATTCGCCGGTCTTGACCCTCATAAGGGAAGCGAATCGGTGAAGACGCTTGAAGACTTGGTTACGAACAAGGGCTTCGCCGGTGCGGCGATCGACCCCATTTACAACAAGGCATGCTTGTCCGATGCATGCTTCTATCCGATTTACGATGCGTGCGAACGCCTGAACGTACCGATCGTCATCACTTCCGGCCCTGCACGCTACACGCCGGGCACCATCATGGATTACGCGAACCCGGGTTACATCGATCGCGTGGCGGCGGATTTCCCGAACCTCAAGATCGTGGTCAGCCATGGTGGATGGCCTTACATCGAAGAGATGATGGGCGTTGCGTTCCGTAATGAGAACGTTTTCTTCGAAGCGTCGGAGTACGAGCTGTTCCCGGGCAGCGACAACCTTATCAAAGCTGCATCGGGCATCCTTTCCGACAAGATGGTTTTCGCAAGCGCGCACCCGTTCGTTGACTACCGTGATGCCATCGAGCTGTACAAGACCTTGCCCTTCAGTGAGGATGTTCTTGAAAAAGTCATGTGGAAGAACGCGGCAGGGGTTCTTGGTATCGAGTAATGGTGGTGGCAAGGCGACGTTGCGAGGCGTAAAGTGTCTTCTTGTACAAGCGAACGCCGTGTTCGCAAGGTAACGAGAGGGGATACCCATGGGTAAGTACACCGGAACTCAAACCGAGAAGAATCTGGCTGCTGCATTTGCCGGCGAGTCCCAGGCAACGAACAAGTACACCTATTTTGCTTCCACGGCCCAGAAAGAGGGCTTCGAGCAGATCGCTGAGATCTTCCTGAACACCGCCGCCAACGAGCGTTACCACGCAAAGATGTGGCTGCGCGAGCTTGAGGGCATCGGCACCACCGAAGAGAACCTTGGCGCTGCTGCTGACGGTGAGAACTTCGAGTGGACCGATATGTACGAGGGCTTTGCCAAGACCGCTGAGGAAGAGGGCTTCCCCGAACTTGCCGAGAAGTTCCGTCAGGTTGGCGCTATCGAGAAGCATCACGAAGAGCGCTATCGCGCCCTGTTGAAGAACGTCACCACCGCTGCCGTCTTCGAGAAGAGCGAAGTCAAGGTGTGGGAATGCCGCAACTGCGGTCATATTGTGGTTGGCACGAAGGCCCCCGAGGTTTGCCCCGTATGCGCACATCCGCAGGCATATTTCGAGATCATGCCCGAGAACTTCTAATCCGCCGGTTTTATGTGATAGCTGCGCCCTTCAAGTGCGTGGAACAAAAAAGAAGCGCTCGCATATGCGAGCGCTTCTTGCGTTTGTGGGGGTATTTGGTCGTTGGCGTGCGATCGCCCTTCAAGATCGCGGTGGCGTTATTTCTCGAAGGCGAGGTTTCCGACTTCCGACAGAATGAGGTCGGGGTTGCGCTCGACGGCCCAGTTAACGTTCCACGGGCTGGTGAACAGCAGCAAGTTCTTGCCACGCATATCCTCGACGCGCAGGGTATCGCGCGTGACGTTTAGTGCCGGGATGTTGATGGTGTCGGGGTCGTTCATGATCCAACGGATGTCGCTGTAAGGCAGCGGCTGGCGACGAACCTCGACGCCGTATTCCGACTTCAGGCGTTGCTCAAGCACCTCAAGTTGCAACACGCCGACAACGCCGACGATGACGCTTTCCATGCCGAATCCGGGCTCCCGGAAGATCTGAATGGCGCCTTCCTGGGCAAGCTCCTCCATGCCCTTCACGAACTGCTTGCGCTTCAGGGTGTTCACCTGAGTGATGCGCGCGAAGATCTCGGGTGCGAAGGTGGGGATGGCAGGGTAGCGTACATGCGTTTTGCCAGCACAAACCGTGTCGCCGATGCTGAAGATGCCCGGGTCGAACAAACCGACGATATCGCCCGCATAGGCCTCGTCGACGATTGCGCGATCGTCTGCCATCATCGAGGTGCCCGTGGCAAGCTTGAGTTTCTTACCGCCCTGAATGTGGAAAGCCTCCATGCCGCGCTCGAACTTGCCCGTGCAAATGCGCACGAATGCAATGCGGTCGCGGTGGTTCTTGTCCATGTTCGCCTGGATTTTGAAGACGAAACCAGAGAAGTCGGGGCAGGTTGGCTCGACGGGCTGCTCGGTTTCCTGGTCGATGTAGGCTCTGGGGCTGGGTGCCAAGCGCAGGAACTCCTTCAGGAAGGGTTCAACGCCGAAGTTGGTAAGAGCCGAGCCGAAGAACACAGGAGACAGCTTGCCGACAGCCACGTCATCAAGGTTGAGCTCGTCGCCCGCGCCATCAAGAAGCTCGATGTCGCCCATCAGGTTCTCGTGGTTGTTCTCTCCGATCAACTCGTCAAGGGCGCTGTCGCCAAGTTCGGCTTCGATTTCGGCGACCTTCTTGGTGGAGTTGCCGCGGCCTTCGCCTTCGAATGCCAAAACGTGACGGGTTTGACGGTCGAACACGCCGCGGAAGTTGCGCCCGCTGCCGATAGGCCAGTTCATAGGGTAGGTGCCGATGCCCAACACCGACTCGATCTCTTCCATCAGGTCGAACGGATCGCGCGCCTCACGGTCGAGCTTGTTGACGAAGGTGAAGATGGGGATATGGCGCAGCGTGCAGACCTTGAAGAGCTTCTTAGTCTGTGCCTCGACGCCCTTAGCGGCATCGATGACCATGACGGCGGCGTCGGCGGCCATGAGCGTGCGATACGTGTCTTCCGAGAAGTCTTGGTGCCCGGGGGTGTCCAGGATGTTCACGCAGCAGCCGTCGTAGTTGAACTGAAGAACCGACGAGGTTACGGAGATGCCGCGCTCTTTTTCGATGTCCATCCAGTCGGACACAGCATGCTTCGAGCTGGATTTGCCCTTAACCGAGCCGGCGGTTTGGATGCTGCCGCTGTACAGCAGCAGTTTCTCGGTGAGTGTGGTCTTGCCCGCGTCGGGGTGCGAGATGATCGCGAACGTGCGACGCGATGAGATCTGGTCAGACAGAGCCGACATGTGGTTCCTTCCGTGTAGCTGGTGCGCCGTGGGCGCAAAACAATGCACGGTGCTTTTCGGCACCGTGCATCTTGTCTGTGCAGTTCATGTATTGTAGCTGTTCGCGCCTTGTTGCGCGGCCTTGAAGCCCAGCTCGCGGATTATTCCACGGGATGAGCAGGTGCGCTGCGACTTTGGGTCGCAGGTCTGCATTATTGGCCGCGGTGCGAACCCGTAAGGCACGTTCACCTTGCATCGAAGCACTTCTGTTAGGCGAGGATCTTCTGGATGTCCTCGAGCGTGTCGGCGAAGTGGATTCCCTTCTGGCGCTCGTCGCTCGAGAGACCCTCGTCCTTCATCGTTTGCAGGAATGCCTTCATGTGGTTGTAGTAGCCGTTCAGGTTGTAGAAGATGCACGGGGCATCAAGCTGCTTAAGCGAAACTTGTGACATGACCTCGGCGATTTCCTCGAGGGTGCCCGTGCCGCCGGGGAACGCGATGAACGCTTCGCCCAGCTCGATCATCTTCGCTTTGCGTTCTGCCATGGTGTCGGTGACGATGAGCTCGGTGAGCGTGTCAAGTTGATGGTCGAGCTCCATGAAGTACGTCGGTTCAACGCCGATTACCTCGCCGCCCGCGTCAAGCGCGCTTGTAGCAAGAACACCCATCAGTCCGGTCTTCGAGCCGCCGTAAACAAGGGTGTTCCCGCTTTCGGCTATCCAGCGCCCAAGTTCGGTGGCAGCGTTTCGCAGCGCGTCGCCTTTTCCTTCGAAGGCGCCCAAGTACACCGTGATTTTCATAAAATGGTTCTCCTTTCGTCCGAGATACTGTATCAGATAGCCGAGCAGCCTTCTTGATCGTTTGCAAACCGAAACTGCCGTTGTCGGGCGTAAGATGCCGTTATTGGTTGGTGGGTGCAGGCTGAAAGCGTTCGTATTCTGTTCTTAAGCGGAATGGAGAGTCAATCCGGATGGGCGAGTAAACGTTTCGGGCCGAAGCGTCTTGCGCAGACGCGTTTAACGAGACGAGCGGCCTTAATTCTGCAAAGGGTGCAGGACATTATTATCCTTGGCCGATCATGTTTCTTCGACGTCAAGGAGGCCCTCATGAGTCGCATTCGCTGCCTGGTTGCCGTGTTCGTTTCCTTCGTTGCCGCTCTGACTCTTTTTGGGTGCGGGGCCTCTTCGGGCGCTTCTTCGTCATCTTCTGCTTCTGCGGGGAAGGGAAGCGCTTCGCCCGTCGAATTCAAATACTCGGGCAACGTCAAGCATTCGGATGTCGCGCTTGGCGAACGCTCTCGCGATTCATTCGATCAAGCAACGTATGAAGTCGATTTGAGCGAGTTCGAACTTCTGATCGAGTCGGATACAGCGGGCGCCGACAAGCTTAATCAGGCTTACGACAGGCTCGAGCGCCACATGGCCAATTTTGCGAGCGATGTCGCTCTGCTCAAGTTCGATTGGAGCCTGAACGTTGCCGACTCCAATGCGGCAAACCGTTATGGCACGAAGCTCGACATGTACGATAATGAGCTCGCGCGCTGCACCGATCTTTTCACTCGAGCCTTGGACTCTAAGCAGGGCGATGGCTTCCGTGCTCATATCGGCGAAGCTTTCGCCAGCCAGCTTGATGGCTCCCATGGCGGTACGGCGGAATCGCTGGCGTTGCGTCAAAAGTCAAACGAGCTCGCAATCTGTTATGAGCAGATGGTTGCCAGCGGGGCGAAACAGTTAGATCTTGAATCCCTGTACGTCGACTTGGTGAACACCAACAACGCTTTGGCGCGTAGCTGCGGGTATGACAACTATGCTGAATTGGCGTACAAGCAGCGGTGCGGGCGTGATTTCAGCGTTTCGGACATCGAGATCATCCGCAAGGTGGTCGTGAGCGATTTCGTTCCTATCTATATGAGCTATATGGCCGATTCCGTTGACATGGATCTCGTTGATAAGGTGTTCGACCAGAATGACGATCCCGCTGATGTGAAACTCGAGAATCTGGGGAAGTGCCTAGTGGCCGTTTCTCCGGCTTTCGGCGAATCTTTTGAGTACCTGCAGCGCAACGGTTTGTTCGATATAGGCATGTCAGACAGGAAAACGGTTTCTTCCAGCGGCTTCGTTCTTGAGTGCCCTAGCTACAACGACGGCATCTTGTTCGTTTCGCCTTATGGTGAAACGGCAGATTACTTGTCGGTAGTGCACGAGTTCGGTCACTTCAATCACATGTATCGCGTGCAAGCCAATGCATTCTTGCCAAACAGCCTTCCTGATGTCCAAGAGTCTATGTCGCAGTCGCTCGAACTTTTATGTTACGGTTCGTATAACTGGCTTTGCCCTGGTTATGGCAAGGCTTTGGCCCAATATGCTGTCTTAGACAAGATGCTCATGGTTCGCGACAGCTTCGCCATTGATGAGGCCGAGTATCGTGCTTACACGACGTCTGATCTAACGGTTGAGAAGCTTCATTCCATCTGGGATGACGTTGTCAAGAAGTATCAGATGCCCGACGACAGCGATTCGTTCACCACGGTGTCGCAGGTGTACACCAATCCGTTCTATTACGTCGGGTACGGCACGTCGGCCTTGGTCGCGTTCGATCTCTACGTCGAATCGTTGACGGATTACGATGCGGCTGTTACGAAGTACCTGAAGATGACCGAGGTTCCGCCCGAGACTGCTTTCAGGAAGATGCTCGAGATCGCAGGAATCAACGACGTTCTGGATGCGAAGGCGGTTTCGGGTTTGTGTAAGAAGCTGGATGAAGCTCTGTGTGGGTGATGGGCTGGCGGTCGCGGTATTTTTGTTTTGAGACGAGCGTTCCCGCAGTTGGCGGTAGTGCCCGTTTTGAGTTTCGGTAGGTGATTGTTTCGCGTCGAATGATCACGCAGGCTAGGATCGCTGCATTTGGGCGTGCCATACTCGGGTTGTTGTTCTCCTGAACGTGAGGAGTGAAAATGGCTCAGAAAATCGTCACGCGAGAAGAGTTGCTTGAAAACGCTTATCGCATCGCCGAGGAAAACGGTGTGTCGGCTTTGTCCATCCGAGGCTTGGCCAGGGCAAGCGCGGTTAGTGTCGGCACGGTTTACCGCTATTTTTCCGCGAAGGAAGAGCTTACGGTTGCTGTTATCCAGCTGTATTTCGCGCACGCCTTTTACGAACGTTTCTGCCATATCGATCCTACCGTCGGCTACCTCGACTTTTGCCGCAAGATGTACGTTAGCATGTGCGAGACTCTCGATCACTTCAGGGAAAACTGGCTGCGCGGCGTTGATGCCCTTCCTGCTGCCGAGAAGGCTGCAGCGCGTATGAAGGAGTCAGAGCAGCTTGCTCATGTCGTGCACGGTTTGGTTCAGGTGTACGAGCACGACAATCGCATTTCGCCCGATCTACCTGAAGGGTTCACCCCCGAAAAGGTTTGCAAGTTCACGTTTTTCAACGTGCTCCAAAGTGTTCGCACGCGCGAGGACGATTGCTCTGTTTTGTTCGGCATGCTTGAGTGCGCTTTATACGGAGATCGCACGGCCTTATGATTTTGGGGCCTCAGGCTGCGGGCATTGCGGCGGGCGATATCATCACGTTCGACTCGTAGCATCTTGACCATACGGAAGCCCATGGGGATGCATGGACGATAAGGGTTGTTTCCAAGCAAATGGAAAGGCGCATCGCCGACATTGGTCGACGGTGCGCCTTTGGCGGAGTGCTGAGCGGTGTTGAACGCTAGGCGCTTTTCTTTTGCTTGATAGCGGACAGTGCGCAGCCGATGACGGCGGCACAGACAGCGGGAACGAGCCATGCAAGGCCAATGTTTGCAAGAGGCAGGGTGTCAAGGAACGGGATAGCGCCGGGGAGGAACGCATCGCGGACCGCGATGAGGACGCTGACGACGGTGGTGACTCCGGTAACCCACGGCCAGACAAGCGGCAGCTTGTCGCAAACGTTGTGAGCCAGGCCCACGATCATCAAAGCGATGGAAACGGGGTAAAGGGCGCTTAGCAGTGGCACCGAGAACGTCAGGATTGCGTCAAGGCCGAAGTTTGAAATGAAGCATGAGAAGACGGCGAAAGCAGCGGCCCAAACAGGGTAGCCAAGCTTTCCCAGCATGTGTTGTTCGGGGTTGGGGGAGGCGGCGCCGAATGTCTCGGCGAAGTACGTGCCGCAGCAGCTGATAAGGCCGATGCAAACGTTCAGGCAGGCAAGCAGGAAAATGGCGGCGATGATGATGGTGCCGGTAAGGCCGAAGTGCAGCGTTGCCGAAGCGGTGAGGATGGCGGCGCCGTTGGTTGCGCCGGGCATGACGGATCCAAGGCTGGTGCCCACGAAAGCCAAGCCGCAATAGATCACGGCCATAAGGATGCCTGCGATAACGCCGGCCTTCGAGATCTCGCGGGTAAGGCCAGCGGGGTCGGTAACGCCGAGACCCTTGATGTTCTCGGCGATGACCAGGCCGAACACCAGTGCGGCAAGCAGGTCCATGGTTTGGTAGCCTGTAAGGAAGCCCTGAATGGCGGCAGCTTCGTTGTAAGGCGCGATGGGATCCTGAGCGATGCCCGCCGGAGCCAGAATGGCCGAACCGATGACCAAAACGAGCAGAACGATGAGAGCCGGGCCGGTGATGCGGCCGAGAAGCTTGGTAAGGGCACCGGGGCGCATAGCCAGCGTGTAGGCCACCACGAAGAACACGATGGAGAAGACAAGGCGAACCACTTCAACCGAAATGCCTTCGGGAAGCAGCGGCACGAGCATCTCGAACGACGTCGAGCTGGTGCGAGGAATAGCCAAGCAGGGGCCGATGGCCAGGTAGATTGCAGCGACGAAGATGCTGGAAAACAGCGGATGTGCCCGGTCGGCAAGCTCGCGGGCGGTGCCGACAAGGGCGACGGCCACAATGCCGAGGACGGGCAGTCCGATTCCGGCGATAAGGAAGCCAATGGTTGCGCCGATGCTCTGGGTACCCGCTTGCAGGCCCAAGAGCGGCGGAAGGATAAGGTTTCCCGCACCGAAGAACATCGAGAAAAGCGTGATGCCCACAGCGAGGGATTGACGCGGTGTAAGCGCCTTGGTAGAAGACGTGTTGCTCATTGCGAAAGTTCCCCAACTAACGTGTTTATAATTGTGACCAAGTATTCTATCAAAAGCTTCGATGAGAATACTCGTTTTCGGGTGATTGGGCGTATAATAAATGTTTGCGCTCTAAAGGCTGATTCGCTCGTGAGGCGTGTTCGTTGCCAACGGTAAGGCTTACAGCATGAGACTTGATGCTCTTGAGATTGGAAAAGACGCGGTGGTCGCGTCGGTTGAGTCCGGCGATTCCTCCCTCCGTCAGCATATATTCGACATGGGTTTGACGCCTGGTACCGAAGTTACCATGGTTAAATATGCCCCCATGGGCGATCCTTTGGAAATCCGTCTGCGTGGTTACGAGCTTACGCTGCGCAAGGACGACGCCGCGCGCATCTCCCTTGTTGATGTGCATGATTCCCATGACGTTTCGCGTGAGACGCCGCAGACGGGATTCACCGTTCATCCCGCTTTTGGCGAGGGCTGCCATCCGCGTCAGATGCGCAAAACGTTCTCGGAGGGAACTCCCCTCACGTTCGCCCTTGTTGGCAATCAGAACTGCGGCAAGACCACGCTGTTCAACAGGTTGACTGGGTCTAATCAGCACGTCGGCAACTTCCCGGGCGTTACGGTCGACCGTAAAGACGGCATCATCCGCAATCATCCCGAGGCAACCGTTACCGACCTTCCAGGTATTTACTCGCTTTCGCCTTACACGGGCGAAGAGGTGGTTAGTCGAAAGTTCATTTTGGAATCGAAGCCCGATGCCATCATCAACATCATCGATGCCACCAATATCGAGCGAAACTTATATCTCACGTTGCAACTTATCGAGCTTGATCGCCCCATGGTCATCGCTCTTAACATGATGGACGAGGTGGCTGCCAACGGTGGCACTATCGATGTCAACATGCTCGAGAAGCAGCTTGGCGTCCCCGTCGTGCCCATTTCCGCGGCGCGCAACGAGGGCATCAGCGAGCTTATCGAGCATGCCATCCATATTGCTCAGTACGACGAGCGCCCCGGGCGCATCGATTTCTGTTCGCCCAACCTTGATTCACGTGACGGCGGCGCTCTTCATCGTTGCATTCACGGCATCGCGAAACTGGTGGGCGACCATGCCGAGGCTGCGGGTATTCCGCGTCGATTCGCTGCGACGAAGCTGGTTGAAGGCGATTCGCTTGTCATTGAATCGCTCAATCTCGATCAGAACGAGCTTGATGCCATCGAGCACATCGTCAAGCAGATGGAAGAGGAGTCGGGCCTCGATCGCATGGCTGCTCTGGCGGATATGCGATTCACGTTCATCGAGCACATTTGCCTGGCGTGCGTCATTAAGCCGCATGAAAGCATCGAGCATAAGCGTTCAGAGGCAATCGATCGTGTTTTAACGGGTCGCTATACCGCCATTCCGATGTTCCTGCTGATCATGGGTCTGGTGTTTTGGCTGACGTTTGGCGTGATCGGCGCAGGCTTGCAGGGCGTTCTTGGGGATGCGATCGATGCATGCATCGATATGGCGGCGGGCGCGCTTGAGGCCTTTGGCACGAACCCTGTGGTTCGCTCGCTTATCGTGGACGGTGTGATGACCGGTGTTGGCAGCGTCTTGTCGTTTTTGCCCATCATCGTCGTGCTGTTCCTGCTGCTGTCTATTTTGGAAGACTCTGGTTACATGGCACGCGTTGCGTTCGTCATGGACAAAGCGCTGCGACGTTTTGGCTTGTCGGGCCGCAGTTTCGTGCCCATGCTTCTAGGTTTTGGATGCAGCGTTCCCGCCATCATGTCCACGCGCACGCTGCCCTCCGACCACGATCGTAAGATGACCGTCATGCTCACGCCGTTCATGAGCTGTTCGGCGAAACTGCCGGTGTACGGCCTGTTTTGTGCGGCGTTCTTCCCGCAGGCGGCGGCTCTTGCCATGATCTCGCTATATGTCATCGGAATCCTTGTCGGCGTTGTCGTGGCGCTGATCTTCAAGCGCACGGCGTTCAAGGGCGAGCCGGTGCCGTTTGTCATGGAGCTTCCGAATTACCGTTTCCCTAGTGCTAAGTCCACATTGCTTTTGGCATGGGACAAGGCGAAGGGCTTCATCACCAAGGCGTTCACCATCATCTTTTTGGCATCCATCGTCATTTGGTTTTTGCAGACGTTCGATATTCGCTTCAACGTGGTTGCCGATCAGTCGCAAAGCATGCTGGCGGTGCTTGGCGGGTTCATCGCGCCGTTGCTTGCGCCGCTTGGTTTCGGCGATTGGCGCACGTCAACCGCATTGGTGTGCGGCCTCGTAGCTAAGGAAAGCGTCATTTCGACGCTCACGGTTTTACTGGGATCCACGTCCACGGCAGTGCTTTCGGGCATGTTCACGCCGCCTATCGCCTATGTGTTCCTGGTGTTCGTGTTGTTGTATCCGCCGTGCGTTGCGTCAATCAGCACTGTTCGTTCCGAACTCGGTGGGCGCTACGCTGCGGCTGTGTTCGCGCTTCAGATAGGCGTCGCCTGGATCGTGGCATTTCTGTTCCATACCGCGTTTATGTTGGCTGGTTTGATTTAGTTTTGATAGCCACTAAGAGCGG
>URZP01000021.1 GCA_900552365.1 uncultured Coriobacteriaceae bacterium
CGCGCGGTTTCGAGTCGCACGAGCGCCCTTAAGGCAACGGCGCTACCCACCAGCAATTAGCGGCTCGCTTTCCAATCACGCAGCCATCCCCGGCCGCGTCTGTCCTGCCCGCCTTGCAGCCGCCGACGTCAGCCAATGCGTCGCAGCCCTCGCGCTAAACCGACGATGGGCGCCAATTCGGCGCCCATCGTCTCATCAAAAAGAAAAAACGAGTCGGACCAAAAAGGCCCGACTCGATTGTTCATGGTGCCCCAGATACGATTCGAACGTACGACACCCGCTTTAGGAGAGCGGTGCTCTATCCCCTGAGCTACTGAGGCGAATCCGCAACATCGCGCTTGGCGATGTGCAGAAGGTATTGTATCAAATACTTAGTGCGAGGCAGCACCCGAAGCGCCAGAAGAACTAGACGTCTTCGTGAACTCCACGGTAATGGACGTATCTGCCGTCACGTTGCTGATGCTGAACGTGCCGCCTGAAGCGCCGACGTTGTAGCGATCGCCGTAGTTGTCGTACACGCTGGAAACCGTGTAACCCGCACTAGGCGTTACCGTGAACGACGCGCTGCCGCCGTTGTCAACGGTCAAGCTGGACGGAGAAACCGAGCCGCCTGTACCAGCCGAAGCGGACACGCTGTGCGTGGACTTGCCCGTGCTGACAGTCAAGTTGATGGTGTCGCCTTCCTTCTGCGAGCTGCCGGCCTCGGGCGTCTGGCCAATAACCTTGCCCTGGTCAACCGTGCTGCTGCTTTCATACTGCGTGGTTACCTTGAAGCCCGCGTTCTGCAGGATGGCCATGGCGTCGCCCTCGGACTTGCCCTTCACATCGGGAACGTCCTTGCCCTCCTTACCAGCGGAAAGGTAGTACGTGATGGTTGCACCCTTGGAAACCTTCGAACCTGCAGCCGGCTCCTGACGTGCGACATGGTTCTTGTCGATGGAGTCAGAGTACTCGGCAGTGCCCGACGCGTCCTTCAAGCCAAGCTTCTGCAGGGCGGCACGAGCCTCCTTGGCGGTCATGTTCTCCAAATCGGGGACGGTGACCTGCTCGCCTCCCTGCGAAATGACCAAGTTCACCTTAGCTCCGTCGTTGGCCTTGGTCTCGCCCTTCGGATCCTGGCTGATAACCTTGCCTGCCTCGACCTTCTCGTCGTAAGCCTCGGTGATGTTGCCAACCTGCAAGCCGGCGCCGGTGATGGCGGCCGTAGCCTCGGCCTGCGTCTTGCCCACAACGTTGGGCACGGTGATGTCGCCCGAACCGCGCGACAGAAGCGCGAATGCAACAACCGCGATGACTGCGATGACGGCCACGACGGCGATTGCCACCGCAGCACCCTTCTTGCCGCCCTTCTTGCTGGCAGTTGCGTCCTCGCGATAGCTCTTGCTTGCATGGCCGTTTCCGTGGTCGACGCCGCAACCGTTGCTGTGACCGCCCTGGCCGTACTGCTGATCAACCGAAGGCATGACCGAGGTTTTCTCGGCGGCATACGCGGGGCTGATAGGCGGCACGTCCGGCACGCCGATAACGGCAGTGCGGGCGCCGTTGAAATCGCCGAACGCAACGGGACGGCCCGCCAGGTAGTCGTTCAAAGCGGAACGCATTTCCTGAGCGGTAGCGAAACGGTTAGCAGGGTCCTTCTCGATGGCCCTCATGATGATGGCCTCGAGCGACGGATCGATGCTGGGGTTGATCTGGCTAGGCGGAACAGGCATCTCCTGAACCTGCTTCATAGCCACGCTGACGGCGTCGGGGCCGTCAAACGGCAGCTGCCCGGTAACCGACTCGTACATGACGATGCCCAGCGAGTAGATGTCGCTGGCCGAAGTAAGCTCCTTGCCCTGAGCTTGCTCGGGCGAGATGTAGTGGGCAGTGCCCAGAACGGCACCGGTCTTATCGGCGTTGCTGTTCTTGGCACGGGCGATGCCGAAGTCCATGACCTTCACGTTGCCGTCGGGCTGGACCATGATGTTTTGCGGCTTGATGTCGCGATGGATGATGTCCATGTTGTGCGCGACCGAAAGGGCCTGGCAAACCTGCGAGCCGATTTCGGCGACCTTGCGCTGGTTGATGGCGCCGCGCTGCTTGATGGCGGTTTTAAGGTCGGAGCCGCGTACGTATTCCATGACGATGTAGTACGTGCCCGAGTCCTGACCCCAGTCGTACACGTTCACGATGTAGGGGCTGGAAAGGTTGGCAGCAGACGCCGCTTCCTGGCGGAAACGCGCAGTGAACTGCTCGTCCTCGGCGTACTGAGGCAGCATCACCTTAACGGCGACGGTACGGCCCAACACGTTGTCCTGGGCGCGATAAACCTCTGCCATGCCACCGACGCCTACACGCTCGATGATTTGATAGCGGTTGTTCAACGTCCGCCCGATTAGATTCTCTGCCACCTTGGTGCTCCTTTAAAACCCCTTTGTAAGGTCGCAAGACATTATATTCTGAAAATGCCCTGCGACCGCGCCTTTCATCTAAATCTTGCCTGTTGGTTAACAAATCGCGTTACCCAACGAATCTTCTGGTCAACAATCGGCTGCTACAGCAGACCTTCTGTCTTCAATGCGGTCATGATGACCTGACGCGCCCTTGCCGCGCCGTCGCCCTCGGTTCCGTCTTGCTCAAGAACGATGGCGACCACGACCTTCGGGTTGTCCGCAGGAGCCATGCCCACGAACCAGCTATCGTCCTTGGCTTTGCCCGTCTCGGCAGTGCCCGTCTTGCCCGCGATCTCGACACCCGAGATCTGAACAGCGGTACCCGTGCCGTTCGAAACGACGCCCTTCAGCACTTCCTTAACGCGATCCGCGGTTGACTTGCTAATAGCCTGCGAAAGAACGCTGGGAGACGCGGTGTAGCTGCGCTCGCCGTTCGAGTTGTACACATTCTGGACCAGATACGGGGTCATGACCTTGCCGTCGTTCGCGATGCCGCAGCCAACCAGGGCCATCTGCAGAACGCTTGTGTACGGACCGATCTGGGAATGCGCGCCAACAGGCTGGCCGGCAGCCGCCCACGCCGTTTCCCACGTGGTCATTTCCTTCGGATTGGTCATCAGCGACATGGCCGTGGGCAAGTCGAAGCTGATCTTGCTGTCGAAGCCGAACCCATCGGCGCCCTTCACCAACGCGGATGCGCCGATCTGAACGCCCAACTGACCGAACACGGTGTTGGAAGACCACGCCGTTGCCTGCGCGAGCGTCTGGCGCCCATAGTTGTTGCTGTCGAAATTGGTGACCGCCGCGCCGCCGATCTCCATCGTGCCCGGCGAATCGAACACGGTGTTCTCGTCAGCGACGTTGTTCTCAAGCGCCGTTGCCAGCGTGACCATCTTGAAGGTGGATCCCGGTGCGTACAGCGACTGCGTTGCGCGGTTGATCAGCGATCCCGATGAGGAATCGTTCGAGCTGGCCTTGATAACGCTTTCGAAGTCGGCGGTGCTGTACGCGGGCGACGAAGCCATGGCCAACACGGCGCCGGTCTCGGGGTCCATCACGATGCATGCGCCGGTTTGACCCGCAAGCGCATCCTGGGCAGCCTGCTGAATGGTGGTGTTCAGCGTAAGCACGACGTCGTTGCCAGTTTGCTTGCTGCCCGACATAGCCGCCAGCACGTCGCTCCACGACGCGTACGAGCGATTGCCCTGCAGGATGTCGTTCTGCGACGCCTCGATGCCGCTGGTTCCGTACGTCTGCGAGTAGTAGCCAATGACGTGGGCCGCAAGATCGCCCGCGGGGTACACGCGCGAATACGTTCCGTTGCCGTTATCCACGCTTTCGGCAAGAACCGTGCCGTCATACGTGGTGATGGCACCGCGCTTGATGTTCGTTTGCTTCGCGATGGTGTGGTTGTTGGACGGCATGGTCTGATAGTCCTTGGCCTGAACGACCATGATCAATGTCAGATTCGCGACCAAAACCACGAAGGCCAGTGAGAACACCATGATGGCGTTTGTCAGACGTTTGCCCAACGCCACGCGACCAAGGACGCTGTTCGAGCTGACGATTCCCGTGCCCGAAGTCATCTCAGCCTCAACGCCGGTAGCCTCGTCGCCGCAACGCAACAGGAATCCAACTGCGATGAAACTGGACAGAAGCGACGAACCACCCTGGCTCATGAACGGCAAAGTCAGACCCGTCAGCGGGATAAGCCCCGTGACGCCACCCACGATGATGAACGCCTGAAGGACAATGGTGGTGGTCAGGCCCACGGCCACGAACGACGCAAAGTCGCTCTTCGCGCGGGCAGCGGTTGCAAAGCCGCGGATGGCGAAGCTCAGGAACAGCAGCAGAACGCCCGCCGCACCCAGAAGGCCGATCTCCTCGGCAACGGCCGCGAAGATGAAGTCTGACTCGACAACCGGGATCTGATCGGCCAAACCGCGGCCGATGCCGCAGCCGAACAGGTCGCCGTCGGCGATGGAGAACAGCGCCTGCACCATCTGATAGCCCGTACCCTGCGCGTCGGCGAAAGGATCGAGCCAGTTGTTAACGCGAACCTGCACGTGGCCGAACGCGAAGAACGCGCCAACGAAGCCCACGGATATCATCAACACGCCCACGATCAGGTAGAACTTCTTGCCCGTGGCCACGTACAACATGGCCAGGAAGACGAAGAAGAACACCATAGCGCTGCCCAGGTCGCGCTCGAACACGACGATGAGCAACGCAACCACCCACATAAGAAGCATGGGGGCAAGCGTGCGGATATCAGGCAGGCGGAACGGACCTACGCGGTAGGTGAACACACTGAGCAGCTCGCGGTTCTTTGCCAGGTAACCCGCCAAGAACAGGACGATCACGATCTTCGCGATCTCGCCCGGCTGGAACGAGAACGATCCGATATGCAGCCAAATACGGCTGCCGTAGATCTCTTGGCCAAGGCCCGGGACGATCGGCGACAGCAGCAAAATGAAGCCAACGACCATGAACGTGTATTTGTAGTTGGCAAGCTTCTCGAAGTTCTTCGAGATGGCCAAAATGACGATCATGCTGAAAATGCCCACGAACAGCCACATGACCTGGCCTTCTGCCAGGTTCGGGGCCAGACGCGTGACGAACGCGATACCGATGCCCGATAGCGCGAAAGTAATAGGCAGAATGGCAGGGTCGGCACCCGGTGCCAAAAAACGCGTTGCCACATGGGCGATGACGAATGCGACGAACAGGCAGATGGGCACTTCAAGAGCCTTGAAACCCAAGATCTGGCCCTCGTTCATGGCAAGCATCGCGAACAGCACGATGACGAACGGGGCGGCAATGCACAGTAGCGCAAGCTCTAAATTACGGCGCGTCATTGGGCACCGCCCGTCTTCGCCGAGGTCGAGCCCGTGGCGGGCGCGATGCCCGTGGCGGTGCCGGTCGCGCTTACGCCCGTTGCGCTCGAGGCCGCAGATGCAGAATCCGAAGAAGCAGAACCTGCGGAAACGGAGTCGGCCTTCTCGGCATCGGCAGAAGGCATCTTCGCAACGGCACGCTCCTCGATGTCGGCACGGTACGACTCAACCAAGTCGTACGCGTCATCAAGGCTGTCGCAGCGCAGGCCTTCTTCTATGTTCCCGCGCGCGGTGCTGGAAAGATCTGCCACCGACACGTCGGTTTCTTCAACCAATTTCGAACAGGCAACTCCCAGAATCTCACCGGGAACTCCCTGATATACAGCAACTTTTCCATCGCTGTTACCCAAAAATGCAACATGGCTGAGGTACTGGCTGGTTCCCCATGCCGTACCACCCAAGATCAAAACAAGCAGCACGGCGACAAAACCCAGCGTCATCTTCGTGCGACGAGCCAGCTTGCGGCGCTGCTTTTCGCGCGTGCCCTGCACGTCGGCGACGATAACGGTGACATTGTCCTGGCCGCCTGCAGCAATTGCCTGGTTGACCAGCTGCGATGCGCAACGCTGCGGGTCGCGGACACGATTCATGACCTCTTCAATGTCATGGTCGAGCACCATACCCGAAAGGCCGTCGGAGCACAGCAGCAACCTGTCTCCCGCCTCGACGTTCACCTCGAAGATGTCCGGCCTGGTAGCGGGGTCGTTGCCCAAGGCGCGGGTGATAACCGAGCGCTGCGGATGAACGCGCGCCTCGTCAGGCGTGATGCGGCCGGCCTCGACCAGCGCCGCAACCAAACTATGGTCGCGGGTGATCTGGCTTAAACGGCCGTGATGCAAAAGATATGCGCGCGAGTCGCCCACCTGGGCGATGACCAGACGCTCTTCTTCAAGCATGGCCGCAGTGCACGTGGTGCCCATGCCCGCACGACCCTCGCCTGCCACAGCGGCGTCGATGATGGCGCGGTTGGCTTCTTCGACAGCAGCGGCAAGAACGTCGGGATCGGGATGCTCGGGAGCGTTTTTCGCGATGGTTTCGACGGCGATTTCAGAAGCAACCTCACCCGCGGCGTGACCGCCCATGCCGTCGGCAACGACGAACAGCGGCGGTGCGACAACCAGCGAATCCTCGTTCTGCTCACGCACGCAACCGACGTCCGTGCGGCTGCCGAACGTGGTGATGGCACCGCGACGGGTTCGCGGCGTTGAATGATACGAACCGGTGCTTTTCTTCTCGGAGGCCATTAGCTATGCCTCACGCGAATGGAGACGTCGCCAACGTTGACGACGTCGTTGTTGCGAAGCGCGCACGGCTCGGAGATGCGCTGGCCGTTGACGGCGGTTCCGTTGGTGGATCCCAAATCCTCGACGAACAGATTCTGACCCATCAGCGAAAAACGAGCATGACGTGCGGAAACATAGCCTGCACCAATGACGATGTCTGCGTTAGGGGAACGGCCGACGATAACGGGCCCGCGCACGACGATGGAAACGCCGCGCAATTCCTTAGGGCCTTTCTCGACCGAAAGGTTCCAGGTGCGCTCTTTTTTGCGCTGTCCGCGCACCAGACCGATTCCCGTTTTCACAATGGCGAACAGGAACAGGTACAGCAATGCCACGAACAGCAGACGTCCAACGAGCAAAACGACGTCTATCAATGGGGCCTCCTCGTTTAGCGGTTTGCGATTGATGTAGGGTTGCTAGCCGTGAAAGCGTTGAGCCTGCTTGCTTCAGCAGGCCGTTTAAGCGGACTACTGAACGAATTGGAACTCGGTCTTGCCAATGACGATGCGGTCGCCCGAGCGAAGCGGCTGCGTGGCGATGGAAACGCCGTTGACGATGGTTCCGTTGGTGGAGCCAAGGTCGACGATGACCCAAACGCCCTGTGGCGTGCACGTGAGCTGGGCATGCTTGCGGCTTGCGCTGATGTCCTGGATGACGATGTCGTTGCCGGACTCGCGACCAAGGGTGACCGTGGATGAACCCAGGTCGTACGCGCGCTGGTACGCAATGTTGATCAGCCTTGCCTGAACGTTGCGATGGTCGGGCATGCCAGCGTTGCCAGCGAAGCCAACCGTGTTGGGGCCGGCAGCCTGGGCGTTCCTTGCGGGGCGCGAAGTGACCGTTCCGATGGCGGCACCGGCAACTGCACCAGCGGCAGCGCCTGCAGCGGCGCCGGCGGCAGCTTCGGACGAGGCACCAGCACCATGAGCGCCGTTACGACGATGCGCGCCGTAACGGGCGTCCTGCTCGGCCTTATCGCGATAATCCTCGAAGTCCTCGCTGTCGAAGGTGTACTCACCGTAATCGATGGAGTAATCGATCTCGTCCTCGGGGACGTACGGCAGCGGCGGCTTGGAACCACGTTGGGGCTGATCCTGCTGCGGTGCTGCAGCGGGCTGATGATAATCTTCCTGATAGCCGCCCCGGTAATCGTCGTACGCACCCTGGGGCTGATCGTAGTAGCCGCCATTCTGCTGTGGTGCGTACTGCTGCTGGCGCGGATCGGCGTAAGCGCCCTGAGCGGGCTGGGAGTACTGGGAAGCGGGCGCGGGCGCAAGGCCGTAACGCACCATTTCCTCTTGGCGGAGCTGGGCAACGATGGGTGCGGCAACAGGCTCGGCAATGACATCGAACTTGCCGTGGCGCAAACCGTCGTCAACGATGAAGCGAACCAGGGGCTGACCATCCATAACCAGGCCCCCTTCGACGGCCTTAGCCTGAAGATAGGTTTCGATCTCGCCGGCCAACGTGGGGTAATAACCGAAAAGACGCTGGTCGTCGTCAGGATTGACCAAGACGGTGTAAAGCGTGGGAGCGAATTCCTTGCCAGCGCCGACCATGGTCTCGCGCTTCATCTGCTTCTCTGCTTTTTTCTCTATCTGAACAGGCGAAATAGGCGCTTGCGCCATACGATTGGCGGCACCTTCCACCGTGTCTTCCATCTTGTTCTCGAAACGGGAGAAAAGGCCCATTGATGCTCCTCGTTGAATCCTGATTGCTACTGCGTACGACGTTTCTTCTTCAGTTGCAAACTAGCCTGCACGCAGGTGTTCAACGTGCAATAATGCCACAAATCAGCTGCTCTGTGACTCGCAAGGGCATTTCCACCAATTAATTAAAGCAAGGGCAACACAAGTGGGCGGGATTCGGGAAGGCGTCGACCCGAAAGGGCACTCATGCAGCGCGGCCAAGCCATGCGAAGCGAAAACGCGCCCCGAAACCGAGGCGCGTCGAAAAGTTCGTATAAGAAGCGGCTCGGCCAGGCCACAAGCACTACGCCAACTGGTCGCACGCCCACTGCGCCGCAACCATTGCACCCTTCGCCAGCACGCTCTCGTCGATCGTGTAGTTGCAGCTGTGCTGCGGGTAAATTGCACCGATCTCGGGGTTGTTCGTTCCGACGAACACCAGCACGCCCGGCACGATATTCAAAAATTCCGAGAAGTCCTCACCCGAAAGCGTGCCCTGATACGTTGCCACGGCGTCCTCGCCCAGCACGTCGACAACCGCCTGACGTGCGGCTTCGGCATAAACCGGGTCGTTCGACAAACCGGGGTTGCCGTGGGTGTACGAAAACGTTGCCGAAGCCCCCAGCGAATCAGCGATTTCCTCGACGATGTGCTCCAAGCGAGTCGGCACCTCGTCTCGCAGCTTGGGCGACCACGTGCGGATCGTGCCTTCCATGTGGGCCGATCCCGCAATGATGTTACGGGCCTCGCCGCCCTCGAACTTACCAACCGTGATGACCACGGGATCAAACGGCGACACGTCGCGGCTTACCAGTACCTGGATGGAATTCACGATGGCGGCGCCGACAACAACGGCATCGATTCCCAAGTGGGGCATCGAGCCATGTGCGCTCATTCCCTTGATGTCGATCTTGAACCAATCGCAGTTCGCCATGCGCTGACCGGGCTCGCACGAGATCGTGCCCGCCGGCACTTCGCTCCAAATATGTGCGCCGTAAATGGCGTCCACCCCGTCAAGCACGTTGTTGGCGATCATATAGCGCGCACCCGTGGAATTTTCCTCCGAAGGCTGGAACAGCACGCGGACCTCACCATGAATTAGGTCGGTCATACGCGAGAGAATCGAGATCGTGCCAAGCATCATGGCAATGTGGCAGTCGTGCCCGCAGGCGTGCATGATGCCCTCGTTTTCCGAAGCGAAGTCGAAGCCGGCTCGCTCGGCAATGGGCAAGCCGTCGAAATCGGCGCGTAGGGCGATACGGCGCTTAGGGTTGCCGGCCGCATCGTACGCGTCGGGAGCGGTTCCCCTAATGGTGGCAACGATGCCCGCGCCCTTCACTTCGTCGGTGGTAGGCAGAACCTTGAATTCGATCCCCAGCTTGTCAAGCTCGGCGCGAATGGCGGCAGACGTGAACAGCTCGACGCCGCTGAGCTCGGGGTGGCGGTGAAACATCCTTCGCCATGCGATGATCTGGGGCTCGATTTCGGCAGCGATGCGCTTGACGATTTCCGCCGTGCCTTCGCATGCTGCGGGGCTTTCCGTTGCCTGCATAGTTTTGTTTTCGGCTGCCATAAACTATCCGATCCGCGCTTGTCGCGACAAACGGCATCGCCGCGATCAGGCACTTTGCCAATTAAGAACAATAGCTGCGAACTAGCATACCACGCCCGCGCAGCCGCATTGAAAAAGGGACTCGCCGAAACGAGTCCCTTACGTTCGCGAATTCTTTGTCCGCGATTACACCAAGTCGACCATGTCCTTGCGGTAGCGGCGCGAGAAAGCCAGCAGCAGGATGATTCCCACCAGAATGACGCCGACGAAACCGGCGTACATGAACGCCAAGCCGCCGAAACCCGAGAAGATCGGAGCCAAGATCATGCTGGCCAACGAAGCGGGCACCAGGAAAGCCGTTCCAACAGCGCAGTTCTCGGCATAGTGCGCGCGGCCGTAGCGATTCAGCGTGAACGTGGTGCTGAACACGGGGAGTCCACCGTAGCCCGCGGCCAAAACCAGCGCGCCGAAGATGAACAACGGGCTGCTCTGCGCGAAGCACGCTGCGGTGATCAGGCAAATGCCCGCAACCGAGACGCCCGTGGTAAGACGCAGGTGGTTGATCAGACCGAAGCGGTCAAGCAAGAAACCGTACACAATGCTGGCACCGCCGTTGAACAGCGAGATCATGCCAACGATGAGCGTGGCCAAGGTTGCCTCGGTGCCCAGGGCAAGCGCATCCTGACGCGACTCGCCCATCAGGGTCAGACCGATGCTGGCAACGCAGACGAACCAAGCAAGGCCGAGCCAGAACACGGGGGTCTTCAGCATGTCAGGGATGCCGAAAGACTTCTTGGAAACGCCGAAATCGGTCAGGAAATGCGGGTTCTTCGCAGCAGCATTCCGACCATCGCCGGACTCGGCCTTGGCGCTTGCGGCCTTTCCGCGGAACACCTCGTCGATGCCCGCCGGCGAAGCCTTGATCACGAACGATGCGACCACATTCAGCGCGAAGATCAAGATGCCCAAGCCGACAAGAACGGTCTGCCAACCGATTGCGTTCATCAGACCATCGATTTGCACGCCCAAAACCAGCGACGCGACGCCGAAGGCGAACATCTGAAGACCGGAAACAACGCCCACGCGGTCGGGGAACCACAGGTTCACCGTAGTCAGGATGGCGTTGAAGGCGATGCCCGCACCGAATGCGGCGAATCCGCCGTAGAACACGAACACCGAAACGATGCCCAGGCTCGAAAGAGCACCAACCGAAATGAAGCCGATCAGAACAAGCGCGCCGCCGATGAAGATGGGAACACGCGGGCGGCCGTTGCACTGGCGCTGGATCATGGAAGAAGCCAGGCAGCCGACAGCTTGACAGATCATGACAATGCGGAAGTTAAACGCCAACAGCTGAGGGTCCCAACCCGTGCTGTTGGCAATAGGCGTGGCGAAAATGGACCATGCGAAAATAAGGCCCATGAAGAACAGCGTCACCAAACC
Source organism: uncultured Coriobacteriaceae bacterium (assembly GCA_900552365.1). Classification (GTDB taxonomy): domain Bacteria; phylum Actinomycetota; class Coriobacteriia; order Coriobacteriales; family Eggerthellaceae; genus UMGS1502. The sequence goes on from URZP01000021.1 coordinate 11,299, forward strand.
GACCAGCAGGCATGCGATGCGCCTGACCGACATCGCCTTGCGGTTCATACCGTCAAGAATGATATCGTTTGAATCAGCGACAGCGGCAAACGAACCCGCCCCCATGTTGACTTTCACATCGGTTTCCGTTTTGGCTTTCATCGTGACAGCGTCCTTCATGTCATCCCCTTCCATTCACCGATGGCTATGTTAACAACGGCGTATTTTCTTTCAACGGAAACGCGCTGATCAGAAAAATGTTTTGCGCTTTGCCACAGACGCTCTATGGCAGTTGCAAATAAGACGATTTGACAGAATCACGCTACTTTGTTAGTTGATTTCACCCTCTTTTATGGAAGGCGTGCTAACCTTCGCCCATGCAACACGATCGTCAACAGCCACCCCATCAAAAGCCGCAGCACCAGCCTTGCCACGCCACGCCCAGCTCGCAGCCGCAGTACGGCGCGCATGGCGCGAATGTCAGCACGCCCAAGCGCTCGAGTGCGCCTGCAATCGCCGTGGTGATTGCCGTCGTCGTGACACTTGCCGCGATCTTCGCGTTCGGCGCCATCGCATACGCGAAGGGAAGCGGCAGCCTTCGTTCCACCGCGTCTTCCTTCGATTCGGCGAAAACAACAAGCAGCATGGGGGTCGCATCCTTCAATGCCGCCGACATCTCCTCGAACGGCGATTCAGCGAGCAGCGACTTCGCCGTCATGCCGGCAATGCTCGACGGCATCGACGAATCCGACGAGATCGTGTCGTTCTCGCTTTCCGACGCCCGGGCCCCCGAGCTTTCCAACAAGAACTTGTCAGCAATCCGCACAGCGCTTGAAAGCTTCGATGGCGCCTCTGTGGGCTTCGGCATGTACGACATGGAATCGGGCCGCGGCATCGGGTACAACCTCGACCAGGAGATTTACGGCGCAAGCTCGTTCAAAGCCCCGTACGCGCTGTACCTTTGCCAAAAACACGTCGAAAACGGCGAGCTCACCATTCCCGGGATTTCCGGCGAAGACGAAACCGAGCTTTTCGGCGCGAGCGGCTACACGAAGATCCTGATCGAGAACGCAATCTGCAACTCCGACAACGACTCGTTCGCGATGCTGCGCAGCATGTACGACGCGGGCGGCTACAACGAATGGGTCGATGAACTGGGCATTCAAGATACGGCCTACACGCCCGACTCATGGTTCCCTTGGTACAGCGTCCGATCTTCGCTGAAGATCTGGACCGAGATGTACAACTACTGGCAAACGGGCGGCGACGCTGCGCAGTGGCTATCTTCCCTGTGCGGAGAAACCACCGTCTCGTTCCTGCGCGACGTGGTTGACCCGCTTGGCGCCACCGTTCGAAACAAAGCGGGTTGGTGCTCGGGCAGCGACTACGGCTACGACTTCAACGGCGTGTGCGACGCCGGGATCGTTCAGCTTGACGGGCGCACCTACGTCGTCAGCGTCATGGCAGGGGTTCCCGACTGCGAGGAAAATCGCGAGCTGGTTGAGAATTTGATCGCGGCGATTTTCGACGCACGCGACGCACTTCGCTAAACTGGAACTGAAGAAGCGGCAGCGGTTGCTGCACGGCAAACAGGCAGGGTCGGCTCGCGCAGCTCGCGCGCATAACCCAGTCACAGCCCGCCCGAACACACATCAGCAAGAGGCGATTCATATAAGCACGAACATGAACGACAAGCACGGCGCCACCGACGTCATGAGCGCAGACGAAGCCATCAAGCGCCTTCGCGAAGGAAACGCACGCTACCTTGAAGCAAAAACCGCGCAAGGCAACGTATCTCCGCAGATCAGGCGTTCAACGTTCGAAGAAGGCCAGCATCCCTTCGCCATCGTGCTTGCTTGCTCCGATTCGCGCGTCATCCCCGAAGCCATCTTCTCGGCAGGCATCGGCGACTTGTTCACCATCCGCGTGGCGGGCAACGTTGTGGACAACCATCAGCTGGGCAGCGTCGAGTACGCCGAGAGCCACCTGAACTGCAAGCTGGTTGTTGTGCTGGGGCATACCGGCTGCGGCGCGGTCGATGCCGCGATGCACCACGAGCCCTATGGCACCGTGAAGTTCATCACCGACGAAATCAGCGATGCCATCGGCGACGAGGCCGACGAAGCGAGGGCGTGTCTGAAAAACGTCGCGCACAGCGTGAATCGTATCGAGGAAAGCCGCCAGCTGCACAACGACGAGATCAACAACGGCTTGCGCGTCATCGGCGCGCTGTACCACACCGACACCGGCGTGGTCGAATTCTTGGGATAGAAAGACGCCGTCTTTGAAAACGGCGCCAAGCAGTTCCAGCACACAGTCACTTACTCCGGCCAAACGTCAAAATGGGCGCCCGCAAAGGCGCCCATTTTCTTGTTTCGGTATAGCGAACACGCTCTACGCGAGGCTTTCCAATGCCAGCAGATTGCCGATCGCGCGAACGTACACGCGGAACGCGCGCTTCATCCCCTCTTCCGAGACGCCCTCATCGGGGCCGTGCATTCCGCCAACCCACGCGGGCTTCACCTCATCGGGGAACTGCGAGCCGAAGCTCACCGCGTGCGAGAACAGACGCGCGTACGTGCCGCCCTTCATCACGAACGGCTTCGAATCTTGCCCGGTCACGTCGTTGTAGGCGGTCATCAATGCGCTGACTGCAGGGCTTTCCGGGTTCATAAGGAACGGAATCTTGTCCTGCTTCGCAACGTATTCGGCGTCGATCTGCGCAGCGACTTTCATCATCTGCTGGGTGATCGCATCGGCCGTCGTGGTAGTGGGATAACGGCAGTCAAGCGTTTGAATGATACGGTTGCCCTCCATGCCGATGACGCCGCCAACCGCAGTAAGCGGGCCGAAGTGCTCGTCAGAAGCTTGGATACCCACGCCCGATCCGTCGGTCACGCTCAAAAGATCGCGCTCGAGCTTCAGGAACGTGCGTTCCCCATCATTTCCCAAGCCCTTTTCCAACAGGAATCCAACAAGAATTGCGATAGCGCTTTCACCAAACTCGGGCGTGGAAGCATGGGCGCTCTTGCCATGAACCTCGATCTTCACCAGGCCGTCCCCTGCAGGTGAAACCGCAATGCGGGGGTCGTCGGAAATCGGAACCGCCGCACCTTCGGGCAGGCGAACCACCGCATGAGCCAATCCGGGAACCGCGTTTGCAGCCGTACCGCCTGCGATTTTCACGATGGAGCCGTCCTCAATAGGCGCGCTCTTCAGCACGCCAACGCAACATCCCGACTCGCCGTAACCAAGCGGGAAATCGGCATCGGGCGTGAACAGGAACGTGGGGTCGCTGAATCTCTGGCGATAGTACGCAACGTCAGACATGGTTGTTTCCTCGCTTGCACCGAACATGATACGGATGCCATGCGGAAGCGTCGCGCCCTGCCGCGCAGCTTCGTCCATCCAGAACTTCGCTGCATGAAGGGCAAGCAAGATGGGGGCTTTATCGTCGCTGGTGCCGCGACCAAGCAGGTAGCCGCCCTTGCGCGTAAGGGCATACGGCTCGAAATGCCAACCAGGGCCTGCCGGCACCACGTCGGTATGACCGATGATTCCCAACTGTTGGCCCGATGTGCCGTTCGCGTCAGCATAGCCGATGTAGCCGTCAACATCATGAGCTTCGAAACCGTAACCTTGGGCGATGTCCAAGGCAACCGAAAGCGATTCGCGCGGACCGGGGCCGTAAGGCGCGCCGGGGGCCGCCTTCTCAAGCTCTTCAAAACTGGGCACGGCGATGAGTCGCTCCATGTCGGACAGAACCTGCCCCCAATTGTCGGCAAGGTAGCCTTCTATCTGGGATTCGAGCTTCTCGCTCTGCGGAAATTCGAATCGTGCTTCTTCACTCGCCATAGCGTGCTCCTTTTTCAAACCGCATTTCTGCATAATCCTAGCACGTATGTGGTGTTCTCTCGACGCATGCAAATTGTTCCGCTATAATCGGTTGCTGCGCCCGAGTGGCGGAATGGCAGACGCGGCGGTCTCAAAAACCGTTGTCGAAAGACGTGCGAGTTCGACTCTCGCCTCGGGCACCATTCCAAACAAGAAATCGGCTGATCGGATTCCCGATCAGCCGATTTTTCTTTTCCATGCATGAATATCGCCTAACAACGAAACGGCGCCTGGAAGCCCAGACGCCGTCCCTGAATCTATTTCCGCAGCCGAAGGCCAACGGCCGCTTACGCTACCGCAGCTACGCTGCAGCGGCATCCTTCTTCTTGAAGATGACCTTGGCAGCCTTCACCGCAAGAATTACCGAAAGAACGAGCAGCGCGATGCCCAAACCGAACTGGAGCACGTTCGCGACCGTGATCGCGCCGCCAACCAGCGCCACGAACTTCGCCTGCACGGTCATGCACAGCGAGGTGCAGGTAACCAGCATCATGAACGCCATCGGGATGTAGAACATCTTGTTGTTGCGGCCCGCATTGCCAAGCCATGCGCAAACCGAAAGCAGCGCCAATGCGGCCAGCAGCTGGTTAGCCGCGCCGAACAGTGGCCAGATCAGCGTGTAACCCGTAAGGCCCAGCACCACGCCGATAACAACCGTCACGATGGTGGCAACCCACTGGTTGGCGAAGAACTTATGTACGCCGGTCAGCTGGTCGAGGGTCTTCCCCTCGGGCGTCCACAGCTCCTGGAACATGTAACGAGCAAGACGCGTGGCCGTATCAAGCGAAGTCAGACAGAACACCGAAATCGCAAGGATGAGCAGCGAGTACGCGATATCCTCAGTCGCCGCCAAACCCGGGATGCAGCCCAGCATTTGGGAAAGGCCCTGAGCGAAAACCTGCGTCGGCGAAGCGAACCCGCCAGCTGCGTACTTGGCCCACACGAAGCCGACAGCGCACAGCGAGATAACGGCAAGCAGGCACTCAATCAGCATACCGCCATAAGCGATGGGCTGAGCTTGGCCTTCCTTGTCGATCTGTTTGGACGTGGTGCCCGACGCAACCAAGCTGTGGAAGCCCGAAATCGCGCCGCATGCAATGGTGACGAACAAAGCCGGGAACAGAAAACCACCCTGGGCAGCTTTGTTGATAACAGCCTTGCCGGTTTCATCCACAATGGCAGCACCCGTGGCAACGTCGTACGCTTGATTGGTGGCGAAGAAACCCGTGAACGCAGGGATCTGCAGATTGTCAACGGCACCAACCACGCCAGCGCCAAGAACGGCGAACGCAGCAAGGGCGATCATGCCGTACAACAGATAACTGGACAGGTAATCGCGCGGCTGAAGGAGAATCCAGACCGGTGCGACGGACGCAGCCAAAATGTACACGCCAATGACGACCATCCACGTGTTGTAGTCGAACTGGAACGGATGGAAGTTGAAGCCAATGGCGATTACCGCCACGATCACGACAATGGCCATGCCGATGTTCAAAGCAGCCGGAAGCTTACGACCACGCGTCAGCAAGCCCCAGATAATGGCTGCGACAATGAACAGAATGGAAATCGACGCGGTCTGCTCGTTCGCCACGCTGGGCTTAGCAAGCGTGGAAGCGAACGTGTTCGCGACGATGGACGAGAACGCAGCAACCACCAGCAACAGCGTGAGATACGAGAAGATGCAAAACAGCTTCTTCGCCGACTCGTCAATGTTCTCCTCGATGATCGACGCAAGCGTATGGCCCTTGTGGCGGATCGAGGCAAACAGCGCACCGAAGTCGTGCATGGCGCCAAAGAAAATGCCGCCGATCAGCACCCATAGCACAACGGGGACCCAGCCGAAAACAGCGGCCTGAATAGGGCCGTTGATGGGACCGGCGCCCGCAATGGACGAGAAATGGTGGCCCAAAACGACATACGGAGGAGCGGGGACGTAATCCACGCCGTCCTCGTATTCGTGAGCCGGTGTGGGACGATTCGGATCGACGCCCCACTGCTTCGCGAGCCATCCTCCGTAGAAGATGTATCCGCAGATGAGGATCGCGGCGCAAACGATCAGCAAGATCATTGCGTTCATGGTTGATGTTCCTTCCTTAAACCTGTTCTGGCGTCAGGGCATCAAGAAAGAGAAGCCTGCAAATTGCTTTCCAGCGTCTTCTTCATCTCTTTGCCCATCGCGTTGGTGCTGACGCTTGCGCTTTTCAGGTCAAGAATGGCAACACGAAGGTCGGCCCAACCGTTCAGGCCCAGCTTGAAATTCTTGCGGAACCTTGCTTTGCGGGCGATTTTCAAAGCCTCGTCATCGGCGACGTCGGTTATGACGACCAACGAGATGAAGCTTTGCATGTGGTTTGGCTCATCGGGGTTCACCTTTTTGATGCCCTGAGTTTTCACGAACTCGATGAGCTCGGAGATTTCGGGCGCAGTAAGGTGATCACTCTCGGCGAAGAAAATATACTCATGGGAAGCGACTTCCCAAAGTTTCGCGCGCTTAACCAGCACATATGGCGCGCCACGCGTGTGGAACTCCGCATAACCGGGAAACACCCTGCCCGCGAATTCCTGGTTGCGACTGACGTCGAACCACGCCTCGTGCGCGGCAAGCAAGCTGTTAAGCACGTTGTCTTTCGTCGAAGACAACGCTGAACCAGCCTCTCTCTGATTGCACAAGCATCGTCGAGATGAATCTGCGCGATTCACTAAGGAGACATCGTCCATACCG